>JALZJQ010000183.1 GCA_030859685.1 Actinomycetota bacterium | reverse complement strand
CCCATGTCCTTCGACAAGAGGCATGGATGGCTGGTGGTGGCAGTTCCCGTGGAGGGCGAGAAGACCTTTTCCGAGCGGGAGCTCCGCCTGCTCGGCGGCGTGGCTCACCAAGCCCAGCTTGCAATCTCGAACGCGACGCGCTTCGACGACCTCGAGGACACCTTTCTGTCGACCGTCGAGGCCCTTGCCAACGCCCTCGAAGCCAAGGACGAATACACCTCATCGCACGCGCGGTGGATAACGGATATGTCGCTCGAGGTAGGTCAGGCTCTGAGTATCGATGACGACCGCATCAAGTCTCTGGAACTCGGCGCGTTGTTCCACGACATCGGAAAGATCGGCATCCCACACGAGATCCTGCTGAAACCCGGCCCCCTCACCGACCAGGAGTGGGCGGTCATGCGGACACACCCCGAGCTGGGCGAGAAGATCTTGGCCCCCATCGTCCGGCTGTCAGACGTTAGGCGGATCGTCCGGCACTGTCACGAACGATTCGACGGCGATGGTTACCCAGATGGCAACGCCGGGGATGAGATACCCCTGGAGGCCCGCATCATCTTCGTGTGCGACGCGTTCCACGCGATGACGACCGATCGGCCCTACAGGAAAGCGCTGCCGGTCGAAGAGGCTCTGCGCAGGCTCGACGAAGGCGCGGGAACGCAGTTCGATCCGGATGTCGTCACGGAGTTCTGCACACTGGTCCGAGAGCGCCCCGGGCCGTTCACGCGCTCCTAGGCGTTCAGACCGGTTTGAACTGCTCGAAAGGTTGCTTGCACGCGTCGCAGTAATAGATCGCACGGCATGGCGTGGGCCCGAATGCGTTCTCGTTGTGTGTTTCGCGGCTGCCACAGAAGGGACACTCGGCCACTTCCGGCAGCCCGATGTCGGTGATCAGCACCGGGCCCTCGCCCGTCGGGGGGGCCAGCCCGAACTGGCGCAGTTTCTCCCGCCCCTGATCCGTTATGCGGTCCGTCGTCCACGGCGGAGTGAAGGTGATCTCGACCCGGGCGCTGGTCACGCCCTCGACCGCCGAGACGGCGGCGGCGACATCGCTCTTGATGATCGGCACTGCGGGGCATCCCGTGAACGTGGGCAGCATGACGACCGTCACAATGGTGCCTTCGGCGGTGACGTCACGGACCATTCCCATGTCGACGACCGACACTGCGGGGATCTCGGGATCCTGGACCCCGGCGAGGGCGTCCCACACAGCGTCCTCGATCGTGCGGACGGGGCTCACCATGTGGCCCCGGGGTTGTTCCGGTAGGTCGACGTCATCACGTTCCACAGCTCATCGAACTCCTCGGAGTGGTGACCCGCGCGCCCGCCAAGACCTCGAGCTCGCTCGTGAGGGGCCGGGGCCCTGTTGTCTCCACTGGCGATGAGGTCGCCCGACGAAGATGCGACGAACTCCGCCGATTCATCGGACCTCGAGTCGATCTCGGTCGGCACGCCCAACTCGTCGAGCTTGTTGGCTGCGCGCTCCCGGAAGCGGCGGGCGAGCTCCGAGGAGGGGACCGGCAGATAGCCTTCGTAGACCGCCTTCTCCTCGTGCTGGATCGGCTCGAACAACCCCAACGCCTCCTCGAAGGCTTGATTGAGGCCATCCTCGAGCTTCATGCGCCCCTCGACGGGGCCGGCCCCCACGCGTTCGATCCAGGCGTCGGCATGGATGAGGTGGTAACGCTCTTCCCGGCTCATCTTCGTTACGAGGGCCTTGAGTTCTTCGTCCGCCGTGTCGCCCAACGCCTCGAGTCTGATCGCGTCCGCCGTGTCGTACACCCAGTGCCGCGCGAGTGTGTAGGCCCAATCTCGATTCGGCCGTTCACAGAGGACGGCGTGGCGATACTCGGCGGCGTCCCGTCCGAGCGCGAGACCGTCGGCGTCGCCCCCCGAGCGTTGAGCCAGGATGCCGTAGAGGGCGGCGGCGTGCCCGATCTCGTCTTGAGCGATGGAAGAGAACGCGACGTCCTCCTCGATGTGGGGCGCGAAGCCGGTCCACTCGGAGTGACGGTGTCCGAGTATCAGCTCGTCGTCCGCCAGAGCGGTCAGCAGCGACACCAACGCTTCGCTCATCGTTATCCGGTCTCCCCGAGTCCTCTGGCGCGCTCGCGCGCCTTGTCGCGCTTGGTCACGACGTCTCTGTAGGCGTGCGCGAACCGGTAGCTCTTGTCCGCTGCGATCTCGAGGAGACTCTCGTCTTTGAAGGAGTGGATGTCGGTCCGGCGAACGAGCCACAGGTGTTGACCCTCGCGTCGTCGCAGGAAGCATTCCTTCGCCATCAGCAGCCCCATCTCCGAGTCGGGCGCGATCACGCTCCCACAATGCTCGAACGGCTCCTTGTGCCCGCCCCGCCGGAAAACCTCATAGACGTCCATCTATTTCTCGCGATCGCCTAGGCGATCGCTGCCGCGGTCTGCATGCCGTGCGCTTGATCGGGATTGCGCGTGGATCGCTTGGCTCGCGTTCCGTGGGCTCAGGTGGGGCAGCATGTGGGCCCTTCTTGTTCCATAGCGATCGTCCAGACGATCGCGGCCGTGGTTTGTGTTCCGTGGGCTCAAGTGGGGCAGCATGTGGGCTTCCATCTCCTATCCCTCGCGATCGCCTAGGCGATCGCTGCCGCGGTCAACGTTCCGTGGGCTCATGTCGGGCGGCAACTCAGGCCGCGTGGACGGCGGGTTCGCTCAGGGCTTCGCGGACCCAGCGGTGGTCCTCGTAGATCGCCCGGCGGTTGCTGAGGCGGCGCTCCGTCTCCGGGCCCTCGTTCTTCTTGATCGAGTTGAGGGGCTCCCAATCGATGTCCTCCTCCTTGATGAGCCAGTGGCCGTCGTCCTCGTAGGGGACGGGCGTGGGGAAGGTGAATCCGAGCTCGAGGATCTTCGGGATGTAGCGATCCAGGAACTCCTGCCGCAGGTCTTCGTTCGTGCGGGTTTTCACCTTCCACCGTAGAAGCAGGTCCTTCTCGACGTTGGATCTCGGGCCGAAGAAATGGATGATGGCCAGCCACCAGCGGTCGAGGGCCTCCTGGAACATCTCACGCTGGGCGTCGGTGCCGGAAGCCAGCTCGAGCGTGATGTCCTCGCCGTGGCGCAGGTGGAGCTGTTCCTCCGTGCAGATGCGCTTGAGCACGCGCGTGTACGGGGCGTAGGAGGAGTCGAGCAGCGCGGCTTGCGTGACGAGGGCGGCCCCATCGATGAGCCACCCGATGATTGCCACGTCGCCCCACTGATGTACGGGGTAGTGGAAGACGTTGTGGAACTTCGACCGGCCCTGTACGAGGTCGACAAACATCGACTCACGACTCTTACCGAGATCCTCGGCGACGCGATAGAGCAACTGTGCGTGGCCCACCTCGTCCTGGATCTTGGCTGCGAGCGACATCTTCCGTTGGAGGCTCGGGGCGAAGGGAAGACACTCGCGCTCGGGTAGGGCCCCCATGATCTCGGAGTTCGCGTGCATCTCGATGAACTTCAAGACCCCGCGTCGGTAATCGTCGGGCATCCAGTCCTGAGTCTCGACCTTTCCGCCCAACGCGATGTGCTCGTTGAACTGTCCTAGCTTCTCTTCGTAGGTCATCGTGCGAGCCCCCTAACCAGTAGATCCGAATACTTCTCACCGATCTGTGTCGGGGTGAGTGCCCCCCCCGGCCGATACCACGCGTATATCCAGTTCCCGGCGGACAAGACAAGCGTCACCGTCAGTGTGACGTCGAGGTCTGCCCTGAACTCGCCATGAGCGACCCCTTCCTCGATTATCCGCTTCACTTGGGCCTCGTACTCATCGCGTTTCGCCTTCACTTCATCCTGGAGGTCGTCGGAGAGGTAGCGCCATTCGTTCAAGAACACGGTGCCCGCCTCGAGGTGCTCGATCGCGGTCTCGATATGAGCTATGAGGAACCGTCGCAAGCGGTCGGGGGCCGGCGCATCGAGCTCCGCGGCCTCGCGGCCCCGTTCGATGAAGCGCCGAGCGCCCTCGTCGACGACGTCGAACAGCAGCTCTTCTTTGGATCCGATGTGGGCGTACAACGACCCCCGCAGGAGCCCGAGGGCATCGGCGAGATGCTGCATCGAGGTCCCGTGGTAGCCGCGTTCGGAGAAGAGGCGCGCGGCCGCCCGGACCATCTCAGCCCGTCTCGGGCTGTGCGTCCTATCGATGACCTGTGCCACCGGGCTCCCTCCGAAAACCTCAGCAGAGATATACGGGATGCTGGTCAAAGCGTTCCGCAAACAAACAGTCGTTTGGAAAGGCTACCAGATATCCTCGCGGCATGCCGCCCGCGCCCACCCGTGAATCCCCGCTCGAGGAGCGAGCACCGGCCGTCCTTCGCACGCTCGCACGGGCCCACGAGGGGGCCCGGATCGCCCTCGACTTCACCACCCCCCTCGAGTGCGTCGTCGCGACGATCCTGTCGGCTCAGTCCACCGACGCCAAGATCAACGAGGTGACGAAGCACCTCTTCGTGAAGTACCGGACCCCAGAGGACTACCTTCGGGTGCCCGACGAGGAACTGCAGAAGGACATCATGTCCACGGGCTTCTTCAATCAGAAGACCAGATCGCTGAAGGGGATGGCGGCGAAGCTGGTCGAGGATTTCGACGGCCGGGTCCCCGATACGATCGCCGAGCTGATCACGCTGCCGGGCGTGGCCCGGAAGACGGCCAACATCGTGCAGGCGAACTGCTACCCCGAGGCCGCCAAGCGAGACCCCGATGCAGGCATCGCGGTCGATACACACGTCGGACGAGTGGCCGTACGCCTGGGATGGACCCTTCACAACTCGAAGGACGCGGCGAAGATCGAACGGGATCTGATGGAGGTCGTAGCGAAGGAAAGGTGGGGGGAGGTCACCGACCTCTTCATCGCACACGGACGAACGATCTGCGATGCGAAGCGGCCTCTCTGCGAGAACTGCCCGATCGAACCACTGTGTCCTTCGAGCCAGGAAGCGGGCCACCCCGATCTCTACCGGCTACCGCCCACCGCTCGGCCGAAGGCGCCGGCTAAGAAGAAGAAGAGCGCTCGCTCCGCTCGATGAGCATTCGTGAAGGCCTCTTTAGGGCCTCGTGGAGCACTTGTGAAGGCGCGCTCACGCTCGGACATAACGTTGCACCGACTACGATGGAGTCATGAAAAGGATCCTGCTGGCTGCTCCCCGAGGCTATTGTGCCGGGGTCGACCGCGCCGTGAAGATGGTCGAACGGGCCCTCGAAACCCTCGGCTCCCCGGTGTACGTGCGGAAAGAGATCGTTCACAACCGGCACGTCGTGTCCGAGCTCGAGAAGCGCGGGGCGATATTCGTCGAATCCGAGCAGGAGATCCCCGAGGGCTCGGTGTGCATCTTCTCCGCACACGGCGTGTCCCCCGAGGTCCGGCGCAACGCCGACGCCAGGGGGCTGCAGGTCATCGACGCCACCTGCCCACTCGTCACGAAGGTGCACCTCGAGGCCAAGCGGTTCGACCGCGCCGGGCGACAGATCGTGCTCGTGGGCCACGTCGGTCACGAAGAGATCGAGGGCACCGCCGGCGAGGCTCCCGGCAGGACGCATGTCATCGAAGACGTGGACCAGATCGAGAAGCTCGGCATGGAAACCGGAGAGCCGATCGCGTTCCTCACGCAGACGACGCTATCGATGGATGACACTAGGAACGTCGTCGAAGCGCTGCGCGGTCGTTTCACGAACATCGTCGGTCCCAACTCGGACGACATCTGCTACGCGACCCAGAACAGACAGGTAGCGGTGAAGGCGATAGCTCCGGAATCGGACGTCGTCCTCATCGTCGGGGCGGTCAACTCATCTAATTCGAACCGGATGGTCGAGGTGGCCAAGAAGGCGGGAACCCCGGCCTACCTCGTCCCCGATGAGTCCCATCTCGACCCCGCGTGGCTGGATGGCGCAGAGACGGTCGGCGTGAGCTCGGGGGCCAGTGCACCGGAGGTGCTCGTCGACGGTCTACTCGAGCGGCTCAAGGCATTGGGTTACGACACCGTGGAGACGAAAGAGGTGACTTCGGAGGACGTGACGTTCTCGTTGCCTCCGTGGCTCCGGGAAGAAGTGTCGGCGGTCCCGGACCCCAACTAGCGTAGCTAGCTGATCGACTGCTCGATCTCGTTGGCCATGTCGAAGTCGCGAGCAGTGAGTCCGCCTTCCGAGTGAGTCGAGAGTGTGAGCTTCACCCGGTTCCAGCGAATGTCGATATCGGGATGATGGTCGTAGCGCTCGGCCAGAGCCGCGACATCGTTCACGAACTTGATCGCCGTGCTGAAATCATCGAACTCGAAGTTCTTGTGGATCTCGGTTTCTTCGCGCTCCCAGTCACCCAGCTCATCCCGGCGCTGTTCTATCTCCTCTTCGTCGAGCAGGTCTGCCAAATCGTTTCCCTCCTAGGGGGTTATAGGGAGCGCTTAATTCTTTGGGCGGAAGATACCTTGCCTGGGCCAGAGTGCAACCACGAGGGCTATAGTCGCTCCGCTATGGACTATGGGATAGGCGTCGGCGGACCGCTGACCATGATCGGGCCGATGGCCCAGATGGTCGAGGGGGCCGGATTCGAGTCTTGCTGGGCGGCAGAAACCACGAACACCGCCTTCATCGCTGCGGCCGCGGCGACGGCCCCCACCTCCACGATCACGATCGGGACGGCTATCGCCCTCGCGTTCCCGCGGTCGCCGACGATCACCGCGATGACGGCGTGGGACCTGGACGAGCTATCCGGAGGGCGCTTCATAGTCGGATTGGGCTCTCAAGTGAAACGCGTGAACGAGGATCGGTTCTCGGTCGTCTTCGAGCATCCCGCACCCAAGCTCAAGGAATACGCGCAGGTCATGAGGACGGTTTGGGCGGCGAACCGGGGCGAGGACGTGACCTTCGAGGGCCGCTTCTACCGGGTGACCATGCCGAGCTTCCATGGGACCCCTCAACCCGATCGACGCGACATCCCGATCTACTTCGCTGCGGTCGGCGAGGTGATGGCGCGCACCTGCGGCGAGGTCGCCGACGGTTTGCTCGCGCACCCACTGGCATCTCCCCGCTATCTAGCCGAGGTCGTACGACCGGCGGTGGACGCCGGCGCGGAAAGGGCGGGCCGGCCACCCGCCGATTGCAACCTGACGGCTTCAGCCATGATCTCGATCTCCGACGACGTCGATCTGGCCCGCAAGGAGGTCAAGCTCCAGATCGCGTTCTACGCGACCACCCGCACGTACGCGGGCATCCTGAAGCTCCACGGGCGCGAGCACCTCATCCCCGACCTCCGCTCGGCCTTCGATGCTAAGGACAAGGAACGGATGATCGAACTGATCGATGACGAGCTATGCGACGCGATCGCGATCGCGGGATCCGCGCAAGAAGCGAAAGAGCGCATCCAGGGGTGGCACGATATCGCCGATCGCATCTCGGTTGGCGGCCCGTGGTACGGGCCGAAGGCCGGCAGGATGTTCGAGAACTACCAGGCACTAGTAGAAACGTTCGGAAGCAACGGCTCCTAGCTCCTGGTGTTGCGACTGACCTAGCTGGCGATGCGGACGGTGTCGGTTACTCCCCACTTGAACGCCGACATCATCAGGTTGAGCACGTTGACCGCGACGATCGAAGCCCGGATCGCGCGGCCTACGGCGATCCCGATCAGCCCGTCTCAGGTGCTGTCAGGTCTGGCTCCTCCCTTGACCTGCCGCCGCCGTCTCCTCGTCATCCCGCTGCCGCCCATCGTCGGACGCGCCCGCCGCCCGCTCCATCTCTTCGGTCTCTTCAGCGGTCTTGCCCTTGCTGCTCTCGGGTTTCGTCTGGTCCTTCTCCTCGGACATGCCGATGGGGCCTTCCGTGTCGCCCGCCAGGAACTGGCGGACCACCGGGATGTCCGAGTCGAACATCTCTTTGGCGGGTCCGAACTGAACGAGATTCCGTCTGTAGAGCATGCCGATGAAGTCGGCGATCCGGCGCGCCGTAGCGATGTCGTGCGTCACGACCATGAACGTCGCCTCCAGCTGTTTGTTGAGGTCGATGATCAGCTCGTTCAGGAAGGCGGTGCGGACCGGGTCGAGGCCCGAGTCGGGCTCGTCGAAGAGCACGATCTCGGGATCGAGGACGAGGGCCCGAGCGAGGCCGGCCCTCTTCTTCATACCTCCGGAGATCTCCCCGGGGAGCTTCTTCTCGGCTCCCTTGAGACCGACCATCTCGAGCTTTTCCCCAACGATGTCCTTGATCTCCTTCTCGCCCTTCTTGGTGTGCTCCCGCAGCGGGAAGGCGGTGTTGTCGTAGACGTTCATGGAACCGAAGAGGGCGCCGTCCTGGAACAGCACGCCGAACTTCCGACGGACCTCGTAGAGCTCCTTCTCGCTCAGGGCCGGGACGTTCTTGTCCCCGATCCACACCTCGCCGCGATCCGGCTTGAGCAGCCCGACGAGGTGCTTGAGGAACACGGACTTACCCGTCCCGGAGGGGCCCAGTACCAGCGTGATCTTCCCCTTGGGGACGTCGAAGGTGATGTCCTCGAGGACGGTTTGGGGCCCGAACGACTTCGTGAGCTCCCGGATGCTGATCTCGGATTCGTGGTCCCCGGCGCCGCTCCCGGCGTTCTTGGCCATGCCGTGCTCGCGCAGCTCCTGCTCGGTAGCGCCGTCGTTCGAGCCGCGACCGTCGTTGTTCTGCTCGTCGTCAGTCATATCCCCCCACCACGGTGTTTGAGACTGCTCCAGACTCTCTGGGAGACAGCCTAATGGTTGGCGGCCGGTTCCGCCCCTCCGGAGCCTATCTTGCCTGCTTGCCCTGCTGAAGAGCCCGAGGTCGGGCCGGCCCACGTGTCCTCGTAGGATGCCCGGCGTCAACCAGGGGGCCGGGGCGAGCAGAGGGCGGAACGGACATGGACTTTCGAGACACTCCGGAGGAGGCTTCCTTCCGGTCCGAGCTGCGGTCGTGGCTCGAGGAGAACCTCCCCGACGGCTGGCGGGAGCTCAGTCCCTCGAGGACCCGCTGGAACGCCGACGTCTCACGTGAGTGGAGCAAGAAGCTCTACGAGGCGGGCTACGTCGGTCTCACGTGGCCGAAGGAGTATGGGGGCCGGGCGGCGCCCTATACGCACCAGGCCGTGTTCCTCGAGGAGATGGTCCGAGCCGAGGCTCCCGAGCACATCGGAGTCATCGGGTTGGGTATGGCCGGGCCGACGATCATCTCCCACGGCACGGACGACCAGAAGAACCGGCATCTCGCCAAGATCCTCTCGGGCGAGGAGGTGTGGTGTCAGGGTTTCTCCGAGCCCGGCTCCGGATCCGATCTCGCGTCGCTCAGGACCAAGGCGGTTCGAGACAACGGCCATTTCGTCGTCAACGGTCAGAAGGTGTGGTCGAGCTTCGCCCACATCGCGGACTGGTGCATCCTGCTGGTTCGAACAGATCCCGACGCCAAGAAGCATCAGGGCATCACCTACCTCCTCGTCGACATGCATTCCGATGGAGTCGACGTACGACCGTTGAACCAGATGAGCGGGGAGCCCGAGTTCAACGAGATCTTCTTCAGCGACGTGCGCGTTCCGATCGAGAACGTGCTGGGGGAGGTGAACGCCGGGTGGGGCGTCGCGATGACGACCCTGTTGCACGAGCGCGGCACCCTCGGCTTCGCGTTGACCTCGCGTCTCGAGGTGGCGATGAACAAGGTCGTTACGCTCGCACGTGAGACTGGCGCCGAGCGCGATCCGCTCGTTCGGGATCGGATCGCCCGCCACTGGATCGAGCTGCAGGGCCTGAAGTTCACGAACTATCGCGCGCTGACCACTCTCGTCAAGACGGGCGTTCCCGGTCCCGAAGGGTCGATCGCGAAGTTGTTCTGGTCGGAATCTAACCAGCGCTTGACGAAGCTCGCCCTCGAGATGATGGGCCCGCGCTCCCAGCTCGACGGCGACGAAGGCATCTGGGATGGCTACTGGCAGTACCAGCAACTTCGTAGCCGCGGCAACACGATCGAGGCTGGAACCTCCGAGGTGTTGCGGAACATCATCGCCGAGCGGGTGCTCGGCCTACCGAGGAGCCGCTAGATGGATTTCGCATTCTCAGAGGAACAAGAGATGCTCCGCTCCCAAGCGCGATCGTTCGTGGCCGATCGCTTCGGAGCCGAGCGAGTAGCGCAGCTCGCCGAGACCGATGCGGGTTGGGACGAGGGCTCGTGGGATGCGATGACCGAGCTGGGCTGGATGGGTCTCTCGATCCCCGAAGAGCAGGGGGGCGCCGGGTTCGGATTCCTCGAGGAGGCCGTGCTGTTCGAGGAGCTCGGCTACGGCCTCTATCCGGGTCCATATTTCTCGACCGTCGCCCTGGCGCGCCGCGCGCTGGACGGCGCTCCCGAACAGTTGAAGCGAGTCGCTTCGGGCGGGGCGCGATTCACGCTCGCCTGGATCGAGGGAGGGCGCACGAAGCTGCTTCCCGAGACCGAGATGAGCACGCAAGCTCAGCAGTCGAGCGAGGGATGGACGCTCACCGGCGAGAAGCACCTGGTTCCGGACGCATCGGCAGCCACCGACGTGGTGGTCGTTGCGTCGGGTCCCGAGGGACCGGGTCTCTGGGTCGCGCGCTGCGCGGACGCCAAGATCGAGATGGATCCCACCATGGATCGCACCCGCCGTCTCGGACGCATCATCTTCGACGGCACGCCGGCCGAACTGGTCGCCGGGGACAGCGACGTTCGTTCGGCCCTCGCGCGCGTTCAGATGACCGCTTACTCGGCCCTGGCGCTCGAAGCGGTTGGCGCGGGTCAGGCGGCGTTCGAGCTCGCGGCCGACCACGTCAAGACGCGCGAGCAGTTCGGGAAGCCGATCGGCGCTTACCAGGCGGTGTCACATCAGGTGGTCGACAGCTACATCGGCATCGAGCTGGCTCGATCGCTCGCCTACTGGGCGGCGTGGTGCGTGGCCGACGGCGATGAGCGGGCTCCCGCGGCGGCCGCCGCGGCCAAGTCCTTCGCGGGCGAGGCGGCGGTAGCCGCGTGCGAGCGCGCGATCCAGGTCCACGGCGGGATCGGCTTCACGTACGAGCACCCTCTGCATCGTTACTACAAGCGGGCCCAATGGATCGATTCGTTCGACGGGTTCGGTTCCGTGCAGCGCGCCTCGGTCGCGGCCGCCCTGCTCGGCCCCTGAGTTGGCTAAGCCGGGCAAAACGGATATGGACGCGAGGGTCCGTTTCGCGGGGGCTGATGGCGGATAAGGTTCCCTCCATGCGGGAGGAGCTGGTGCTGGGGGCCATCCAGAGCTTGCCGTCGCGGTTCAACCCCCGGGGTCACGTCGCTACCGGCCGCTTCCATCTCGAGGTCGGGTCCGTTGCCTACGACGTGGTCGTCTCCCAGGGCGGATGCCGGGTCGAGACACCGGACGGCGCGCCAGATGTCACCATCTCGACCGACGTGGCCACCTGGCTCCAGATCGACGCTGGCCGGATCACCGGTCTCGAAGCCTTCGCGCAGTGTCGCTTAGAGATCAGGGGCAGCATCGAGAAGTCGTTGCAGTTCGAGACGATGTTCGATCGCTCGAATGGGGCGGAACCCGGGTATTCGTTGGAACGCGTCAGCCTGGGCGGGGTTCACATCTCTGCGTTGATGATGGGGGACCCGGCAGCCGAGCCACTCGTGTTGCTCCATGGGCTGGGCGCGTCGAAGGCTTCATGGTTGCCGGTGGTTCCGCAGCTTGCCCGGCGCTACCGTGTCATCGTCCCCGACCTCCCCGGATTCGGCGCCTCCTCCAAACCGCGGGGCCGGTACGACGCCGCCTTTTTCGCCGATCACGTTTTCCGTCTCATGGACATGCTGGGACTTCCCTCGGCCCTCGTGGCCGGCAACTCCCTTGGGGGCCGGGTGTCCATGGAGATGGCCATGGCTCAACCCGAGCGCGTGAACGGGATCGTATGTCTCTGCCCTGCGGCCGCCTTCTCGAAGCGGCCGTTCCTGAAGCTGGTGCGCCTCGCGCGGCCAGAGTTCGGCATCGTTGCCAGTCGGATGCCGCGCGATCAGTTGCGCAGCGCAATCCGCGGCCTGTTCGCGTCTCCGGATCGGTTGGCTGATAACTGGTACGACGCGGCGATCGACGACTTCCTCGATGTCTGGAAGAGCCCGCGGGCGCGCAGGGCGTTCTTCACCGCCGCGCGGAACGTCTACCTCGACGAACCCGAGGGGGACGAGGGTTTCTGGTCGCGCCTGAGCATGATGAAGACACCCGCCCTGTACGTCTACGGAGGCTGCGACCAGCTCATAAGCTCAGGCTTCGCCCGGCGGGTAGAGGGCTGCATCCCTCACGCGTCCGTCGAGGTGTGGGATGACTGCGGTCACGTGCCGCAACTCGAGTGCACCGAGCGGACCCTCGAGACCATGACGAAGTTCTTCGGCTCGATCGAACACGCCGAAGCCGTCTAGACCCCCTGCCGGGCCGGATAGTGCTCTAGAAAACCCGTGGTACACCCGGTGCACTGGTACACGTGGTCCACCCTGCACCACATGGACCGCTGGATCGCGTGTACCGGACCATTCTCGACAAGCTGTCGGGCGGGGCGCCTAGGCACTCGGTTGACCATTGTTCCCGGGGGCGGCGCGGAGGATGGAAGATGAAGGCATGGATGAGACCAGGGTCCTGATCGCCGACCGTTCCGAGAGGGCCAAGCTCCGCTTCAGCGGGCCGCAGGCAGCATGGTTCCTCCATCAGGTCCTCACGCAGGCCTTCGAGGACATCCAGCCGGGCGAGGCCCGCGACGCCGCCATGATCACGACCCATGGGCGGATGACGGGCTACCTCGAGGCGCTCGCCGCCGAGGATGGGATCCTGGCCCACTTCGAGCCGGAGCTGGCGGACACCCTCCCGGAGGCGCTCGGGCGCTACGTGTTCGCCACCCAGGTCGAGATCGAGGACGTGACCGACGCCTACGGGCTGGTGCTCGTGGTCGGGGAGACGTGGCGGGACGCAGCGGCTGAGGTCGCCGGCGGAAGCCCCCTGCATCCGACCACCTCGTTGGGAGTGCCCGCCGGTTACGTCTGGGCCGCTCGTTCCGAGGCCGACGCGATCCTGCTGGCGCTCGAAAAGAACGGTGGCGTGCGGACGGACGAGGCCGAGCTCGAGGGCATCCGCGTGGCCCATGCCGTCGCCAGGTGGGGGCGCGAGATGGACGAGAAGACGTTCCCGCAGGAAGCGTCGATCGACGATCGGGCGGTGCACTTCGACAAGGGCTGCTACCTCGGCCAGGAGGCGATGGCGAAGATCCACTTCCGCGGCAAGGTCAACAGGCGCCTCGCCAAGCTCTCTTCGGATGGAACACTCGCGCCGGGCCTTGAACTCGAAGCCGGAGGGGCGCGCGTCGGAAAGGTCACGAGCGTCGCCGGGCACGCTGCGCTGGGGATCGTCAAGCACACCGTGGAACCCGGCGCGATGGTCACATCCGGTGACATCGACGTGAAAGTGATCGCCTGATCCGTGCGCATCCTTGTCATCGGCGGTACGAGTTTCGTGGGCCGGCACATCGTCGACCATGCGATGAGCGGCGACCACGAGGTGACCTTGTTCAATCGGGGCGTCACGAACCCAGATCTGTTTCGGGACGCCGAGCGGCTGGTGGGCGATCGCGATGGCGATCTGGGGCCGTTGCGCGGGCGCGAGTGGGACACCGTCATCGACGTGTGCGGATACGTCCCACGCGTCGTCAAGAAGTCGGTCAAGGCCCTCGAGGGGGCCGTCGGTAACTACACGTACGTCTCCACGATCTCCGTGTACGCCGACTTCGACCGCCCCGGGCTCGACGAGTCAGCGCCGGTGAGCAACCTCGAAGATCCCACGGTCGAAACGATCACTGCGGAAACATACGGACCTCTGAAGGCCGCGTGCGAGGCCGTGGTCGGGGAGGTGTTCCCGGATACGTCTTTCGTCCCACGGCCCGGGTACGTCGTAGGGCCGCACGACTCGTCCGACCGGTTCACCTACTGGGTCGTGCGAGCTGCCGCCGGAGGACCGATGCTTGCCCCCGGCCCTCCCGAGGCGCCCATACAGTTCATCGACGGCCGCGATCTCGGGAGGTGGGTCGTCGAGATGGTCGATCGGGGCGCCACCGGGGCCTATAACGCCACCGGTCCCGCAGGTCCCGTGACGTGGGGCACGGTCCTCGAGGAGTGTCGCGATCTAACTCGTGGAGGCGCCGAGCTCGTGTGGGCGAACCCGAGTTGGCTCGGTGAGCGCAGCGTCGTGATGCCGTTGTGGGAGCGCGAGGAAGCAGAGGGCAGCTCACACGCGATGGAGCTCGATTGCACCCAAGCGATCTCGTCCGGCCTGACGTTCCGTCCCTTGGCGGACACCATCGTGGACACGCAGGAGTGGGCTCCGGGCTGGGACGAGCTGAAGACCGGCCCGAGGCGGGACGAGGAGAAGAAGTTGCTCGAAGACTACGACTCGACGGCGAAGCCGGGGGGGACGGAGTGACGCACCACTACGAGGGCGACGATCTGATCGTTCGGAAGATCGGGGTCGGAAAGATGGGGAACAACGTCTACGTTCTCGAATGCCCCGAGACCCATGAGGCTCTCGTCGTGGATGGATGCTTCGAGGCGGACGCGATCATCGCGGGGGCCGAAGGGGCGAATGTCGTCGGCATCTTGCAGACGCACGGTCACCATGATCACGTCCAGGCTTTGCCCGAGATCCGGAACTACTTCGATGTGCCGGTATACGCGCATCCGGGAGACGACTACCCGGTCCCGATCACGGAGGAGCTCGCCGACGGCGACGTGATCGCCTTCGGGCACCGCGAGGCGCGCGTCCTTCACACTCCGGGCCACACCCCGGGAGGCGTCTGTTTCCTGGTCGGACATCACCTGATCTCGGGAGACACGTTGTTCCCCGGGGGGCCGGGCAACACGTGGAACGACCGGAAGGCTTTCGAGCAGATCATCTCCGCGATCGAAACCAAGCTCTTCACGCTGCCCGACGACACCCCGGTCTATCCAGGGCATGGCGACGACACCACGATCGGGACCGAGAAGCCGAGCCTCGAGGAGTGGAAGAGCCGGGGCTGGTAGGTCTGCCGGGGAGCTCTTCCGCTTTTAATCCTCATTCGGGCGCACAATTGACCGATGGATCGAAAACAGGCGCGCATCGCCGGCTTGATCGCCGCCGTCCTGGCCCTGATCTCTTTGTGGGTCGTCAGCGCCATCGACGGAACCATCCCCTTCCCTCCGACCGCGCTGGCCGATCGATTCATACGCGCGACTCCGGGAGACGTCGCAACCTTCTTCATCGAGCTCTTGCACAAGTGGGCGATGCGCGCCTTGAGCGCTGGGGTCGTGGTCGTGACCCTGGGGCTGGGGGCCGAAGCCCTCGCCAGGAGCGCGCGCAGTGGGCCCCCTCGTCCAAGAGCGACCGCGGCGGTGCTGGCCGTGGCCGCCGCCCTCGCCGGCCTGGCGTCCCCTCAGAAGGTGAGCGTCGTCGGGATGCTCTTCTCGGCCACCTTCGCAGGCGTCGTCTACGCGATCGTCGCTACCCGCCTCTACGGAGGTCTAACGACCGAGGCAGGGGCGGACGAGAGCCGTCGTCGTGCCCTGCGGGCCGGCTTCGGTGGCGCGCTCGGTCTGGCTCTCGCCGGTGGAGCCATCGGTTGGGCACTCAAACGTCTGTCGGGGCCGGATCGCGATGTCGCCCTGGTGTCCCCCGAATCTCCGGCGACGATCCCTGACAGGCCCGGGTTCCCCGAGGTCGCCGGATTGACCCCGGAGGTCACCAGCGCTCGCGACCACTACGAGGTTGACATCAATCTGGTGCCGCCGGCGGTCGAGGTCGACACGTGGCGGCTGAGGGTCGAGGGCGAAGTCGATCGTCCGCTCGATCTGGATTTCGAGGGGCTTCAAGCCAACTACGAGATCGTGGAGCAGTACTCCGTGCTGAGCTGCGTCAGCAACGAGGTCGGCGGTGATCTCGTCGGGAACTCGGCGTGGGGCGGGGTGAGACTGCGTGACGTTCTGAAGGACGCAGGGGTGAAGGCGGGCGCCGTCGACATCGTCTTGAGGGCTGCCGATGGGTACTCGGATTCGATCCCGGTTGAAGTGGCCCAGGACCCGGAGGTGATCATCGCCGTATCGCAGAACGGCGAACCGCTTACCCAGGGACACGGTTTCCCCTGCCGGTTGCGGGTGCCCCCCATCTACGGGATGAAGAACGTCAAGTGGATCGAGTCCATCGAAGTGGTGACCGAGGACTACCAGGGGTACTGGCAGAAGCGTGGATGGTCCGACGATGCGACCGTCCGGACCCAGTCACGCATCGACGTTGCGGGGGACGAGGACGGCATCGAGGTTGGCCGGCCCACCTGGATCGCAGGCGTTGCCTGGGCGGGGGATCGCGGGATCGATCGCGTCGAGGTGTCGCTCGACGACGGAGATACCTGGCGCAGAGCGGGGTTGAAAGACCCGATCGCACCGGATAGCTGGACACAGTGGGCGTATGAGTGGACGCCCGAGAAAGCCGGGAGCATCACGATCCAGTGCCGCGCGACGGACGGTAACGGCGAAGTCCAAGTTATCCAGACGGCTCCACCTCATCCCGCCGGGTCGACCGGTTACCACTCGGTCGAAGCCCAGGTGGGTTAGCGGATCAGGGCCCGGGGCCCCCGGGGAGCGTGACGCCCGGCGACTGAAGGATGTCGACCTCATTGGCCTTCCAGCCGTTTGGCGTCCGAACCATGCCCAGCTCCATCCGGATCGTGTCCGTGCGGGCCTCGGCCAGGCCTGTGTTGCTGACCGACTGAGTGAGAACCGCGAAGGCCGAAGCGTTGTCGCCCTCCACCTCTTCGACGAAGATGGAGTCGAGCTCCGCCTTGCTCTCGCCCTCGGCCTCTTCGATCGCGTCGACGGCCTCATCGCCGAAGAACACGCCGACCTCCTCGGCGAACTCGCCGACGGCGTACTGGTTTATCTCGGCGACATCCTGATCGATGGTGTCGGCAGAAAAGTTGGTAAGAGCGAGCGCGACCTCGCGGGCGGTGTCCTCGACATCCTGAGCCTCGTTGGCCTCATTCACCGACTGCAGCCACAGGACGGCGAAGACGATGGCCGCGATGAGCGCGAGCGCGAACAGGGTCCAGGGCAGGATGAGTTTCATTCGAGCGTTCATGATCTCCCGGCGGTCGGCAGAGTGCCGACGCTAGTGTGACCCGTTAGCGGCCAAGGTTCAACGACGAGTCAGGAGCCGTCTGGAACTTGTGAGGCTGGCTCCCTGGGCCCACCCCAGGGCCGTAGCGCGAGCGGCAGGCATTAGCGCCGTACACGTCCGGGGCGGGGCGGTGCGGATTGTAGTCCCGCGCCTTCGGCTCAGTGTGCGGTAGTAGCTGGACCCTGAACCACATGAATCCGTCGAGGCCCTTCTGAACCGACTGCTCCACAGCCGAGAAGAAGAAATGGTTGTCGTCGAGCACGCTCGCGAGATTGTCGAGGTTGCGAGGCCGCGCCATCACAGTGTTGATGTCGCCGAAGTCACGGATCATGCAGGCGAGGTTCGCCTTCTCGGATCCGATCAGGTCGCCGGCAACGGTGGTGAAGCGCGCGCCGTTCCGGTAGAGGTCGAGCAGCTTGTAGCGATTGTCTCGCAGGATGTCGGCGAGGATGGCGGTTTGCGTGATGTCGTCCGCAAGGGTCCTTGCATTGTCCGCGAACACCCCCGTCACCTTGGGACCCGTGCGGATCAGGTCCTCGAGCTCCGATTCGACCTCGAGGAGGCGCTCCGGCAGGTCTGCGGCCGCCACGTTGAGCCGCGCGATGTCCTCGCCCCGGCCGCGTAGCCCAGCGGCGAGCTCGTCGACGAGCGTGGTGAGGTCCCGGGACGGAACCTCGTGCAGGACGTCCGCCAGGACCTCGATCGTCTTGGCCACGTCTGGCGGCGGGACGGTGTCTTCCACCCCGAGCGTCGCCCCGCTTGCAAGCATTTCGCCATCGCCCGGATCCAGCTCGAGCGTTAGCTCGCCGATCGGGCTACGGCGGACGACCTCGCCTCTGGTTCCCTCCGGGATGCTTACGCCCGGATCCAGGACGACCTTCACGCGGGCCAGGTGATCGTCGTTCAACTGCACGTCTTCGACGGAGCCGACGACGACCCCTCGCATGGTTACATCGTTGCGAGGGTTCAGACCAGACGCGTCGGTGAAGTCGGCGTACAGCACCCGGCCCATCTCTTGTTCGATGATGAAGTTGGTCACGCCGAACGCGATCAAGCCACCCGACAAGATCAGGAACGAGGCGACGTTTATCGCGGTTCTGAACTTGTTCATTCGCCACCCTTGTCGCAGGTTCGAGCGGGGTCTTTCGGGTTGTCATTCATGCCGCAGAAGACGAAGTCCTGCACCACCTGGTTGAACTCGATGTATTCGACCCGCTGGGTGTTCTCGTTGTGCCCCGGGGCGTTGGCGAGGAACCTGGCGATGTCGCCCTGGTTCTCAGCCAGCACGCCGAATATCAACCTCGTCTGTGCGAAGAAGCGCTCCATCTCGTCGGCGTGGGCGTCGAGGATCGAACGACCACCTCGTGCCAGGCGACCGAGGGAGATGATCGCTTGCTCGAGCCGGTCGCTCTCCTCGGCTAGCATCCTGAAGTTCTTCTCGGAGTTGACGAGGGCCATCTCGTGCGCCCCTGCGCGGCGCGCGACCGTCGCGTTGAAGCGGTCCAGGGATCTGATCAGGCTGGTGATCTGCTTCGAACGCCCGGCGTACCCGGTGATTATCTCGTTGAAGTTGTCCAGCATCCTGCGCAGCTCGAGGCCCTGCCCGCCGAACCCCTGGGCGCCTTCCTCGATCATGACCGCCAGCTCGGAAGCCGAGATCGACGCGAGAACATCGGTCCCCTCGGCCACGAGGTCCTCGAGGTCGGAACGCGTCTCGGTGTCCTTGATCTCGTCCCCGTCCGCGAGCAGCGGCGAGTCGTCGTCGACGTCTTCGGCCGGCACGAGATCGAGGATCCTCTCGCCGAGGACGCTCGTGCGCCTGACGCGTATCTGCACGTCCTTGGGCACCTCAGCGCTGGCGTCGAGCTCGACGTCCACCAGTGCCTCGTGGCCGGACAGCCGGATGTCGGTGACTTTCCCCACGATGATGTCGGCCATCATCACGGGCGCGTCTTTCGCCAGGTCGCCCACATCGCCGAACCTCGCGCTGGCGGCGATGGTGTCGCCACCTCCGGAGCACGCGCCCAGGAGGACGGCGAACCCGACCGCTGTGATCAGTTTCCTCATTCGAGAGCACCCCCAGAGAGGTCACCGAGACCGCCCCCGGCCTCCTCCTCAAGATCCTTGATGACCTTGTCGAGGTTGTCGCCGGCGTTCCGCAGGCGACGCTTCAACTTGCGGCATCTCCGAGGATGCTTGGCGTCGTCGCAATCCTTGTTCAACCCGAGCTCTTTTCGGATCTTGTTTCCAACCTCTCCTTCGAGGCCCTTCAATGACTCCTCCAGAGCCTCGCCGGGGGTCACGAAAGCCGGACCTCCCCCCTCTTGCTGTTGCCCCTGCCCCTGCCTCTGTTGCTGGGTCGGGAGCTTGAGCTTGTCGCAGTCCTTCAAGATCTGACAGAAGAGATCTGGGAGCTGCTCGAGGAGGAAATCGTCCTCGCAATTCTCGAGATCAAGGCGCAGACACACTCCGACGAGTCGATCGCGCAAGCGGAACAGCGCCATCTCGACGAGCTGCCCGCCCTGGTTCGAGAGCCGCAGCCAGTCTTCCTTGTAGTCCACGGCCCGTCTCGCTGCGCCGAACAGGCGTTTCGCCCATTTCTGCGTCCGGGCGAAGCGATAGACGTTGCGATCGAGCGTTCGTGACGTCCGGGTCAGCGTTTGGATGTCCGCCCCCAACGGGTTGCGGTGATCGATCAACAGGGATGCGAGCTCTGCGGCTGCCAGGTTCAGTCCTTCGATGGTCCCTTCGACCGCGGTGCGATTCTCGTTCACGATCTTCGTCACCGAGTTATAACTGTGGATGAGTCGCCCGATCTTCTCCTGCCTCGTGGCGAGGGCCTGGGTGATCGTGTTCAGCTCAGAGAACATCTTCGCAAGGCTGTCGCGTTTGCGGGACAGAGTGCTGATGACCCCGCTGCCGTAGTTGATCAGGTCGTTGAGATTCTGGCCGTTTTCATCCAGGACCGAGGCGACGTCCGTCACGAAGGCAGCAACCTTGGTTGGGTCGAGCGCCCCGAAGTAGTCCTGGAGCCCGCGCAGCAGCTCGTCCTGTTCGGTCGGGACGCTCGTGTGTTCCATCGCGAGGTGGTCGCTCGTGAACTCCTCGCCACCCTCATAAGCGGGGAACAGCTGGACGTAGCGCTCACCCAGCAGCGAAACCGGAACGATCGTGGCGTTGACGTCGGCCGGGAGCTTCAGATCGGAGTCGTCGATGCGGAAGGTGACCTCGACGGACTCGCGACCCTGCTCGACGTCCGTGACGCGGCCAACATCCACGCCGAGGACGCGGACGGAGTTGCCGGGGAACATCTGCACCGCCCGGGAGAACTCGGCGGTGATCGTGCGACCCTGGTCCTCGCCGCCGAAGGCCGAGCACCCCGTCGCGACCATCACGATGGCCAGAAGCGTTCCGACGAATCGCTTGGGCATCATTCGAGACCGCTCCTCAGACTCGAGGAGGTCGAGCCCCCGGTGACGGAGTCGAGGATGTCACCCAGGTCGTTGGGCATGTCCTCTTCGCCCGGCAGAGAGGTGCCGTCCCCACTCTCCGGAGGCGCCAACCCGGCGCCGCCACCGCCACCGCCGGGGCCACCACCACCGGAGTTGTCGTCCTCGTCGTTCGGGGAGCCGTATTCGGCGCGTTTCTTGCACTTGCGGGGATCCTCGCCGAGGATCTCGTCGAGCGCATCGTCGAATGCCCCGCAGGGGCCGAAGAACTCGTCGATCCCGAGGCCGCCGAGGGACTGGACGAAGACGTTGGCCCAGCGGTTCGGGATGCCCTGTGAATAGCCGACGCTCTGATAACCCTGTACCGATTCTTCGAGGTAGCTCAGGATCCCCGCCAGGTCGAGCTGATGTTGATTGATCGTGTCGAGGGCGACGTGGAGCTGCCGCAAGGTGGGGTCCAGGTCACTGCGGTTACGGCTGACCAGGTTGGCTATCTCGTGCGAAGCCGAGTCGGTGGCTTGCAACAGCGTCTCGAGCTCGGCCCTGCGCTCGGACAGGTTCGCGAGCACGATGTCGAAGTTGTCGATGAGCGAGACGATCGTCTCGTCCTTGTCGGCGAAGGCGGTGCTGAGGATCTTGAACGACTCGATGAGTCGGGCCAGCTCATTGCTCTTCGTGTCGATCGCCTTGGTGGTGTCGGCGAAACCGCGGAGCAGTTGCGTCACCTGGTCCTCCTTGCCGGAGGTGATCTCTGAGAGGGACACCATGAACGACTCGAACGATTCGGCGTCGGACTTTTCGAGGAGAGGCACCGAAGTGTCCTGAAGATCGAGCAACTCAACCGGCGTATCGGTGCGCTCGAGCGGGATCGAGTCACCGTCCTCGAGTTGCCCCGAGTCATCGGTGCCCCCGTAGAGCAGCACTGATTTCTTGCCCATCAGCGTCTCGACGATGATCTCGGCCTGGGCATCGGCCGGCATCTCGACATCCTCGTTGACGTCCATCGTGACCTCGACCGCGCCGTCCTTGATCTCGACGCCCGAGATGCTGCCCGCCTCGAGGCCGGCGACGAGCACTTCGTCGCCCCCCTTGACGCCGGCAGCATCCGCGAAGCTGGCCGTCACGGCGTAGGTGCTTGCGAAGAACCCGCCCGATAGCAGCAGCGCGAAACCGGATCCGCCCAGGACGAAGAGGATACCGAGGACCCCGATGAGCAACTGGTTGCGCTCGAGGAACGACTTGCGGATCTTGCCCTTGAATGGATTACGCACCTTCATCACCCGTCAAGACGAATCGAAGAACGGCCTCGAGGCCTTCGCCCGTGCGACCGCCTTTGGCGCCGCCGGAACCGGAGTTCTGCGTCCCCGTCCCCCCGCTGGAACCGAAGGTCTGCGTCGCGTTGCCGCCGCCGCCATCGGCGCCCGACCCGGGACCGCCGAAGCGATCCTCGCTCTCCTCGACGACCGTGTTGCCGTGGCGATCCTGGATGAGCGCCCTGACGACCCGGACGTTGAACCACTCGCCCCAGCTGGTGGTCTGGAAGTACCCGGCGACGCCCATCGGTGTCGTCCGTAGCGTCTTGGAGAGGTTGGCCTTGTTGTTCGCGAGCGTGTTGGCGACGACGTGAAGGTTGTCGATGGTTCCGTCGATGTTGGAGCTGCTGCGCTTGAGCAACGTGTCCAGTTGGGACTGCACCGCTGCGAAGTCCGTGACGAGCGAATTCACTTCATTCGTCCGGCGCGCGAGCATCCCGCCGACAGTGTCGAGATCGTCGATGATCTGCCTGATCGCGTCGTCCTGATTCGCGAACGCATTCATGATCTTGTCTGCGTTTACGAGAAGGCTCTCGATCTCCTGATCGGTGGCCCCCAGCTCCTTGGCCAGGATCGCCCCCTGGTCTATGAGATTGCGAACGTCACCTTCGTTGCCCTCGAGCGCGGTGTTCATCGCGTCTAGGAACGCGTTCGCCTGCTCGGGGTCGATCGCCTTGAGGATCGGTCCCGCCCGATTGAGGAACTCGCCGATGTCGGCCACGTCTTCGGTCTGTGAGGTGGGGATGACGTCGTTCTCCGCCAGTTGTTCGTCGTCGTCACCGGGATACACGTAGAGGAAGCGCTGTCCCACGACGTTCCGCCAGCGGATACCGATAATGCTGTCCTTCGCGAGTTGGAGGGTCGTGTCGACATTGAAGGTCACGATCGCCACGCCGTCCTTGATCTCCGCACCGGTGACGCGACCAACGTCGACGCCGGCGAGCTTGACAGCGTCGCCCGCCATCACTCCCGTGGCGTCGGTGAAAGCGGCCTGAAGGTCGTAGGTATCCGCGAACAGCCGCGAGTTCGCAAGCTTCACGCCGAGCAACACCGTGAAGATGATGCAGACCACCGAGAATGCGAGGACCTTGAGCAGCTTGGCCTTGGCTATTTTCACTGCGGCGCCGCCTTACAGAAGGGGATGTGCTTCTTGTCCGGGCCGAACGCATCGCAGATCTGGTTGACCTCTTCCTCTTGGTCGTTGCCGCCCATGAAGGCAGTGAAGCCGGCGCCGGCGGAACCATCCCTCCCGACGAAGTACGGCGCGATGTCGATCCCCAGCTTGTAGACGTACCGGTAGAGCCCATGCACGAGGTTCTTGAGCCCACCGGGCCGGGCCGCGATCGTGGCGAGGACTTTGTCGCCCGAGTCCATCATCCGGTCCCAATCCCTACGATTGAAGATCAACAGGTCGGCGAAGTCATCGGCGAACGGTGCGAGGGAGGTCAGGGCCCGTCGGAGATCGTCGTGCGCCTGAGCCGACGCGTACACGGGAACCCCTTCGTTGATCGCGTCGGCGAGAGAGTTCAGGTCGATGCCCTTCTCCTCGAGGTGCGCGAACAACGTCTCGAAGTCCTCGAGGGCCTGGAGTTGTGGCTTCATCGTTGCTGCAAACGTGTCCGAGAGGTCCGCGTTGGCTACGATCCCGCGAGCGATGTCGTCCCCGCGATTCCGCGCCCCCCTGGAGAGCTCGTGGATGATCGTGCCGAGATTCTCCGGATCGATCGCTTCGAAGACCGCGACGCCGTCCGCGAGCAAGTCCTCGAGCTCGGGACCCACGTGCGACTGCTCGATCGAGTCGCCATCTGCGAGGAAGGGCCCGTCGGTATCCGGGTCGTACTCGAGATCCACGTACTTCGCGCCGAGAGCGGTCTTGAGCTCGATCTGAAGCTCTGCGTCCTTCGGTACCTTGTATTCCGCTTCGATCTGGAGCTCGAGTCGAGCCTGGCGGTCGACGAGCTCGATGCCCGTTACCTTGCCGATCTCAACGCCTTTCGTGCGAACGTCGGCGCCCTCGAGCAGCTGTTGTCCCGCGCGTTCCAGGTCCGCGGTCACGTAGTAGTAGTCGCCGTAAGCACCGTATGCGGCGCGCACACCGAAGTAGATCCCGGCGCACAGGATGGCGAGCCCCAAAAGACCTCCGAAGATGAGACCGATCCGTTTCATCCTGCGATGCTCACCGTGTCCCCGCCGCCCCACATGAGAAGGGAAAGAAGAAGGTTGAGGCACACGACGACGACGATCGACAGGCGGATCGCCTTACCCGTCGCGACGCCCACTCCCGCCGGCCCGCCGGTGGCGTTGTAGCCGTAGTAGGTGTGGATCAGGACGACGACGATCGCGAAGATGATCGCCTTCGTGAGGCTGTAGAAGATGTCGATCGCCGGCAGGAAGAGATGGAAGTAGTGCGTGTAGGTACCGGACGAGAGCTGGAAGAACTTCGTGACGATGGCCTGGGTGGCGAGGTAAGAGGCGAAGAGCGCTGCGAGGTAGAGGGGGATCATGGTCAAAAGAGCCGCCCAGATGCGCGTCGCAACCATGTAGACGATCGAGGGCACCGCCATGACCTCGAGGGCATCGATCTCCTCCGAGATCCGTGCCGCCCCCAGCTCGGCGGTGTAACCGGCCCCGACTTGCGCGGACAGGGCGACGCCCGCCACCAGTGGTGTGATCTCCCGGGTGTTGGCCCACGACGAGACCAGTCCGACGAATGCTTCGGCGCCGATCTGCTGCAGTCCCTGGAACCCTTCGAGTCCCACCTGGGTTCCCGTGAAGAACGCCATCGAGAAGATGACGAAGAACATGCCGGCGCCCATCACGAGGGCGCCGACGCCGATCGTGATGTCGGCGATCAATCCAAGGATCACGCCGCGGTACTTGGTCGCCGGGCCCATCGCTCTGAACGCCCGGCCGTAGAACTTCAACTGACCGGCTGCTTCTTCGAAGGGCGCAGCGGTCCTCTTTAGGAAGCGACCGCCGCCGCCGGGACCCACTTCTGCGTTTACCGCCATTGGTTCCTCACAGTTTCTGGGGGACGAAGTTGAAGTACAGCGCGGTCAGGATGAAGTTCAGGAAGAAGAGCAGCAGGAAGGTGATGACCACCGCCTGGTTGACCGCGTCGCCGACGCCCTTGGGCCCGCCCTTGACGTAGAAGCCCTTGTAACAGGCAACCATCCCCGCAATGAAACCGAACAACGCCGCTTTGATGAGGGCCATCCATAGATCCCATAGTTGAGACAATTCGTTGAACGAAGCGAAGTAGCTGGAGGTGGTGCCGTGCTGAACGACCACAGCGAAGAACCAACCTCCGGCGATGCCGGCGACGCTCACGATCGCGTCCAGCAGGATCGCGACCAGCGATGCCGCGACGAGTCGCGGCATGACGAGCCGGTGCATAGCGTCGATCCCGAGGACCGCCATCGCGTCGATCTCGTCGCGGATGCGTCGTGATCCTAGGTCGGCGCACATCGCCGACCCACCCGCCCCGGCGATGAGCAAAGCCGTGGCGACCGGGGCTTCCTCACGCACCACAGCAAGGACCATGGCTGCGCCCATGTGTGCCTGAGCACCCAGGTCGCGGAGGAACGACCCTACGTGCAACGAGATGATCATTCCGAACGGGATCGATACCAGGATGACCGGGATCGTCGTGACCTTCATCAGGAACCAGACCTGGTCGATGAACTCGCCCTTGGGCCAGGGGCGGCGGAAGAGTACGTGCAGACTTTCCAAGCCCACGGAGAACATGCGCCCGGTCTCCTCGACCACACCGAGCGTCTTCTTCCTTAATTCAACGCGAGCAGCTATCTTGCATCCCCACCCTCGTGTCGGAGGCCCCCATCGCGCATCGCCTCCGCGACCCTCGTCCCATCATGTTGTCTGAAGCCGACTTTTGCCCATTGGATGCCGAGGCGAAACCGCGTCACTTGCTTGCTTCGCTCTTACGTTCCCCCGTGCTAAACCGACCCATCCGCCGCTACCAGAATGTAACAGGGGTTGGGCCCAACATCACCTAAAGCTTCGGCTATGTCCCTTTTGAGAGGGGGGTCCGGGGGGTAGGTCGGGGGGTAGGGCGCTCCGTCAGGAGGGCTCGAAATGGATCACGATCGATCCGACCTCTCCGTGCTCGGCCCTCACCGCGTTCTCGATCCGGACGGATGCGTCGTGGATCCGGTCGAGCGGAAGCATCGCCCGCCCCCTGACGTGGGCGACGGCGGCGAGCCCGGCTCCGGTCGAGGTGATCAGGACCTCGTGGCAATCGAGTACGTCGGGCTCCCGGAGAGCTACGGCCCGGATGGAGGCGACGAGATCCTCGCGGCTGCCGGTCACGTCCCGCCCGAACGAGGTCGGTTCCAGGGGCTCGATGTGGGTATCCACGCGGACGCCGGGACCCAGCTCTCGAGTGACGGCGGCCTCCACTCGCTCGGACATATCGTGCGCCTCCTCGAGAGGGATCCCGGCGCGCACCTTGGCGTGGAGGGTCACGAGCATCTTCTGCTGGCCCCCCTCGCTGAACGCGTGGACGGAGACGTTGTGAACCTCATGCACCCCTTCCGTCCTGCTGGCGGCCGCCTGCACCCGTTCGACGAAACCCGTCGTCTCGGAGACCGGCTCGACGTGGACGACGACATCGGCGCCCGGGGCAACCAGCTCGATCTCGTGTTCGACGGCTTCGGCGATGTCGTGCGCACGCTCGAGAGAGGTGGTCCGCCCAGCCGCCACGGTGACGTCCGCGAACAGACGGTTGCCGGCGGCGCGCACGCGGACCCGTCGTGTCTCCGTGACCCCCGGAGCGCCGGCCGCCGCGGCTTCGATCGCGGTGGCCGGATCGGTGGGGGCGCGGTCCATGAGGACGTCCACCGACCGCCGTCCGAGGCGGATCGCCGCAACGCCGACGGCGACGACGACCACGAGGCTGCCGACGGGGTCGGCCCACTCGATCCCGACACGGGTCAGGGCGAGGCTCACGAGCACTACGGCGACCGTGCCGACGTCCGTCGCGAGGTTCAGCGCGCCTGCCTGTAAGGCCACGGAGCTCTCTTCCCTCGCCGTGCGAACCAGGAACCGAACGCGAACGATGTCTACGACCGCGGAGGCGGCGAAGAGGGTGAGCGCGTACCAGGGAACCTCGACGGAGGTGCGCTCCGCTCCCAGCTCGGCGAGAGCCTGCCAGGCAACGAACAGGACGATGAGCCCGAGCAGGACCGTTTGGACGAACGCCGCCAGGTTCTCAGCCTTCCCGTGTCCGTAATGGTGACTCTCGTCTGCGGGTTTCGCGGCGATCCGCACGCCCATCCAGACGAGTCCGAGCGCGACGATGTCCAGCGCGGAATCGAGCGCCTGAGACAGCACGGCGAGGCTCGAGGTGAGGCCCCAGACCAGCAACTTCGTCCCGGTGAGGGCGACCGTGACGACGAGCGCCGCAAGGGCCACCCGCTCCGCCCGGCCACCGCCTTGCGCTCTCATAGGGGGTCAGCGTACTGACCCCTGTTCTTATGCCCGCGCGCGGCGGGCTGCTGGCCTTCCCCAGCCGTAGGTGCGGCCTAGTTGAACTATTCTTTAGTGCAGGCTAAATTAGGGTTTATGCCCGTTGATACGAGTAGCGCCGTTCAGGACTATCTCAAAGGATTCCTCCTCGAGGATGAGTCGGACGCGGGTCCGTCCCCGGCGCAGGTCTCCACCAGCGCGCTGGCGCAGCGGATGGGGGTGTCGGCGGCTTCCGCCACCAACATGTTGAAGAGACTCGATGCCCTCGGGCTCGTCGCCTACGTCCCCTATCAAGGCGCCGAGCTGACCGACGCCGGTCGAAAGGTCGCCCTCGAAGTGATCCGCCACCACCGCCTCCTCGAGACCTATCTGGCCGAAGCATTGGGGGTCCCCTGGGACCAGGTTCACAAGGAAGCGGAGGTGCTCGAGCACGTTCTGTCCGAGGAGCTCGAGGAACGGATAGCGGCCCACCTGGGTCACCCAACCGCGGACCCGCACGGCCATCCGATCCCGACGGCCGACCTAACCATGCCCCCGCGCACACGGACGAGCCTCTGGGACACGCCGGACGGGGCAGTGGCGACCATCGAGCGGGTGCCGGACGTCAAGGCCGAGGCGCTCCGGTACATGGCGGGTCTCGGGCTGCGGCCCGGAGTGAAGGTCGAGGTCATCGAACGCGGCCCGGTCGGCGGGCCTCTCTTCGTGCGTATCGGCGGCACGCCGGAGACGCGCGCTCTCTCCAAGGAATTGGCGGAGGACATATGGGTGGGGTGAACCGGCGGAGATTCTTCCAACGCGTCGGCGCGGCCGGCGCCCTCGGCGGGGCCGCCTTGCTCGGGAAGGCTGAGCCCCTTCTGGCCCAGGCCGGTCACGACCACACGAACGGGATGCATCGGGCCTCGCACGGCGGGATGGGGGCCGTCGGCGAGGTGGATCACGAAGCCAATGGATTCGATCCCCTCGAGATCCTCACCGACTTCGACGGCGGCGAGGTCTCGAAGGACCTTTCCGGCAGAACCGTCCGCGAGTACGAGTTCGTCACGATCGACAAGGAGATCGAGGTGGCTCCGGGGATCTTCTTCCCCGCGTGGACCTACAACGGACGCGTGCCCGGTCCCACGATCCGAGCCACCGAAGGCGACCGCATCCGGATCAAGCTGGTGAATGCAAGCGGGCACCCTCATACGATCCATTTCCACGGGATCCATCCCGCCGAGATGGACGGGGTGCCGGGCGCCGGGGAAGTGGCCCCGGGGAAAAGCTTCACCTACGACTTCATCGCGGAACCCTTCGGCACCCACCTCTATCACTGCCACTCCTTGCCGCTTGCCCAGCACATCCATCGGGGTCTCTACGGCGCGTTCATCGTGGATCCCAAGGCCGGCCGTCCGGACGCCAACGAGATGGTCATGGTGATGAACGCGTTCGACACCAACTTCGACGGTGAGAACGAGATCTACGCGGTCAACACGATCGCCTTCGCCTACATGAACGATCCGATCGAGATAAGGGCGGGCGAGCTGCAGCGGGCGCACGTCATCAACATCACCGAGTTCGACCCCATCAATTCGATCCATCTGCACGCGAACTTCTTCGACCTGTATCGCACGGGTACGTCGCTTCGTCCGGATGAGTTCACCGACATCATCTCGATGGGGCAAGCGGAAAGACACATGATCGAGTTCACCTATGCCAGGCGCGGCCATTTCATGTTCCACGCACATCAGACGGAGTTCGTGGACCTGGGCTGGATGAGCGCCTTCCAGGTGGTGTGATGGCGACCGCAACCGCGCGTTCCCAACGCTTTCCAACATGGCTCGCAGCGACTGCTCCGCTGGCCTTGATCCTACTTCTCGGTGGCTTGTTCCTGGCCTTCAACCCGATCGGGGGATTGCGCGAGGTGCCTCCGGTCGAAGCCATCGCGTTCGAGCGAACGGTCCTCACGGAGGGCTCGATCGAGCTGCATCTGCGAAACGACGGGCCCGACCCGGTGACCGTTGCTCAGGTGCTTGTCAACGACGCGTACTGGGACTTCTCGCTGCCGGACCGAACGCTTGGTCGTCTCGAATCCGGAACGCTGCGTGTGGACTACCCGTGGGACGAAGGCCTCCCCTTGAACATTGCACTGGTGACATCTACCGGCCTGACCATCGAACACGACATAGAGGCCGCAGCGGTGACCCCGGCCGCGGATGCCTCGACCCTGGGCGTCTACGCGCTGCTCGGTCTCTATATAGGAGTCGTACCGGTCGCGATCGGCCTGCTGTGGTTCCCGGCTCTACGGCGAGTAGGTAAACGGTGGCTGGATTTCTTCCTGGCTTTCACCGTAGGCCTCCTCGTGTTCCTCCTGGTGGACACGATCGGTGAAGGACTCGATCTGTCCGCCCGCGCCCCCGCCGCGCTGGACGGCCTGGGACTGTTCGCGATCGGCGCGCTCGGAGCTATCGCGGCTTTGCTCGCCCTCGAGTCGTTCTTGGGGAGACATCGAGAATCAGCGCGTGGCGGGAGCGTCACGGGGCTGGCTCTCGCGTACCTGATCTCGACCGGGATCGGGCTTCACAATCTGGGCGAGGGGCTGGCGGTGGGTGCCGCACTTGCGGCGGGTGAGATCGCGCTGGGGACGTTCCTCGTCCTGGGGTTCGCTCTGCACAACACGACCGAAGGGCTCGCCATCGTGTCTCCTCTCGGGTCGGCGCGGAGCCGGCCCTCCCTGTGGCATTTCGTCGCGTTCGGAGCCATCGCAGGTATCCCGACGGTCCTGGGGGCCTGGGCCGGCGGTTTCGCCTTTAAACCCGCATGGGGGACGCTGGCCTTCGGTCTCGCCGCCGGCGCTATCGCACAAGTGTGCTGGCAGATCGGACGGTCCATGGATCGCGGCAAGGGTCTGGTGGCAAGCTGGGGCGCGGCGGGGTTCGTTGTCGGGCTGCTGTTCATGTACGCGACCGGCCTTCTCACCGCCTAGTCTCCGACCATGCCACGGCCCATCGTTCTAACCGTCCTGCTCGCGTTCGCGCTGGCTGCGTGCGGCGGATCTTCGGGATCCGAGAACACCGTGGAGATGACGTCGGCCCAACTTTTCGATCCCGACGCCATCACCGTCACGGCCGGGACGATGGTTACCTGGAGCAACGATGATGCCCAGACCCACACCGTCACCGCTTACGATGACGGGGTCCCCAACGACGCCTACTTCGCCAGCGGCGACATGCCGGATGAAGCGGCCGCGCGGGACGACCTGCAGGCGAGCTTGCTGGCCGAGGGCGACACATACGAGGTCACGTTCGATGAGCCCGGCACCTATCGCTACTTCTGCATCCCCCACGAGCAGCAGGGGATGAAGGGCGAAATAGTCGTCGAGCCCTGATCGATGGCGAACCGACGATGAGCATCCGGGAGTCCAGTCTTCCCGTCGTCGTGGACGGGCTGCGGCTGGCGGGTAGCGCGTGCGTACCGGAGGAGCCACGCGGCCTGGTGGTGCTCCTTCATGGGATCCCCTCCACCGACCCCCCGGAACCCGGGGACGAGGGCTACCCCGGTCTGGCCCGGCTCTTCGCGACCTCCGGGTGGGCGGCCGCGTGGGCCGACATGCGAGGCGTCCGGGGGTCCCAGGGCTTCTTCTCGATAGAGGGATGGGTGCGGGACGCGCGCGCGATGGTCGACGCTGCCCGCGCGATCGAAGGGGCCTCGGCTTTGCCCGTCGCGCTGGTGGGGTCGTCGGCCGGCGGGGCAGTGGGCGTGGAAGCGACCAAGCGGGGGGCTCCCGTGGACGCCCTGGCGCTTCTGGCCGCGCCCGCGGCGTGGGTGTCCTTCGCCGACGACACCGGGGCGGCCGTTACGCGTATCACCGAGGAAGCAGGTATGCCGCTCAGCCCAGAGGTACTCGCCGACCCCGGTCCGTGGGCGTCGGAGTTCGAACGGGTAGTGACCGAGAAAGCCATAACTTCGCTCAGGGTCCCCGTGCTGGTTGTTCACGGAACCGCGGACGAAGTGGTCCCGGTCGATCACGCGCGCCGGATCGCGGACAAGGCGCGGAACGCTGAACTATTGATCCTCGAAGGCGCTCCACATCAGTTGCGCCGCCATGCCCCCGCGGTCGACGCGACGCTCGAGTGGCTGGTGAAAACACTTCGATGACACGGGCGGTCGGGGCGATCGTCATCTCGGGCCTCGCTCTGACCATCGCGCTGGGGGCCGCCTTCGGCGTCGACGCGACCGCGCTCATCTTGTTGGGCCTGATCGCCGCGTTCGGCGCCCTTGCGGTATCGGTATCTCGCAAGGCGCGGGCGGGCACCGTGAAGCCTGCCGTTTGTCCGGCATGCCAAGGCTTCAATTCGCCGAACGCTCCGTACTGCAAACACTGCGGCACCCATCTCGCGCGCGATCACGGCTGATCGGATTGACCGTGTTCTCGTTGTTCATGGTTGCGTGGTTGACGTCGGCCGGGGGCCAGTTCGGGCGAGGCAGGGAGACTAGAGGAAGCTAGCTTGCTTCTCGGCGCCCTTACGTTTGGCTGAAGACGTATCGGGTTCGAGAGCGGGGTACTCCACCACGGCGACAACCCGGGTCGCCATGAAGCGTCCACTCCGCACGAGCTGGCCGGTGCGCGTCACCTCTGAGACTTCGACCGTCCCGCGTACGGTCGCCACCTCGACCCGACGTCCCGCGCGCGTGGCGACGATCTCGAAGGTGCGTGTGCCGTCTCCCGTATCCACCACGATCTCGACCCGGTCACCTCTCATGGGACTACTCTCCCACGCCGGCCCCCGCACCGCCGCGCGCCGGACGTCCCCGTGGACGTCCCTTCTTCGTGGGAGCGGCCGGCGGCGAGGCTATAGTCGCTGGACAGGATCCCCGGGTCTGGGAGGCAGTAGCGTGGCAGAGAGTTCCAAGGGTTTCGACGTAGTCATCCTCGGCGGCGGCAACGCCGGCTACGCGCTCGCGTTCAGGGCTACCGCGCTCGGCCTGTCCGTAGCGATGGTCGAGAGAGACAAGGTCGGCGGCACCTGCCTTCACCGTGGGTGCATCCCTACCAAGGCCCTTCTGCACGCTGCGGACCTCATGGACGAGTTCCGGGGCGCCGGCGACTTCGGGATCCTGGCTCAGGAGCCGGAGGTCGACTGGAGCAAGGTCCTGGATTTCAAGGGCGGCGTGGTGGGTCGGATGTACAAGGGCCTGTCCGGGCTCGTGAAGAAGCACAAGATCGAGCTGGTCGAGGGGTCGGGCTCGCTCAAGGACAACAAGACGGTGGTAGTGAAAACGAATGACGGTGAGCGCACCCTGAACGCCGACAAGGCCGTCGTGCTCGCCACCGGGTCGTACCCGCGTGATCTGCCCTTCATCGCAGCCGATGGCGACAAGGTGCACAACTCGAATCATGGTCTCGAAGCCAAAGACATCCCATCCTCCGTCGTGATAGTGGGTGGCAACTACATCGGTCTGGAGTTCGCCAGCATCTACAGGTCTTTCGGGGCCGAGGTGACGGTCGTCGAGATGCTCGATCGCATCGCTCCGGCCGAGGATGCGGATGTCTCGGAGGCGCTCGGCAAGCTCCTCCAGCGCAGAGGGATCAAGTTCCATCTCGGCGTCGAGGTCACCGGAGCGACCTCAGGAGATGGTGGCGTCGAGGTCGAGATCAAGAAGGACGAAGAGGGCGAGACGATCAAGGCCGAGCGGATGTTCGTCGCGATCGGACGCGGCCCCCGAACCGCGGACATGGGCTTCGAGGAGGCCGGCGTGAAGATGGACAAGGAGTTCATCGTCGTCGACCAAAACTTCAAGACGAGTGCCGATGGCGTCTACGCGATCGGCGATGCGATCCACATGCCCGATGCCAACTGGCCACATCCGCAGCTGGCGCACGTCGCGTTCATCGAGGGGATCAAGTTGGGGGAGCTGCTCGCAGGACAAGACATCACCCCCGTGGACTACAAGAACATCGCACACATCATCTACTGCCAGCCCGAGGTCGCATCGGTCGGGCTCACCGAGGGCAAAGCCAAGGAAGCCGGGGTCGAAGTGGTCACGCAGCGCTATCCCTTCTCGGCGAACGCCAGGGCGCTGATGCTTGGTGGGGGGCAGGGGTTCGTCAAGACCGTGGCCGAGAAGGACGGAGCCGTGCTCGGCGTCCACATCGTCGGCCCGCGCGCGTCGGACCTGATCACCGAGGCGCAGCTCGCGACATCATGGGAGGCGTATCCCTCCGAGCTCTCCGAGATCATCCACCCGCACCCCACTCTGTCCGAGGCGATCGGAGAGACCTTCATGCACCTCGCCGGTCGCCCATTGCACGGTTAGCCGCGCCCGACTCCCGCGCGCTATCCAGCATCACGCTCGTAATTCGTTCGCCGGGGGCAGGAGTTTCTGCGCGAGGACCACGACGCCGAGAACGAGTGCGCCCCCCAAAATGAACACGAACCGGGGTGAAGTCGCATCGAGTAACGGACCGCCGGCTGCATACGCGATCCCGCCGCCCACGTAGGTGGCGGTGGAGATCAGTCCGAAGACCCTGCCCAGCATCTGTTTGGGCACGTTCTGCTGAACCAGCGTGTCGCTCGCGACATTGTCGGCCGCGTTCCCGACCCCGGCGAGCGCCTGCACCAGTGCGGCGAGCACGAGAGTGGGCGCGAAGCCGGTTGCGATGGTGCCCGCTCCCGTGAGGAGCCAGCCGAGAAGGAAGAGGCTGCGCGGCGGCATACGTCCGCCCCAGTTGATGAGGATCACCGACGCGATCAGCATGCCCACTCCGAAGGCGGCGTTGACGGCGCCGAACCCCACGGGTCCCGCCCCCAGTTCCTCGCGCGCCAGAAAGACCAGTGCGATGTTGTCGATCGCGCCGAAGGCGACGCCCAGGAAGAGTGTGAGGACCAATGCACGAGCGGTCCGGTGGTGAAGCGCGAAGGCGAGGCCGGCGCGCGTCTCGGCCACGAGGCCTTGCCGTTCGTGGCCATCCGAGGCCACGTCCAGGGACGGAAGGCGGACCAGCAGAAGGACCGAAACGCCGAAGGTGAGGGCGTTCGCGGCTAGGGCCCCCGAGATCCCACCCGCCGCTACGAGAGCTCCACCCACGAATGGGCCCACGGCTACCTGAAGATTGAGGGTCGAGCCCAACCACGCATTGGCCGAGGGCAACGCCGGACGGTCCACGATCGCGGTCACCGCGGATCTGCTGGCGGGGGTGAAGACGGTATCCAGGATCGACGTCACGGCAACCAGCGCCAACAGGAGGGGAAGGGGCGGGAGCCACAGGGCGATGGCCCCGTAGACCAAGGCCTGCCCCAGGTCGCACACGATCATCACCGTCCGGCCGTCGACCTGGTCCGCCAGCGTCCCGGCGATGGGCCCGAGCACTCGGGGGAGAGCCTTGGCGAGCAGGAGCGCCCCCACGGCGGTGCCGGTGTTCTGCTCGGCCTGGATGTACAGGATCAGGGCCACCAGCGCCACCCCATCTCCGACGTGCGAGGCAGCTCGAGCCCCCAGGAGCACCCGGAAGGAGTGGTTCTTCTTGACCAGGTCGATGCCGGACACGGCCGAAGGATAGAGGAGTCGATCTCGCCCACTGCGGGGATCGGTGGTACTGACGGTGAAGGGTGACCCCACGTCCGTAGCCCTAATAGGGGTGACCCCAGTACGTCCGTAGCCCTAATAAGGTGTTCCTTCAACCCTTACCAGGAGGTTCCCCCATGCGTTCCAAGTCCATCCTTATCTCGCTTGTCGCTCTGGCCGTGGTGGCCGGCGCCTGCGGTGGTGGCGGCGGCGACCAGTCGCCCGCCGATGCGATCGCCGCCGCGTCGGTCAATACGACCGAAGCCGGTTCGGCGAAGGTTTCGATCGCCTCGACGACGACCATTCCCGAGGCACTAGCGGGTGGCGGCCCGACCTCGATCGAATTCGGGGGCGAGGGGTCCGTGGACTACGAGAACCAGATCGGCGAGATGACCATGGACATGTCGGACATGGGCGGCGCGGCCGGCGGGCCACAGATGGGCGATATGAACATGGTGTTCGAAGGAACCATGATCTACATGCAGTTCGACCTGCTCGCTCAGCAGCTTCCGGAGGGCAAGTCGTGGGTTCGCTTCGACCTCACAACCATCGCCGAAGAGTTGGGGGTCGATGTGAGCCAGTTCACGCAGTTCAGTAACAACGACCCGACCGCCGCCCTTCAATACCTCGAGGGCGCGACCGATCTCGAGGAGGTTGGATCCGAAGAAGTCCGCGGCGAGGAGACGACTCATTACGAAGGCGTGGTTGACCTTCAGAAGGCGGCCGACAACGTCGAGGACGAGAAGCTCTCGAAGGCTTTCGAGCAAGTCATCGAAGTCGGTGGCCAGGAGGAGATCCCGCTCGAGGTCTGGGTCGGAGACGACGAGACTATCCGGCGGATGCTGTACGCCTTCGAGACCCCCGCCGGTCAGGGAAGCACCGAAACGCTCTCCTCTGAGCTCTCCATGGACTTCTTCGACTTCGGCACTGAGGTCGACGTAACCATCCCTCCGGATGACGAGACCGTCGACCTCCAAGAGCTCATGGGGGCCTCGGCTCCGTAGGGCCCGGATAGTCGCCGCACCCACCGGATTCGGTGGGAGGCTTGGGCGATGCGCCGCACCAAGATCGTCGCCACGTTGGGTCCGGCTTCGCGCGACCCGGACGTTCTCAGGTCGCTCGTCCAGGCGGGCGTTGACGTCGTCAGGCTGAACTTCGCCCACGACACGCCCGCGGCCCATCGCAAGGCGGCCGAGCTGACGCGGAGCATCGCCCATGATGCCGGGCGGATAGTGGGCGTCCTCGTGGACCTTCCGGGCCCCAAGATGCGCACGGGCCCTATCGAGCAGGGCGAGGCTTCGTTGCTCACCGGGCAAGAGTTCGTGCTCGCCGGCGGCAGGGAACAAGGCGACTCCGCGCGCGTCTCGACCTCTGTCGAAGGACTCGCCGACATGGTCGATGATGGCGACGAGATCTTCCTCGCAGACGGCGAGATCGTGTTGCGGGTGGTCGGAGTCAAAGACGGAGACGTCACCACAGAGGTGTTGCGCGGCGGCATCCTGCGAAGCCGCAAGGGGATGCATCTGCCCCATTCGGAAAACTCCATCGAAGCATTCACGGCCGAGGACCATGTCGCGTTGATGGCGTGCTTGGACTTCAAGGCGGACCTGGTCGGACTGTCCTTCGTACGAGATGCGGAAGACGTCGAACGGGCACGAGCCGCCCTGCCACGGGAGGGTCATCGTCCGCTCCTCGTAGCGAAGATCGAAACCGCCTCGGGGGTCGCGAACATCGACTCGATCGTCCAGATCGCCGACGTCGTGATGGTTGCGCGCGGGGACCTTGGCATCCAAACCCCATTGCACCGCGTGCCGATCCTCCAGAAGGAGATCATCCGCACGTGCAATGAGTACGGAAAACCCGTCATCACCGCGACCCAGATGCTCGAGTCGATGACGGATTCATTGCTGCCCACCCGAGCGGAGGTCACCGATGTCGCCAACGCGGTTCTGGACGGGACCGACGCCTTGATGCTGTCCGAAGAGACGGCGGTCGGGCACAACCCCGTGGCCACCGTGAAGACCATGGCCCAGATAGCCGAGACGGCCGAGGTCCGGCTACGGCGTCCAGGCGCCGCCGTCCAATGGCATCCCGGCGAGGACCGGGTTTCATGGGCGGTCGCTCACGCCGCGGTGCAGGCGGCCGAGGATCTAAAGGTTGCCGCGATCCTGTGTCCTACGCGCAGCGGAGCCACCCCGAGACGGGTGGCTTCCTTCCGACCTCGCATGCCGGTGGCGGGTCTCACGTCGCACCGGAACACCCTTGGCGCTCTCTCGATCACCTGGGGGGTCATCCCCGTCGAGATGCCGCCGTGGCCTGAAGCCAGGGACGAGCGCGACGACATCCAGCGGACCGTGGATGCCGCGGTCGAGAGGGGAGTCGTCACCATCGGACAGCTGGCGGCCGTCGTGTCAGGGAGCCCCGACCGGCGGGCGGGCCGGACGGACTCCGTCAGGGTCGTTCGCATCTAGCGTCCGCGGTCGCAGGAAGTCGCCGGCCCCCGCAGGCAGTAATCTCAGTCGAACTGCTCTGTACGTTCGGACGCACATCCAGAAGCGTCGCCAGGGGTTCTCGTCAGGGAGGGTCGGCTGGATGCCAACTGAGATCAAGATGCCGCAACTCGGCGAATCGGTCGTCGAGGGAACCATCACGAAGTGGCTCAAGCAAGAAGGCGACTCCGTCGACGAGGACGAGCTCCTCGTAGAGGTATCCACGGACAAGGTCGACTCCGAGGTCCCCTCGTCGGCCTCCGGCACCATCCAGGAGATCAAGGTCCAGGAGGGCGAGACCGTCAAGGTGGGAGAGGTCATCGCGGTCATCGGCGAGGGCGGAAGCTCGAGCGGCGATGAGAGCGGGGCCGATGAGGGCGAAACCGATGAGTCCGAGGGGGACGGAGGCGACGCAGCCACCTCCGCGGATGATCAGCCCGAGACGGAAGGCAAAGAGAAAAAGGAGTCGGGCGAGGACCAGGCCGCGGAGTCGGACGACGAGCAACCACAGGCCGAAGCCGCGGACGAGGGCGACGGTGAACGGACGGACGAGGACGGCGACGGCGGCGAGCAGAAGGACGAGGACGGCGACGGCGATCAAGCCGCTGGCTCGGACGACGGCGCCCAGGGCAAAGAGAAGGGCTCGGGCGGGTCGAAGGCCGCATCGAGCACGAACGGCGCGGGCGGCGATGGAAGCGATACCTCGAAAAGAGGGATCATCTCGCCGCTGGTGCGCCGCCTCGCCGACGAGCACGGCGTCGATCTGGAAGACGTCGAGGGCAGCGGGACCGGGGGGCGCATCCGCAAGCAAGACGTCCTGAAGTTCGTCGAGACGGGCAAAGGAAAGACGCAAGCGAAGCCTGCGGCCTCCGCCGAGCCCGCCCCGGATGCCGAGTCCAAGCCCGCTAAGAAGGGCCAGGCCGCGGCCTCCGGAGATCGTGAAGAGCTCGTCCCGTGGACCAACATCCGAAGGCGCACCGCCGAGCACATGGTTGCGTCGGCGCGGGAAACGGCTCGGGCATGGAACGCGGTCGAGGTGGACTGGACCAATGTCGTCAAGCTGCGCGAGCAGACGAAGGATGCCTTCAAGGAGCGTGAGGGGTTCAACCTCACGTACATGGGCTTCCTCGGGAGAGCCCTTTGCGAAGCGCTCCTCGAGATGCCGGAGGTGAACGCGACCTTCGACGAAGAGAACCAGGCGAATCGGATCAAGCACTACGTCAACCTGGGCATCGCGGTCGCGCTGGAAGGCGGCGGTTTGATCGTCCCTGTGATCAAGGGCGCCGACGAGTTGAACCTCGTGGGCCTGTCGCGACAGATCAATGAGGTCGCCCAGAAAGCCCGTTCGAAGAAGTTGTCGCCGGATGATCTAACGGGCGGAACATTCACCATCACCAACCCGGGGCCGTTCGGATCCGTGATCTCAGTGCCGATCATCCCGCGCGGGCAGGCCGCGATCCTCGGCTTCGAGACCATCCGCAAGGGTGTCGTCGTGACGGATGACGACACGATCGCGATCCGCAGCATCGGCATCCTCGACCTGTCCTGGGATCACCGGGTCATCGACGGCGCCGAGGCCGCCCGCTTCTTGAGCTCCCTGAAGGAACGCATCGAGACGATGGACTTCTCCGGCGACCTGTCCCAGTACCTCTAGGCGAGCGGAGAGGGAAGAGAACCAGGTGATCACGAGCCGGGCAGCGGAGTTGGATGCCACTCTCCTGACTGCTGCATGGCTCGGCCGGGTCGATTACGCGGCGGCCTGGTCCTGGCAGCAGGAGCTCTTCCTGGCACGGCTGGACGGCGAGAGGGGTGACTCGATGATGTTGCTTGAGCACCCACACACCTACACCCTTGGACGCAGAGCGCTCGAAGAGGACCTCGTCTATGGCGAAGCCGAGCGCGCGGCGCGCGGCATCTCGCTCTTCCGGATCGACCGCGGCGGCCGCGCTACATACCACGGGCCCGGGCAGCTCGTTGGCTATCCCATCCTCGGCCTTGGCGAACGCTACGACGTCCTCGAATACCTCAGGAATCTCGAGGAGGTGCTCATCAGGACCGCGGCCGAGCTCGGTGTGACGGCGGCGCGGGACCCGCTGAACACGGGTGTGTGGGTTGGGTCCAACAAGATCGGGGCCATCGGAGTCAAGATCACGCGCGGTATCACGATGCACGGCTTCGCCTTCAACGTAACCACCGACCTCTCGATGTTCTCCGGGATCGTTCCGTGCGGCATCCAGGGGCGGTGGGTCACATCGATCCAGGAGGAGACGGGGACGAAGCACACGGTCAAGGAAGTTGCCGCCATCGCGGCCGAGCACATGTCAACGGTGTTCGACCGCCCACTTGTGTGGACCCATCCGCAGGCGCTGCAGGAATCCGGTCGCGCGCCCGCGGAGGCTTCGTCGTGAGGATCTGAGGAGGAGAGGAACGCATGGCGAGAAGGAAAGACAGGCATACCGACCTGGGTCTGAAAGAGGAAGACCTCGTCGAGATGTATCGGATCATGTTGCTCGCTCGTTATTGCGACGAGCGGCAGTGGGCCCTGAACCGCCAGGGCAAGGCGCCGTTCGTGGTTCCCGTGTCGGGGCACGAGGGGGCGCAGGTCGGATCCGCATGGGCTTTCGAACGCGGCAAGGACGTTTTCTGTCCCTACTACCGCGATCTCGCACTTGCGCTCGTGGCCGGTTTCACTCCCAAGGACGTCTTCTGCGGGCTCTTCGGCAAGAAGGACGATCCTTCATCCGGGGGCCGGCAGATGCCGGCGCACTGGGGCGCTCGCGATCGCAATATCATCACCGGCTCCTCGCCGATCGCGACGCAATGCCTGCACGCGGCGGGGATCGCCCTGGGCAAGAAGCTCAAGCGCGAGGACGCCGTTGTCGGCACCTGGTTCGGCGAGGGTGGGACGTCCGAGGGCGACTGGCACGGCGCGATGAACTTCGCCGGCATCCACAAACTGCCCTTGATCCTCGTCTGCGAGAACAATCAATACGCGATCAGCGTTCACGAATCGAAGCAGGTGGCGGGGCGAGTCTTCGAACGAGCGAAGGGCTACGGGATGCCGGGTGTCGAAGGCGACGGCAACGACGTCCTGGTGAGCTACAAGCTCACGAAGGAGGCCGTGGATCGAGCGCGGGCCGGCGAGGGCCCGTCGCTGATCGAGCTCCGCACCTATCGCTTCTACTCCCACACGTCGGACGACGACGATCGCACCTACCGCTCGCGCGATGAGGTTGATGAGTGGCGGAAGAAGGATCCCGTACTGAAGTTCGAGGAGTACCTGAAGGGCGTCAACGTCGTCGACGTGGCCGCCATCGATGAGATGCGTGAGGCTGCGAAGACCGATGTGGCGGAGGGCGTAAAGGCCGCCGACGAAGCCGAGTTGCCCGATCCGGCCACCGCGGGCCTCCACGTCTACGCCGATGCGGAGGTGAGCTGACGTGGCTGAGATGACGCTGATCCAGGCGGTTCACGACACGCTGGCCGAAGAGATGCGCCGGGACGACCGCATCGTGGTGCTCGGTGAGGACGTGGGGGCACGCGGGGGCGTGTTCCGCGCCACCATGGGCTACCTCGAGGAGTTCGGCGAGGAACGGGTGATCGACACGCCCCTCGACGAGTGCCTGATCGCCGGAGTCTCGATCGGCTTGGCCCTCGAGGACATGCGACCCGTCGCCGAGATGCAGTTCGCAGACTTCATCTTTCCCGGGTTCAACCAGATCGTTCAGGAAGCAGCCCGCATCCGCTATAGGAGTGACGGCGACTTCCAAGTGCCACTCGTGATCCGGGCCCCCTACGGCGGGGGGGTGCACGGAGCCCTCTATCACTCGCAGTCGGTCGAGGCCTTCTTCGCACATGTCCCGGGACTCAAGGTGGTGCTGCCGTCTACTCCCTACGATGCCAAAGGGATGCTCATCCAGGCCATCGAAGACCCGGATCCGGTGATCTATCTCGAGCACAAGAAGACGTATCGTTCCATCAAGGGCGAGGTTCCGGACGAGCGTTACACGGTCGAGTTCGGCAAGGCGGCGGTGCGGCGTGAGGGATCGGACCTGACCTGCGTCGCATACGGTCTCATGCACCATCACAGCCTGGAAGCCGCGGAACGTCTCGCAAAGGACGGGATCGACGTCGAGGTCATCGACCTGCGGAGCATCTATCCGCTCGATATGGAGACCGTCCTCACCTCCGTAGCCAAGACGAGCAAGGTCATGATCGTTTACGAGGACAATAAGTTCCTTGGTGTGGGCGCCGAAGTGGCCGCGCAGATCGCGGAGAACGCCTTGTTCGAACTGGACGCGCCGGTGGTGCGTATCGGCGGCCCCCACGTTCCCGCCATGCCCTACTCGTCGGCTCTCGAGCATTGGTTCCTTCCCGACGTCGATCGCATCGAGCAAGAGATGCGCAAGCTGGCGGGGTACTAAAGCGACGTGGATCAGGTACTGATACCCACCATCAAGAGCCGGGCCGAGGTCGAACGCGACCTCCGGCGCGGCGAACCGATGCGCAGAGCCCCCGGCGAGGACGCACCTCGCCCTCAACGTCGACCCGAATGGCTGAAGGTTCGCGTGCAGCGTGGTGAGAACTTCACCGAGCTGCGAGACATCATGCGCGAGCGCGGTCTTCACACGGTCTGCGAAGAAGCGGCGTGTCCGAACATCTACGAATGCTGGGAGGCGCGCGAGGCGACATTCTTGCTATGCGGCGACCTCTGCACGCGCAGGTGCAGCTTCTGCGACGTGATGACGGCCAAACCGCAGCCGCTCGATCCCGAAGAGCCGCAGAAGATCGCCGAAGCCGTGAGGCTCATGGGCCTCAAGTTCGCCGTGATCACCGGCGTAGCGCGCGACGACCTTCCAGACGCGGCCTCGCATCACTGGGCCGCGACGGTGCGGGCCGTGCGTGCATCCATGCCCGACTGCGGGATCGAGGTCCTCATCCCCGACTTCAAGGCCCGCAAGGAGGATCCGAGAACGTCGCTCGCCCGCGTCATCGAGGCGCAACCCAACGTGCTCGCTCACAACCTCGAGACGGTCCCAAGGCTGCATCCGGAGATCCGTCCCGGTTTCGGCTACGAGGCGTCGTTGGAGTTGCTCAAGTGGTCCAAAGAGCTTCGTTCGGCCCAAGTCACGAAGTCGAACATCATCGTTGGGATGGGCGAGCGCGAGGAAGAGGTCTACGATGCGATGCGCGACCTACGAGAGGTGGGCTGCGACGTCCTGACCATCGGCCAGTACCTGCAGCCGAGCGTGTCGTGGCACCTGCCCGTGGATCGCTGGGTCCATCCGGATGAGTTCGCGCGCTTCAAGGAGTTCGGCGAGAACGAGCTCGACTTCGCGTGGGTCGAGTCCGGCCCCCTCGTTCGATCGAGCTACCACGCAGGGAAGCAATACCGAAGTGCGGCCGCGCGACTGGAGCAGCGCTAGGGGATGGAGCTCAACGGCGCGGTCGGGATCCTCACCGGCGCGTCCCGCGGCCTCGGCGCCGAGCTTGCCGAGCGACTTGCAGCACGAGGAGTCAATCTCGCGCTGGCCGCCCGATCCGAAGAGGATCTCGAGATCACCGCGAAGAAGGCACGCCGCCACGGAGTGCGCGTTCTCGCAGAACGAGCGGACGTGTCAGACGCCGGCGACCTTGAGAACCTGGTTGACGAGGCCGCCGAGGAACTGGGCCCGCTCGATCTGCTCATCAACAACGCCGGCATGGAGCGACCGGCTCACTTCGAGACCTACGGGATCGATGAGATCCAGTCGATGATCACGACGAATCTGACATCCGCAGCCCTCCTTACCCGGCTGGTGGCGCCGGGGATGATCGAACGGGGACGCGGGCACATCGTCAACATCTCCTCGCTGGGAGGCAAGACCGCCTATCCCTACAACTCGCTCTATTCGGCAACGAAGCATGGTCTGGTCGGCCTGTCTTGGTCCTTGCGTGAGGAATTGAAGCCTCGTGGGGTCGGCGTGAGCGTCATCTGCCCGGGACAGATCAGGGACGCTGGGATGTTTCACTCCCGCCACCCCGACCACAAGACCTCGCCCCTGCTGGGAACGGTGGCGCTCGACAAAGTAGCGAAAGCCACGATCAAGGCGATCGAGAAGGATCGGGCCGAGGTCATCGTGACGCCGGGACTCGGCCGGATCGTCGATGTCATGGAGGCCATCTCCCACGATCTGACCGCTGCGGTGCAGCGCAGATTGGGCATCTATCGGTACCTGGAGCGTGACGCCACCGACGAGTGATCGCGCTTGTTCACAAAGGGCGCATTCAAGCGTATCGGGGACGGCGGGTAGTATGGCGTCCACAACCCAGCTCACCCACGGCACTAGGAGGAAGAACAACGTGACGTACGTCATCGCCGAGCCCTGCATCGGAGTGAAGGACCGGGCGTGCGTAGACGAGTGCCCTGTTGACTGCATCTACGAGGGTGAGGATCGTCTCTTTATCCACCCAGAGGAGTGCGTTGACTGCGACGCGTGCCTCCCCGCATGTCCCGTAGACGCCATCTTTCCGGAGGACTCAGTCCCCAAAGAGTGGACCGAATACACGACGAAGCAGGCCCAGTGGTTCGAGGAGAATCCGGAAGCCTCGGGGGGAGCGATGGAGAGCCCGTTCGCCCCGGCCGAGGAGCGCGGCGAATAGCGTTTGCCCATCCCTGCTACGGGCGCGTTCTTCCGAGCATCCATGAGCACCGCGCGGCCCGAGCCATCGCGCGCGCCCGAGGTGTGGCGGCGCTATCTGGGCCGGAAGGTCTCCTTGCGGTACCGCCTCCACGACGAGTCCGCGCATCCCTACTCTGAGGCGATCGGAATGGTCGCTTCGGTTCGCTCCGAGTCGGGCTCTCAGGCCGAGATCCACATCGTGAACCGGCGGGGTGTCTCATCGACCGTTCCGTTGGAGGACATCGTGGTAGCGAAGGTGTTCGACTGACGCCGATAGCCCTCTTCATCGCCCGATCACACGCTTTCACCTGCTCTTTTGGGTCTTCGTTCACACCCGCGCTGCTATAGTCGAAGGGACGTATCGGTGCCAGGAGGTACTCATCACCCTCTCGTCCGATAAAGGACAAAAGACATGAGCGCGCAGGCCGCTCACGCGACGAAGCAAGGAGCCGGACGCAAGGAACTAGACCAAGTCGTCATCCGTTTCGCCGGGGACTCCGGCGACGGCATGCAGTTGACAGGCGACCGGTTCACCAGCGCCACGGCATTCTTCGGCAACGACCTCGCGACCGCGCCCGATTTTCCCGCTGAGATCCGGGCCCCCGCGGGCACTATTCCAGGCGTCTCCGCGTTCCAGATCCATTTCAGCAACCACGAGATCTTGACGCCCGGGGACAATCCCGGCGTTCTGGTGGCGATGAACCCAGCCGCTCTGCAGGCGAACCTGAAGGACCTGATCCCCGGCGGACTCCTGATCGTCAACCGCGACAGTTTCGAGAAACGCAACCTCGACAAGGCCGGTTACTCGTCGAACCCCCTCGAGGACGGGACGCTCGAGAGCTATCAGGTCTACGACATCCCCATGACGTCAATGACCCGGGACGCGGTGAAGGGTCTCGGCCTCGGCAACAAGGAGGCCGGTCGCTCTAAGAACATGCTCGCCCTCGGCGTGATCTCGTGGATGTACGGGCGCTCGCTCGATCCAACGATCCGCTGGCTCGAGAAGAAGTTCGCCAAGCAACCGTCGATCGCTCAGGCGAACGTAGCGGCGCTGAAAGCCGGCCACGCATTCGGCGAGACCGCGGAGTTGACCGCCTTCGAGGTTAAGCCCGCCGTCCTGGCGCCGGGAACCTATCGGCGGGTTACCGGGAACCAGGCTCTGGCCTATGGCCTGATCGCCGCCAGCGTGCAGGCGAAGGTGCCCCTCTTCCTTGGGTCCTACCCGATCACTCCGGCCTCGGACATCCTCCACGAGCTATCGCGTCACAAGAACTTCGGCGTTCGAACGATACAAGCCGAGGATGAGATCGCGGCCGCGGGGATGGCGCTCGGCGCGTCTTTCGCAGGCCATCTCGGGGTGACTACGACATCGGGGCCGGGGCTCGACCTGAAGTCCGAGACGATCGGACTCGCGATCGCGCTCGAGCTCCCCATGATCATCGTGGACGTCCAGCGCGGCGGGCCGTCAACGGGTCTCCCAACCAAGGCCGAGCAGTCCGACCTGCTCCACGCCCTCTACGGTCGCCATGGCGAGGCACCACTCCCGATCGTGGCGTCGTACTCGCCCCCGTCTTGCTTCTGGGCGGCGCTCGAGGCGGCGCGGCTCGCTATCAAGTACATGACCCCGGTGATCCTGCTCTCGGATGGCTACCTCGCCAACGGAGCCGAGCCGTGGCGCATCCCTGCGGTCGAGAAGCTTCCGCGCGTACCGGTCAGTTACGCAGCGGAACCGAACGTAGGTGACGAGTTCTGGCCTTATCTGCGCGACGACGAGACCCTGTCTCGACCGTGGGCGATCCCCGGAACTCCCGGGCTGGAGCATCGCGTCGGCGGCCTCGAGAAAGCCGATGGAACCGGAAACATCTCATACGAGCCCGAGAACCACGAGCTCATGACGATGTTGCGCGCCGCGAAGGTCAAGGTCATCGAGGAGGACATCGATCCTCTCGAGTGGCAAGGGGACGAAGACGCAACTTTGCTGGTTCTCGGGTGGGGGTCGACCTACGGCGCGATCGGAGCGGCATGCCGGCGCCTGCGGGTGAAGGGCGTGCCGATCGCCAACGCTCATCTGAAGCACCTCAATCCCCTCCCGAGAAACACGCGCGACGTTCTCGAACGCTTCGAGCGCATAGTGATCCCCGAGCTGAACACGGGTCAGCTGTCGAAGTTGATCAGGTCGGAGTTCATGATCGATTCGGCGTCTATCAACAAGGTCCAGGGCGTTCCCTTCATGGCGACGGAACTGGAAGAGGAATTTGCGAGGTTGATCCCGTGAGCCAAACCAATGGTGACCCGCTTCAGGGTCGGGGCATAACCGAAGGCGCGGCGGGTGTCGGCACGATGACTCGTAAGGACTTCGTAAGCGATCAGGAAGTCCGCTGGTGCCCCGGCTGCGGTGACTACGCGATCTTGGCTGCGATGCAAAGCGTCATGCCGGAGCTCGGTATCCCACGCGAGAAGGTCGTGTTCGTTTCGGGTATCGGCTGCGCAAGCCGCTTCCCCTATTACATGGACACCTACGGTGTCCATGGCATCCACGGGCGCGCTCCCGCGATCGCTACCGGGATCGCAACGAGCCGCCCCGATCTGAGCGTCTGGGTCGTGATGGGCGATGGCGACGCCCTGTCTATCGGGGGGAACCACCTTATCCACGCGCTCCGTCGCAACGTGAACCTCAAGCTGTTCATGTTCAACAACCAGATCTACGGGCTCACGAAGGGTCAGTACTCGCCGACATCCGAGCAAGGGAAAGTGACGAAGTCGACGCCCTTCGGATCCCTCGAGCAGCCCTTCAACCCGGTATCCGTCGCGCTGGGGTCCGAGGCTACGTTCGTTGCCCGAACGATGGACGTCGATCGCAAGCACCTGCCGGAGATGATCCGACGTGCCGCGGCTCATAAAGGCTCGGCTTTCGTCGAGATCTATCAGAACTGCAACATCTTCAACGACGGAGCCTTTCTTGCACTGGCCTCGAAAGAGGGTGGGACGAAGAACCGTATCTACCTCAAGCACGGCGAACCGATCCGGTTCGGCGCGGACAAAGAGAAGGGTGTCCGTATGAATCCGGACGGGCGACTCGAGGTCGTCGACGTTGCTCAGGTGGGCGAAGAGGCGTTGCTGGTGCACGACGAGGGTCGGGACGATCCGAGCTTGGCGTTCGCCTTGTCGCGCATCGCCGAGGGACCCACCCAGCCGACCCCGTTCGGCGTGTTTCGCTCCGTGAATCGTCCTGTGTATGGGGAGTTGATGGAACAGCAACTTGGCCTGGCGGCCGAGAAGCAAGGCCCGGGGGATCTCGAGCGGTTGCTCAGAACGGGCGACACCTGGACGGTCGAATAGATGGAAGACCTACCCGAGGAGCGCGTCGGGGACCGGGCCCGCGAGTTGTCCGAGGGCGGCAGCGAAGGTCACGACGTCGAGGGGGAGCCGGATGCGGCGGCTCGTGCCGCGCGTGCCATCCTCGAGGAATCAGAGGAACGTACGGCGGACCCGGCCGCGCGTGACCCCGAGGACGACTCCGTGGTTCGTCGCGATTCGCAGGAGACGGCGGCCAGCGGGGATGCTCCCGACTAGCCGGCAGGCCCACGGTGCCCGAGCTTCCCGAGATGCAGGCGCTCGCCGAACGCGTCGAAGCCGAGTTCGGCGGCGCGGCGATCAAGCGAGCTACCCCGATCCAATTCTCCTCTTTGAAGACGTTCGATCCGCCTCCCGAGTCACTGGCCGGGCGGACGCTCGAGTCGGTGGGCCGGCGCGGCAAGTACCTGGTTCTCGATCTCGGCGGCCCCAGGCTGCTGATCCATCTCTCGCAGGGGGGCCGGGTCGATCTCGAACGTCCCCCAAAGGCCGGCCGTCCCAAGAACGGCGTGGTGCGGGTCGTGTTCGACGACGGCGCGGCCCTATTCGTCAAGGAGTTCGGGACGGAACGCAAGGCCGGGTGGTGGATCCTCGCAGAGCACGACGACGGGCCGTTGGTGAAGTTGGGGCCGGAACCCTTCTCCGCCGAGTACGAGGCGCTCGTGACCGAAGGCGACGATGGTCGCCGCGTCCACACGTTGCTGCGCGATCAACGCACCGTTGCGGGCATCGGCCGGGGTTTCTCGGACGACATCCTGCATCGCGCCCGTCTCTCTCCATACGCGTCACTTTCCTCGCTGGACGAGGATGCCCGGCGTTCTCTCGTGGAGGCAACTCACACGGTTCTCACCGAAGCCCTAGAGAAGGAACGGGCCCGGACGGGAGGTTTGCCCAGCAAGCTCAAGGGCCGGTTCGTGGTCCACGGCCACTCCGGGGAACCGTGCCCGCGCTGCGGAGCCACGCTGAAACGGGTGTCGTACGAATCACACGAGGTCGTCTATTGCCCGGACTGTCAGACCGGCGGGAAGATCCTCGCCGACCGACGCTTGTCCCGCCTCGTCCGCTGACCCCGCGTTAGCTACTCCTGCGCGCTCGGATGGCTTTCTGGAGGTAGTAGATCCCACCGGCAAACAGAAGACCTCCGAAGACCAGCGCCATGTATCGACCAGTACCGTACGCGCTAGAGCCACCGCTTCCCGTTTCATCCCGTTGCACGAACCAGGACACCAAGACCGCTCCGCCCCACAGCGTTCCCACGAGCCCCGAGATCAGTTCCCTCATCGGCCACTCCCCACTAGGTCCGTTTCCTCATGAATCGACCCGCCGCGGTGCGCACTTGAACCGCGGCCCCCGTATGTCGGTAATCTCCACCGATGAGCGAACAACAGGGGCACGGCGGACGCGCGGTCTCACTCGCGCTCAAGGCGCTGGGTGTGGAGCACCTCTTCACGCTCACCGGCGGCCACATCTTCCCGATACTCGATGGCTGTCGCCAGGACGGGATCCGGATCGTCGACGTGAGGCACGAGCAGAGCGCGGCCTTCGCGGCCGAGGGGTGGGCGCGGCTCACTCGCAAGGTGGGCGTGGCCGCGATAACCGCCGGGCCGGGCGTCACGAACGCGATGAGCGCGCTCGCGCAGGCGCGCTTCAACCGGGCCCCCATCGTGACGCTGGCCGGGCGGGCACCGACCTTCCGGTGGGGGCAGGGATCTCTCCAGGAGATCGACCACATCCCGTTCGTGCAGCCGATCGCGCCTGCGAAGACGGTTACCGCGACGGACGAGATCGCGCACGATGTCATCACTGCGGTTCACGCAGCGCTAACGGCCCCCCGCGGCCCCCGCTTCCTCGACTTCCCCCTCGACGTCCTGTTCGACACCGCCGATATACGTGTTCCCGACGCGCAACCCGTCGAGCCTCCCAGCCCCGACCCCGGCACGGTCCAAGCGATAGCGGATCTCGTCGCGCAGGCACAGAGACCGATCCTCATCGCCGGCTCGAACGTGTGGATGGACGGCGCCGAGGGACAGCTCGTGCGATTGGCGGAGACAGCAGCGGTTCCGGTTTTCATGAACGGCCAGGGTCGGGGGTGTCTTCCGGCCGACCACCACCTCGCGTTCGCGCGCAGCAGATCTAAGGCGATGAAGGAGGCCGACCTCGTCGTCGTCATCGGAACGCCGATGGATTTTCGACTCGGGTTCGGGCAGAACTTCGCATCCGGGGCAAAGGTAGTTCATGTCGATTCTCATGCGGAGCTGATCGCCGAGCACGTCGCGCTGGCGGCGTCTCTCGGCGCCCCCTTGAAAGCGTCACTCGCGGGAATCGCCGATGCCCTGGAGGGTCGATCGGTGGTCTCTGATCACTGGGCCGACTCGCTCGAGACGGCCGAACGCGAGAAGGGAGAGCTGGCGGAAGCCGAGCTGCGGTCGGGCGCCTCGCCGATACATCCGATGCGGGTGTACGGCGAGCTCGTGCCGTTGCTCGACCGGAACGCGATCGTGATCGGAGACGGGGGGGATTTCGTTTCCTACGCCGGCAGGGAGGTCCCTTCGTTCCACGGCGGGTCGTGGCTCGACCCGGGACCGTACGGGTGCCTCGGAGTGGGGCCCGGTTACGCGGCGGCGGCCCGCCTCGCGTACCCGAAGCGGCAGGTGGTTGCCTTGTTCGGCGATGGTGCGATCGGATTCTCCGGTACCGAGCTCGAGACCCTCGTCCGGCTGGGTCTTCCGGTTGTATGCGTTGTAGGGAACAACGGCATCTGGGGTCTCGAGAAGCACCCGATGAGGGCTCTCTATGGTCACGATGTGGCCGCGGACCTGCAACCGGGGCTGCGTTACGACCGCATGATGGAGGCATTCGGGGGCCGGGGCGAGCTGGTCGCCGACCCCGAAGACATAGCCCCCGCCCTCAAGCGTGCATTCGATGCGGGCGAGCCATACCTGGTCAACGTCCTGACTGATCCGGACGTGGCCTATCCCCGCTCCGCCAATCTCGCTTGATCTGTTCTCTTTCTATCCCACCGTCGCGCGCTACCCTGACCCCTCGATGGATGACCTTCTAAACGAGGCGCTCGATGCCGCTTCGGCATCCGGGGCGTCATATGCAGACGCGCGCGGTGTCGACATCGATGCCGAATCATTGACCGTGAAAGGCCCCAGGGTGGAGGCTCTCGACAGGAGCAGCTCCGTCGGGTTCGGCGTACGTGTTCTGGTCGATGGGGCCTGGGGTTTCGCAGCATCCTCTCGACTCGATCGCGATGAAGCGTCTCTAGTGGCCCAAACGGCGGTCGAGGTGGCCCGCGCCAGCGCAACAGCGAATACCAACCCTGTGGAGCTGGTGCCCGAACCGGCTCACCGCGCGAGCTGGAGCACCCCGGTCGACATCGACCCATTCGAAGTCTCGACGGAGAAGAAGGTCGCGCTGCTGGCATCCGCTGCGGAGGAGATGGAAAAGGTGCAGGGCGTCAGGTTCGGTCGCGGCTCCATGGACCTGCTGAAGCAACAAACCTGGTTCGTGTCCTCGGAGGGTTCGGACATCGACCAGACGATCGTTCATACGGGGGCGGGGATCGATGCCGTCGCGGTGTCGGAGGGTGACCTGCAGCAGCGTTCCTTCCCGGGCTCGTTCCGTGGCCACTTCGAGGCGGCCGGCTACGAGATCGTGGAAGGGCTGGGGCTCGTCGAGAACTCTCAGCGCACGGCGGAGGAAGCCGTTGCGTTGCTGCAGGCTCCCGAATGCCCCTCCATGACAACGACAATCGTCCTCGACGGCCACCAGGTGATGCTTCAGGTTCACGAATCGGTGGGACATCCCACGGAGCTCGATCGCATCTTGGGGATGGAGGCGGCCTTCGCCGGGACCTCGTTCGTCGGTATCGCCGATCTGGGGCACCTCCGGTACGGCTCGGAGTTGGTGAACATCACGTCCGATGCAACGGTCAGAGGAGGTCTCGGAACCTACGCATTCGACGACGAAGGTGTGGCCGCCCAGCGCGTGAGTTTGGTTACCGACGGCATCTTGACGGGGTTCCAGACGTCGAGGGAGACGGCCGCCGCTATCGGGGCCGACAGGTCCAACGGCACGATGCGCGCCGAGGGGTGGGAGAACTTCGCTCTCATCCGCATGCCGAACATCAACCTGCTGGCGGACGAAGGTTCGTTCGAGGATCTTTTAGCCGATGTGGACGAAGGCATCTACATGGCGACGAACAAGTCCTGGTCGATCGACGACAAGCGAAAGAACTTCCAGTTCGGCTGCGAGATCGCGTGGGAGATCAAGAACGGGAGGATCGGCCGGATGCTGAAGAACCCCCGGTACACCGGTATCACGCCGGAGTTCTGGGGATCGTGCGATCAGATCGCCGGCCCCGAGGAATGGAAAGTGTGGGGAACCCCGAACTGCGGCAAGGGTCAGCCGGGCCAGACCATGCGCGTCGGGCATGGAACCTCGCCCGCACGCTTCAGGAACGTGGCCACGGGGTTCGCACAGTGAACCAGAGTGAGCAGGAGGTCGCAGCCGGGGAGCTCCCCCTGTCCCAGGACGAAGCGGAAGATGCCGCGCACGCGGTTCTGGATACGCCGGGTGCCGACGGCGTCGAAGTGGTCGTGGCGGCTTCCCGTTCCGGGGTGACCCGTTTCGCGAACTCCGAGATCATCCAGAACACCGTCCGATCGGAGCTCCGTGCCTACGTGCGGATCGCGGTTGGCCAGAAGCTGGCTTCGGCAACCACTAACCAACTCGACGCGGCCCACATGCAGAAGGCCGCCAACCAGGCATTGGAAGCGGCTCGGGCATCTCGTGAGGATCCCGACTTCCCGGGGCTTCCCGAACCACAGGAGTTCGGATCAGCGCCGGCCCTTATGCGTTACGACGCGATGACTGCGGCGGCGACGCCCGCACAACGAGCCGATGCCGTCGCCTCGATCCTGCGGGCTACCGATTGCGCTAGTGCCGCAGGTGTCTTCGAAACGAGCTCGCATGTCTACGCCCTTCTCTCGTCGACCGGGATGAGGTGCTACGACGCGTTCACCCGGTGCGTGATGACGTGCCTTGCGGACAACGGAGATGCCACGGGCTGGGGGGAAGACTCGTCCCACTCCCTTAGCGAGGTCGACTACGAAGAGGGGGCCAGACGCGCTCTGGACAAAGCCCAGGAGGGACGCGGCGCCATCGATCTAGATCCCGGGACGTACCGCGTCGTTCTCGAACCTCCGGCCGTCGCCATGCTCATCGATTACCTCGCGTACGCAGGCTTCGGAGCGAAGCAGGTGCTCGAGGGCGAGAGTTTCCTGGAAGCACTGGCGGGACTGCAGGTGGCCGATCCGGCAGTGACTGTTGCCGACGATGTCGGCCACCCGGGATCTGTAGGAATCGGTTTCGACTTCGAGGGCGCCCCTCGTCGCCGCGTGGCAGTGATCGACAAGGGTATCGCCACCGGCCCGGTCAGCGACACGCGCACAGCCCGAAAACTCGGTGGGACAACCACCGGTCATTTCTCGGGATCGGATGAATTTGGCCCCTACGCCGGCAACGTGGTGCTGGAGGCTGGGGATCGTTCGGCCGAGGAGTTGCTTGGGGGCATCGACGATGGTTTGCTCGTGACGCGCTTCCACTACGTCAATGTTCTGGACCGGCCGGAGACGCTGCTGACGGGGATGACTCGAGACGGCACCTTCCGGGTCCGGGGGGGCGAGATCGCAGAGCCGGTGCACAACTTTCGCTTCACCCAGAGCGTGCTCAAGGCCCTTGCCTCGGTCGAGGGCATCGGGCGAGACCTTCGAGCCTTCGCGCCCGAGTTCGGCTCGTTCGGGTCCACCGTCGCACCTGCCCTCGCCGTCGGGGAGTTCCGTTTCACCTCCCGAACGTCACACTAGAGGGGTGATCGACCACAACCTGTGGCACATCGCCGTGCTGGCCACCATCCTCCTGGCGGCCGCCGGCGCTGCGATCCTGATGCTGGCCCCCCTCGTGTTCGAGGCGGTGCCTCCCGGTCTCCGCCGGGCACGTCCCTGGGTGCTCGGCTCGATGGCCGTGGCCGTCCTTCTCGTGGTCGTGGAATGGACATCGATCCACTGAGGTTCCTTATAATGGATCTCGACCTCGGCTTCGCCGGGTCGTGTGACGCCCAAGGAGGACACAGTGACAATGAACCCCACGGAGACCAAGCCTGCCACCATCGGCATCACCGAGATGGCGGCTTCGAAAGTCCGAGAGCTTCTCGACCGCGAGACCTCGGCGGCCCCCGAGGACCACGAAGGCAAGGCCTATGCCCTTCGTATCGCGGTGCAGCCCGGTGGTTGCGCCGGCCTCCGCTACGCCCTGTATTTCGACGATCGCCAGCTCGATGGCGACCTGATCGAGAGCCTGCATGGTGTGGACATCAGAGTGGACAAGATGAGCAGCCCGTATCTGAGAGGCGCGGAGGTCGACTACATCGACGGTCTGCAGCAGTCGGGCTTCACCATCAACAACCCAAACTCGAAGGGAACCTGCGCCTGCGGCGACTCCGCCCAGTTCTAGCGGTTCAGTCCGAATACGAGAACGAAAAATGGGCCGCCGAGAGGCGGCCTTTTCGCTCTCCGGAGGCGTGGTCCGGCGACGCGACGGGGTAGGGTGGTGGCGCTCATGTAGAGCGGGGGAGGGACCGGCCCTGTGATCCCGCCGCAACCACCGGCACGTCCGGCAGGTGCGAAACCCGGACGGATGAGCGAAGGCGACGACAGGCCTCTTTCCGTCCGGGAAGGGGTCTTTTCGCGTTCAGAGGAGGAGAGACGTTGACGATCGAAACGACGGTGGTGGGGTCGTACCCCAAACCACCGGCCGAAGGCTCGACATTCAGATTGCGCAAGACCTTGCATGCGCTCGAGCGAGGGGACGCGACGCCGGACGATCTCGAGGACGCCCGGAACGAGCTGGTCCGCGAGGTGATCGCCGAACAAGAAGCAGCCGGAGTCGACATCGTCAGCGACGGGCAGGCCAGGTGGGACGACCTGGTAACGCCCTTCGCGCGCAACATGGCGGGCTTCGAGATCGGCGGATTGCTGCGATGGTTCGACAACAACGTCTACTACCGACGACCGCTCTGCACCGGTGCCCTGGAGTGGCGCGGGCCGTCGTCCGTCGAGGGATTCACCTATGCCCAATCGGTTGCTTCTCGCCCGGTGAAAGCCATCGTTCCCGGCCCCGTGACGTTCGCGCATCTGTCGGTGGACGAGCACTACAAAGATCACGAGAAGTTCGTTTTGGCCCTGGCGTCCGTGCTCGCTCAGGAAGCGTTCGAGCTCGAAGCTGCAGGTGCGACCATCATTCAGTTCGATGAGCCGGCGTTGCTCGGCGCCCCCGAGGACCTCGATCTCGCCCGACGCGCCCTCGAGGTTGTAGTTGCGGAATTGAGTTCGGCCGAAACCCTGGTCGCAACGTACTTCGGCGATGCCAAACGTCTAGGGACGGAACTCTTCCGGCTACCCGTTGCCGGTTTCCATCTGGACCTCGTCGCCGGACCCGAGAATTGGGAGCTCATACGAGACTTCCCCTCGGACCGGCGTCTACAGGCGGGGATCCTCGACGCACGCAACACGCGGCTCGAGGACGAGGGGGCGCTCGCCGGTCAGACCGCTCGCCTCACCGACGCGGTAGGGGACAACCTGCGGCTCGCCCCCTCATGCGGTCTCGAGTTCTTACCGCGCGAGAAGGCGCGCGCGAAGCTCGAACTACTTGGACGGATCTCGGGAAGGGTGGGTGCATGATGACGATCGACCTCGACGGCCCCGGTCTCTGGACGACCTCCGTAGGCAGTCTGCCGAAGCCCGACTACATCACGAACGCGCGAAGCCGGTTCGCTCGGGGGGAGATCAACCGAGAGGAACTCCTGCAATTGGAACGACAGGCCACGCGTGAGTGGGTGGAGTTCCAGGACTCGATCGGGACCGATGTGATCGTCGACGGCGAGCAGTACCGCGGCGACATGGTGGCTTTCTTCGCGGAGGAGCTCCCCGGACTGGAGATCGGCGGACTCGTTAGGTCATACGGGAATCGCTACTACCGAAAGCCCATCGCCACCTCCGCAGTCGTGCGAGACAAGCCCATCACCGTCGAGTGGTGGGAGTACGCGCAGTCGCTGACCGAGAAACCCGTTAAGGGGATGCTCACCGGGCCGTACACGATCTGCGATTGGTCGTTCAACGAGCACTACGACAGCAGGCGGGACTACGTGCTCGATCTGGCGAAGGTCATCCGCGATGAAGCTCTGGATCTGGAACGCGCTGGGGCCCGCTTCATCCAGATCGACGAGCCGGCTGCGTCCACTCGGATGGACGAGCTCGATCTCGTGATCGAAGCCATGCAGGTGGTCACCGAGCCCCTGACCGCTCACACGATCACGCACATCTGCTACGGGGATTTCCACAACGCGTATCCGAAGATGCTCGACATACCGGTCGACCAGATCGATCTCGAGTTCGCTAATTCCGATTTCTCTCTACTGGAGACGTTTGGCGATGACGCCTTCACGAAGTACATCGGACTGGGTGTGGTCGACGTTCACACGCACGCTCTCGAACAGGTCGATGAGATCGCCGACGGGATCCGGCGCTCCCTCAAGTACCTTTCGCCGGACAAGGTGTTCGTGGATCCCGATTGTGGGCTAAAGACCCGCACGGTCGATGAGGCGAAGGCGAAGCTGATCAACGTGAAGAAGGCCGTGGACGTAGTGCGCGCAGAAATCTAGGAATGTCCCGACAGGACGAGCGAGTAGAGGCCCCAAGCGACTCGGACATCGAGCCGGTTCCTCGCGAGCGGCGGATCCTGTCGGGCCTGGACCTCGCGATCCTCTGGGGTGACCTGGGGATCGGATTACTCGTCCTGGTCACCGGAGCTCTATTGGTGCCGGGCCTTGGCTTCGCCGCGGCCTTCGTGGCCATCGTGTTGGGTTCGATCGTCGGGGTCGGCCTCCTGTCCCTGGTTGCTATGGCCGGCGCCGATCACGGGATCCCGACGATGGTGTTGTTCCGCCCGGTGCTAGGCCTTCGTGGTTCATGGATGCCGAGCGCCTTCAATGCGTTGCAGCTGATCGGCTGGACGGCCGTTGAATTGTGGGCGATGTCCTTCGTTGCGGACCTGATCTTCGACCGGGTGTTCGGCTTCTCGAGTCGCTGGTTGTGGCTGGCTTGCGCCTCGATCGTCTGTATCGCGCTGGCCCTCTGGGGCCCCATCGGGGTCACCCGGGTCTGGATGAAACGCTTCGGCGCGTGGGTCATCGGTGGCATCAGTCTCCTCGTCACGGTTCTGGCTCTCACGAGCGAGGGGATCGGCGACGCTCTCACGTCGACCGGCACGGGAGCGTGGCCGACCTTCGGCCCGGCCCTGGACCTCGTGATCGCGATGCCGATCTCGTGGCTTCCTCTCGTCGCGGACTACACCAGATTCGCCCGGAGCCCTCGGTCCGCCTTCGTTGGAACCGCGACCGGCTATCTCATCGCGAACGTGTGGCTCTACTCGCTAGGTGCCCTGATCGTGTTGGCCTCGGATGCATCGCCCGACCCGGCGGGCATCGCCGCGGGCATCCTGGCCCTCGCTGGGGGATCCATCGCCGGGCTCCTCTTCCTGGTGGGCCTACTGGTAGGAGAAACCGATGAGGCCTTCGCGGACATCTACTCGACTGCGGTGACTGTGCAGAACGTGTGGCCGCGTATCTCGCAACGCGTACTGACCGTGGGCATCGGCGTAGTGGCCACGGTTCTGGCTGCGTGGTTGACGATGGAACGCTACGAAGCGTTCCTGTTTCTCATCGGATCCGTGTTCGTACCGTTGTTCGGCATCCTCGCCGCCGACTACTTCGTTCTACGCCGGCGGAGTATCGACCCGGCGCATCTCTTCGACCGCCGGGGGGCCTACTGGTACGGGAACGGGGTCCGCACCACTGCCTTGCTGCCGTGGGTCGCGGGGTTCGTGGTGTATCACTGGATCGCTCCTACCGGCCCTTCGTGGTGGACCGGCGCGGTCTCCGCCGTGGCGGGCACCCCTCTTTCTACGACCCTTCCGTGGTTGCCTGCGTCCGTCCCATCATTCGTGGTCGCGTTCGTGATGACCATCCTTCTGTCCAAGTGGAGCGTAACAAGAGAGCCGATGGGTGCCGGTCTATCATCGGGGCATTCGATCGAGAGAGGTGAAGTATGAGGCTTGAAGCTCATTGCGACACCTGCGGCAGGACTTTCCTGCTGTCGCAGATCGGGGCTGATTCGGATGCACCGGGCCGGTGTCCTTTCTGCGGCGCCCGTTTCGCGCGGCACTACACCAGCGTTCTCGTCGAGGCCGTGGCCGAGGCAGAGGTGGCGGCCGCCAATTTCGTGAGGGTGCTCGGACGGCTCCAAGGGATGGAGACCGGATTCGATATCGATATCGAAGGGGCCCTGCGATCCGTCGGCGACCAGGTGCGGTCGCACACCATCCCCAAAGCCGGATAGCCGGTGGCCGCGGCAGAGGCGCCCGGGATCCGGGTGCTGGTCGTGAGCGATGATCCCCAGATCGTCCAAGAAGCGAGATTCGCGTTTCCAGGGGATGTGGTCGTGAGATTCGCGCTCGATTCTCGTGAGGCCAAGGCGCAGCTCGCCGCCGGAGGCTGCGATGTCGTGGTGGTGGACCTTCAAACGGGCAGCGCCGGCGGATACGACCTGAGGAAGGACATGCAATACACGGGCAGCGCTACCTCGATACCTCTGCTCCTCCTGTTGGAGCGAGAGCAAGATGCGTGGCTGGCCGCTCAGAGTGGTGCCAGCGCGTACAAGGTGAAGCCTCTCGAGGCTGGAGAGCTGGCTCGCTCGGTGCTCGACCTGTGCTCTTCCGTCTGATCTTCGCGATCGCCCAGGCGATCGCTGCCGCGGTCTGCGTTCTGCCCAACCCCGATCGGGATCGCGCGCGGACACCAGGCTCGTTTCCCCCGCGGTCTGCGTTCTGCCCAGCCGCTGACACCAGGCTCGTTCCCCCCGCGGTCTGCGTTCTGCCCAGCCCGATCGGGATCGCACGCGGGCCTTGGGTCATGTCTTTCCCGCAGCGGGGTCCCGGCTAAAGCCCTCCTTTTCCGAACGCCCTTTGTTCGCGCTCTGGGGCCATTCGCGTCCTCGCGCTCTAAAGAGGCAGGTCAGAGGGGTTGCAGGGTTGTAGTTCCGCCCCTAGAATTACAACATTGTAATTCGGGCGTCGCCCTATGGACAGCCCAGATCGGTGAGCCGGGGGACCGACAGAAAGGGCCGGGGTTATGCAGCGCATCACGACGAGACTTCTTCAACCCGTTGAATGGCAGACGAGCGCGCGGTGTACCGCGGTCGATCCCGAGATCTTCTTTCCCGAGCGCGGCGGTTCATCGAAGGCCGCGCGCGCGGTCTGCTCGAAGTGCGATGTGCGCGAACAATGTCTTGAATACGCGTTGAACAACAAGGAACAATTCGGTATCTGGGGTGGAACATCCGAGCGCGAACGACGACGGTTGCGGAAAGAGCGCACACTTCGCAGACTTCGCGCGGTGTCTTGAGCGCGTCGCGCAGCTCGTGACGCGCGTTCACGACCTAAAGAAAAAGCCCCCAAATGCTTGCAGGGCCGTAGATATTGGTGCCTAATTACACATGAACGCGCGCTAGAGCGCGCGTTCGCATGTGACGGATGACGAGTTCGACTCTCGATCTCGTCGCGATCACGAATGGAGGTGCCGGGGTGGCAGCAAAGAAAACCACCGGAAGGAAACGGACTGGGGGTCGTAAGTCTACGGCTCGCAAGTCAACGGGACGGAAGTCCACGACGCGCAAGGCGGCAGGCCGCAAGGCCGCAGCGACCAGGAAGCGGACCACAGCCCGCAGGAAGGCGGCGGGCCGCAAGGCCTCAGCGACCAGGAAGTCGACGGGTCGTAAGAAGTCGACAGGCCGTAAGAAGTCGACGGGACGGAAGTCCACGACGCGCAAGGCGGCTGCCCGCAAGGCCGCGGCGACCAGGAAGCGGACCACAGCCCGCAGGAAGGCGGCCGGTCGAAAGGCCGCAGCGACCAGGAAGAGGACCGGACGAAAGAAGACCACCGGTCGTAAGAAGTCGACAGGCCGGAAGTCCACGTCGCGCAAGGCGGCCGGTCGAAAGGCCGCAGCGACTCGGAAACGGAACACCGCTCGTAGGAGTACGGCTGCTCGTAAGGGCGCCACTCGGAGGAAGTCGACGGGCCGCAAGACCGCCAGGAGGCGTTAGCTCTCCCGGCGTAGAACGGATTCAACGGAGCGGCCCGGCTCGAACAAGAGCCGGGCCGCTGTCGCGTCCGGCGACAGCATGGATCCTTCCGGCACGAGGCCCACGATCTCGGTGCTCATCACGCGAGCTCCGAGCGCTTCAGCCGACGCCGCGACCCGATCGAAAGCCTCCTCGATCCCGAGCGCATCAGGTTGTGTGAGATTCATGGATACCTGAGAGGTGCCCGGCCTTAGCTGTATCCCCAGAGCCCGCAAGGTCCCCGGTTCCCGAACCTCTGATGCGATCCGTCGTGCGGTGTCACCATCCGAGGCCAGCCATACGTTGAAGGCGATCAGGGGTCCACGGGCTCCGACGCAAACGACCCCCCTGCGCGGGTCGATGCGTTTGGGTCCTCGGTCCGGAGGCAGATCGGCGCTCGCGCGCTCGGCGAGTGCCGCCAGGCCCCCGCGCCGGAGATCCGGAAGCTCCCTCGTTTCGGGCCGTGTAGCGGCTTCTCCGTAGAGATAGACCGGCGTATCCGTTCTTCTTGCTATCGAGATGGCCGTGGTGCGGGCGACCGTGACTGCGTCTGCCATGGTGGCTTCGAAGGGAACGAAAGGGCAAACGTCGAGGCCGCCGAGACGAGGATGGAGGCCACGATGCTCCGACATGTCGATGGCGCTTGCGCGATCCGCAAGCTCCGTCATGCCCGCCACGAGTTCCGCAGGGTGGCCGACGATGGTCAGTACGCTCCGGTTATGGATCGGGTCTGAATGCAGATCCAGCAATCTCGCCCCGCCCAGTTGTGCCGCAGCAGCGCACTCTGCGATAAGGCGGTCATCGCTGCCTTCCGAGATATTGGGTACGGCCAGGAGCAGCAGAGCGTGCACCTCCGGTCTTCGAGTCATTGTTCCCAAGGGTTACCGTAGTGGAGAGTGTGGGTCTCGATCCGACGGAAGTGAGCCGACCGCATGAGTGACTACGGATACGCGGTGGAGGTTCCAGAAGGCTACGACGAGGCCGTCGTGCGCGCCCGCCTTGCATTGAAAGGTGAGGGCTTCTCGATCATCTCCGAGATGCACGTCGGAGGGATGCTGGGCCCCGAAGCGGGCGACGAACGCCAGTATCTGATCATGGGCGCGTGGAGCCCGCCGGCCGGTCACCGTGGCATCGACGACGACCTTCAGGCTGTGGTTCACCTCCCTTGTAACGTCGTCGTGCAAGAGAGTGGAAGCTCCGCGACGGTGGCGGCGCTTGACCCCGCAGACGATGTCGACTCCACCGACGCAACGTCGGGTCAGGTAATCGAGGCCGCTCGCGATGCTCTTAACAGGGTGCTCCTGAAGGTGACGGCCCCTCCCGGTGGTTGAGAGCGCGGCCGTGAGACCGATCATCGACCGCTTTCTGGCTCGCCTCGACGAGGTCGTGGATCTGTGCATCGCCGCGATCTGGGAGGCGATCCCCTCTTACGCGCGCCTTGGTGATGACCTTCGTGATGACGTGCGGCAAGCGGTGCGAGGCAACGTCGCGATCCTGGCGAATGTATTGAGCCAGAGCCGAGACATCTCACGCGATGAGCTCGAGGCGATCGAGCAGGTCGGGGCGCGCCGAGCCGAGGGCGGCATCCCGCTGGAGGACGTCCTCAGTGCGTACCGAACCGTATCCCGCGTCTGCTGGAACACACTTGCCGAGGAATGTCGCCGCTACTCCGGCGAGGAAGCGGTCGAGGCGACGATCGAGCTCGCAGAGGCCGTGCTCCGCTACACCGACCAGATCTCCACCGGCGTAGCCGACGCGTACGCCCGGGCTCAGCGAGCCATCGTTCGTGAGCAGGAGGGCGCCCGGCGCGAGTTCCTCGCCGACCTGCTCTACGGAACGGACGCGGCGCCGGAGGACATCCTTCGCCGTGCCTTGACCTTCGGATACGACCTGTCCCTCGGTTACGTCGCCATGGTTGGCGTCGGGCCCGAAGGCGATCAGAGGAAGGAAGCGACCGTGGCCGCAGCAGCCGGTGCGGGCTCGCCACAGACCCGCTCGGATCCGATCGTGCTGCAGAAGGGCGAGAACACGATCGCCCTGGTCCCGGCCACGAGCGGGGTGGACCCCGTCACGATGCCGGAGAAGCTGATCACCGAGCTGGAGGGGGAGTGGCGATTCGGGGTCGGAGGCCCCCATCCCGGCCTCGAAGGGATCCGGCAGGCGTATCTCGAGGCCCGAGAGGCCCTCGAGATCGGGATGGCACTGGAGCTGGAGGGCCCGGTTTATCGCTTCGAGGATCTGATCCTGTACCACTTCTTGCGCGTGGAACCCGCACTGGTGGGGCGCTTCATCGACCAGTCGCTGGGTCCTCTTCTCGAGTACGACCAGCGGCGCAAGGGCGAGCTGATCAAGACGATCGAGGCGTATTTCGCCGCCGATGGCAGCGTGAAGATGGCAGGAGCGGCGTTGTTCGCTCATCCCCACACAGTGAGCTATCGCCTCAAACAGGTTGAGAAGCTCACCGGTTGGTCGCTGCGAGATTCCGAGGACAAGCTTCGATTGCAACTCGCTCTGCGAGCGTTCCGGCTCGCACGCGCCCGGCCCGGCGCCGAGGACTGACGAGGGTTAGCGCCCAGCCCTCCCCAAGTTTCTTTCGGAGCGTTCTCGATCGCCGCGCGCCTGCTCCGTCGCCGCCCGCTCCTCCGCGAGGATCGCGTCGAGTCCTCGATCGGAACGGACGATGGCCCCGGATGTGTCCTTCAGCGCCGTGGAGGGTGCGACCACACGCATGTCCCGGTGCCGCATTCCCCTGCTAACCTCCGATCCATGGCCAAACGGGTACTCATCATCGGCTGGGACGGCGTCGATTGGAAGGTTCTTCAGCCCATGTTGGACGCCGGAGAGCTCCCCAATCTCTCGAAGCTGATCGACAAAGGGGCTCACGGCGACTGCTTGTCGACGGTGCCGTCACATTCTTGGTGCGCGTGGCCCTCGTTCATGACCGGACTGAATCCGGCGGGCCACGCGGTCTTCGACATCCTCGAGCACAAGCCCGGCGCCTCGAAGCGACTGCCCATCACCTACCGGTCGATCAAGGCCCGGACGATCTTCGATGACTTCACGGACGCCCGCAAGACGACCCTGGCGCTCAATATCCCACTCACTTTTCCTACCCCGAAGATAAAGGGCAAGGTGATCGCCGGCGGCGTCCTTCCAGCGAGTCGCTCCTATACCTATCCCGCCGAGCTTCAGCAGGAGCTCGATGCCAAGGCGCCGTTCCCGGTGAATGGCATGAGCTGGACGACCTATCGCCACCGGCCCGAAGCCTTTCTCGAAGAGTGCGAGGCGATCACCGCCAAGCGCCAGAAGTCCTTCGAGTATCTACTCGACTCGACCGAGTGGGACTTCGGCGTGCTCGTGTATGTCTCGACGGACCGCATCCAGCACTGCCTCATGGAGTACATCCATCCCGAGCACCCCAAGTACAACGAGGTGAAGGATGGACCGGTCGCCAAGCAGGTGCGCGGTATCTACCGGCAGCTTGACGAGGGACTGGCCCGGCTCCTGGAGCGAACGGATGACGACGACCTGGTCGTGTTCATGTCAGATCACGGACACCAGGCTTGCACCCGAACGTGCACGATGGATCGGATCTTGCAGAACCTCGGATACCTGGAGTTCGGTAGGGGATCCTTCGCGTTCAACTTGATCCGCTGGGGGCCGGGCCGGCGTATCGCCCGGCGCCTATACGACATCTTTAAGCTGCACGGGAAGATCTCGATCCCCGCATCCCCGATCGAATGGTCCAAGACGCGTGCCTATACGAGCGTCGTCTCCACTGGTGAGGGCGTGTCGGTGAACCTGAAGGGGCGGGAGCCGGGAGGCATCGTCGATCCAAAGGACTACGAGAAGGTGCGCGACGAGGTAGCGGCATCGCTGTCGGCGTTCAGGGATCCCGAGACCGGCGACGCGCCTATCTCCAAGATCTATCGCAAGGAAGAGGTCCTCTCCGGGAAGTTCCTCGACATCGCGCCGGACCTGCTGCTCGTTCCGGCGCCCTTCTATTCCCTTACGCACGCGAAGGGGATGGTCGAGGCGGCGGACTGGCTGTCGGGCGACCACCGTTTGGAAGGCGTCGTCGTGGCGACAGGCCCTGAGGTCACGCCCGGCCCCCTGTCGGAGACCGCCGAGCTCATCGACCTGGGTCCCACATCCATGGCCGCCCTTGGCGTCCCGACCGCCGTACCGCGAGACGGCAAGGTCCTGAGATCGCTCGTCGGCGACGGGGTCAAGCTCGATGTGCTCGAGCAGGACGACGCGTCGAAGGCGAGCAGCGACGATGCCAGCGGACTAACCTCAACCGAAGAAGACGAGATCGAGGGCCATCTGCGGGGCCTCGGCTACGTCGAGTAACCGAACAGAGCTCCAAGGAGGCGAGGAGGCAAGGTTGCGCGCACGCAGGTCCTGTCTGTCCGTGCCCGGTTCCAGCCCGAAGATGCTGGCCAAGGGCCCGACCCTGCCGGCCGACGAGGTGTTCATGGACCTCGAGGATTCGGTAGCGCCGCTCGCTAAAGAGGAGGCGCGCGGCAACATCATCGACGCGCTCAAGAACCACGACTGGGGCGACAAGACCGTCGTTGTCAGGATCAACTCGATCGATACGCAGTGGGCGGCAGATGACCTCAAGACCGTCGTCGAGAACGCCGGGCAGTATCTCGACTGCATCATGATCCCGAAGGTGCAGTACGCGCACGAGGTCATGTTCGTGGACCACTTGCTGCGGATGATCGAGGTGACCACCGGGTCGGAGAAGAAGATCGGCATCGAAGCCCAGATAGAAACCGCGCTCGGTCTTCAGAACATCTTCGAGATAGCGCATTCTTCGGACCGCCTCGAGACCCTGATCTTTGGGCCGGCCGACATGAGCGCATCGCTCGGTCTCCCGACCGTGACCGCGGGATTGCCCATGCCTGGCTACCCGGGCGACCACTGGCACTGGGTGCTCGAACGCATCCTCGTCGCAGCTCGTGCCGCCAACCTGCAAGCCATCGACGGTCCCTACCTCCTCATCAAGGACCTTGACGGTTTCCGTGACATGGCGATGCGAGCGAGAGCTCTCGGATACGACGGCAAGTGGGCCCTCCATCCGGGACAGGTCGACGTGCTCAACGAGGTCTTCACCCCGCCTCAAGATGATTACGACAAGGCAGAGGCTCTACTCGAGGCCTACAAGCATTCCACTGATGTGGACAAGCGTGGAGCCGTGATGTTCGGAACCGAGATGATCGACGAAGCGTCGCGCAAGATGGCGTTGCAGCTCGCCGAGCGCGGACGCGTCGCCGGCCTCGAGCGCGAGAAGACACTCGAGGAGTTTCAGAAGGAATGGGAGTAGGCAAGCCGTGCAGCTGACCGACACACAAAAGGCCATCATCGAGACCGTGCGCGATTTCGTTGAGAAGGAAGTCATCCCGGTAGCGGAAGAGCTCGAGCACAAGGACGAGTTCCCCGAGAAGATCTACGAGGGCATGAAGGAGATGGGCCTGTTCGGTCTCACCGTTCCCGAGCAGTATGGGGGCGTGGGGGAGTCCTTGATGACTTACGCGCTGACTGTCGTCGAGCTTGCACGCGGCTGGATGAGCCTGTCGGGGATCCTTAACACCCACTTCATGGGTTGCTACCTCATCAACAAGTTCGGGACCGACGAACAGAAGCGGAAGCATTTACCCAGGATGGCAACTGGGGAGATACGCGCCGCCCTGGCGATGTCCGAACCGGAGGCTGGGTCCGACGTCCAGGCGATCCGGACCAAGGCGATCCGCGACGGCGACGACTACGTGGTGAACGGCCAGAAGATGTGGCTCACGAACGGCTTGCGTTCGGGGATCGTGATGACGCTCGTGAAGACCGACCCCGAGTCGGATCCCCCTCACCGCGGCATGAGCATGCTGATCGTCGAGAAGGAGCCGGGGGAAGCGAACCCAGCGCGGGGGCTCGACTGCGGCAAGAACATCGACAAGATGGGCTACAAGGGCATCGAGACGATCGAGATGACCTTCAGCGATTACAGGACGCCGGTCTCATCGCTGCTCGGCAATGAGGAGGGACAGGGCTTCCGGCAGGTCCTGGACGCGATAGAGGTAGGCCGGGTGAACGTCTCCGCTCGCGCCGTCGGCGTCGCCACACGCGCGTTCGAGGAGGCCATCCGCTATTCGCAGGAGCGCAAGGCGTTCGGGAAACCGATCAGCCAGCATCAAGCGATTCAGATCCACCTTGCGGAGATGGGGACCACGCTCGAAGCGGCCAAGCTCATGCTCTATTCCGCTGCTGAGAAGAAGTCTTCGGGCGAGCGCTCGGACCTCGAAGCGGGGATGTCGAAGCTGTTCGCGTCGGAAGCGTGTCACGAGATCGTGCTCAAGTCACTGCGCGTACACGGAGGCTATGGATACTCCAAGGAGTTCACGATCGAACGCCTCTATCGCGACGCTCCGTTCCTGCTGATCGGCGAAGGCACCTCCGAGATCCAGAAGACGGTCATCGCCCGCCGGTTGTTGGAGAAATACAAGATCTGAGGTTCTAACCGTCCCTGATCTGGCGCTTCAACGCGCGCACCCTTAGATAGACTGCGCGCATGCGCTTGGGACTGGCTCTGCCTCATTACGACACCTCGCTGGGCGGTTCACCCGCGTCGTGGGATGGAGTGAAGCGTGTCGCCCGGCTCGCGGAGGCCACGGGCTACGACTCCGTGTGGGTGTCCGACCATCTGTTCTTGGACTGGGGCAAGTACGGAGGATCGACGGACCCGCAAGGGGCGCTCGAGTGCTGGACGACGATGGCGGGACTGGCGGCCGCAACGGATCGTGTGCGGATCGGTTCGATGGCGACCTGCAACGACTTCCGGAACCCCGGCCTGCTGGCGAAGATGGCGGCGACCCTCGACCTTCTCTCGGAAGGCCGGATCGACATCGGCCTCGGCGCGGGATGGTACGAGCCCGAATACGTCGCGGCGGGCATCGAGTTCTCCAGTCCGGGTGAGCGCATCCGCCGCCTGGGGGAGTCGGTCGAGATCATCGGTCGCTTGCTCGAAGGCGAAGAGCTCGATTTCGACGGCGATCACTACAAGATGAAGGGCGCGGTCTGCCGGCCGGGCCCGAAGCAGGAACCTCGGCCCCCTATCTGGATCGGCGGGAAGGGAGATCTCCTGCTCCGGACCGCCGCGGAGGTGGCGGACGGCTGGAACTTCTCGTGGATCGGCTCTATCGAGACCTACCGGGACAGGGCCCGCGCCGCCGACGAGGCCTGCAACAAGGTGGGCCGGGACCCGTCCGCCCTCCGGCGTTCGGTTGGGTGCTACGTCCTGGCCGGCATGGACGACGGCGATGCGAAGCGCCGGTTCGAGCGTCTTCTGGAGCGAACCCCGGCGGGGGTCTTGGGCGGAGTAGGGGGGCGACCGGCAGTATCCTGGGAGGAGTTTCGCGAGGGTCACATCGCCGGAACCGTGGGTGAGGTGGTGGATCGCTTGGGGGAACTGGTCGACCTGGGCGTCGAGGAGGTCATCGCTGGCCTCGGCACGCTGCCATTCCAGGTCGCCGACGAAGAAGATATCGAGCTGGTCGGAACGGAAGTCGCTCCGGCGCTGAACGGAGGTAGGGCATGAGTCTTCCAGGTGGAGCGGAATGGATCATCGTGCTGCTCATCCTTCTGCTGCTGTTCGGGGCGAAGAAACTCCCGCAACTGGCGCGATCGATGGGGCAAGCGGGCAAGGAGTTCAAGTCGGGGCTCAAGGATGGCTACAAGGAGCCCCCCCTCGAGGGACCGTGCCCCTTCTGCAAGGTCGAGGTTCCCGAGGACTCCAAGTTCTGTCCCGGCTGCGGCAAGAGCGCCGAAGACATAGTCGCCGAGAAGATGCGCGTGGAGCAAGAAGCCAAACCCAAGTCCGCCTAACGCTCGTCTCGCACCGGCCCTTCCTGGTCCCGGTGAACGACTAGGGGTTCAGGACCACTTTCAGGGCCTTGCGGGAGCGGAAGAGCTCGTAGCCCTGCTCGGCCTCCTCGAGGGGCAGCCGGTGGGTGATCGCCGGCGCCGGATCTATCTCGCCCTTGCCCACCGATAAGAGCGCATCGTTCCAGTGCGCGTGGACGTTGGCCATGCCTGCGAAGCGCAGGTCGAGACCCCGGATCCAGACCATGCCCATGGGCATCTCGTACCGCTCCGGGCCGTATACGCCGAGCACCACGACCCGGCCCCCATCGCGTACACATCGCAACGAGGTCTTGAAGCCCACGATCGATCCGACCGCGTCGACCGTGACGTCGGGGAGCGCGCCGCCGGTGGCCTTCTTAACGGCCTCCTCCGGCTTGTCCCCCTTCAGATGGAGGGACTCTAGGCCCATCACTTCCTTTGCAAACTTGGCTCTCTTGGGGTCGGTGTCCAGCACGATCACGCGTTCCGCCCCGGCGCGCCGGCAGGCGAGCGCGCAGAAGAGCCCGATCGGCCCGCCCCCCAGTACGGCCACGACGTCATCACGCGCGATGTCCGCGAGGGCGGCGCCGTAGAACCCCGTTGTCATGACGTCTCCGGCGAGCAGGGCCTCCTCATCACTCAAGCCGGATAGTGCTCCATCGAGGGTCTTGAGGTTGAGATCCGCATTCGGGACGCGGATGGACTCGGCTTGCGCCCCGTCCAGATCGCCGGCGAGAGTCCCCAGACCCAGTGCCCTTCGATTCGCACAGAAGTTGAAGCGTCCGGCCACGCACTCAGCGCACTCTCCGCATGCGATCAAGAAGGAACCTAGCACCCGCGTTCCCTCGAAATGCTTTTGGACGTCATCGCCCAGGTCGGTGATCAGGCCGACGAACTCGTGGCCGATAACCGCGCCCTCGCGCATGCCCGGCGTGGTTCCGTCGAGGAGATGGATGTCCGAGCCACATATCGCCGTTCGACGCACCTGGACGACGGCGTCGGTCGACTCCTGGATCTGAGGGTCCGGGATCTCGTCGACCTTGACCTTTCCCTTCGGCGCGCAAACGACCGCTTTCATGTGGTGTTCTCCGTCGTCGTGTTAGCGACCCGTTCCTGTGCCGCTACTGCGTAGGCTTCGCTGGTCTCGTATCCCACGTAGTGACGCCCGGCTTGGACGGCAGCAACGGCAGTGCTCCCCGATCCGATGAACGGATCGAGCACGAGATCCTCCGTGTACGTGTAGAGCTGGATAACGCGCTGGGGTAGAGCGACGGGAAAAGGGGCGGGATGTCCGACACGCGTCGCCGACTCGGGAGCGATGTCCCATACCGACATGGTCGCCTCCAGGAACTCGTCTCTCTCGATCGTGCTCTCGCCTTTGCGTACGCGCTGGAAACGCCCTTTCGAGAAGCACAACAGGTACTCGTGCACGTCGCGGAAGATGGGGTTGGAAGCCGACTTCCACGATCCCCACGCGGTCGAGCCACCGGCCGCCTTGCCCTTGCGCCAGATAACCTCCCCACGCATCAGGAAGCCGATGTCCTCCATCATCAGGACGACGCGGGAAGACAGCGAGATGTATGGGCGCCGCCCGAGGTTCGCCACGTTGACGACGGCCCGGCCCCCCGGCTCGAGGACGCGGTACGTCTCGGTGAAGACTTTGCGGAGCAGTCCGAGGTAATCGTCGAAACTGAGTTCCGAGTCGTACTCCTTTCCCACGTGATAGGGCGGCGAGGTCATCATGAGCGCCACGGAGTTGTCGGTCAGCTCGGGCATGCTCTCGGCGGAATGGACGTAGATCCGGTCGACGACCTCGTTCGTGCCGACGTCGGTCTCCTCCGATAGCACGGGGTCGGCCAGGTTGCGGGAATAAAAGGCCGATGCGTCGTGGTTCTCCCTATTTCCAGCGCCGAACGAGCGCGTTGCGGTACCGGCGGTGGTCTTGCGCCTGGGCGATGTGGGTTCCTGGGACATGGCCGCCTTATCGTGTCGCAGAAGTCCGTGCTGGAAGGGCAATCGGTGTCGATGTACTCGGCGAAGGCCGGCTCTCACTGTAGACCGGTCCGTCCCGAGCGAGGCTGGGCCCCATCGTGAGGCCTTAACAACTATTGTAAGGTGCATACATGACGAACTTCCGGGATCTGCTCAACCAGGCCAAGTCGGCCATCGGCGAGACGACCCCCGAGGAGGTCCGCCGCCGCCTCGCCGCGGGCGAACGCCTCGAGGTGCTCGACGTGCGCGAGGACGACGAGGTCCAGCACGGCCTCGTTCCGGGGGCTCAGCATCTCTCCCGGTCACACTTCGAGAGCCGCGTCGAGGACGCGCTCCCGAACAAGGATGCGCCGGTTGTCGTGTACTGCGCCACCGGGGTGCGCAGCGTCTTCGCGGCCCGAACCCTCAAGGAGCTCGGTTACAGCGACGTCGCCTCGATGAACGGCGGCTTCTCTCGCTGGAAGGACCTCGGATACGACTATTCGATCCCCAAGGTCTTCGATGCGGCGCAGCGCGATCGCTACGCTCGGCACCTCATCCTTCCCGAGGTCGGCCTCGAGGGGCAGATGAAATTGCTCGATGCAAAAGTGCTGGTCATCGGGGCCGGCGGCCTCGGATCCCCTGCGCTGCTGTACCTCGCGGCGGCCGGGGTCGGCACCATGGGTGTGGTGGACTCCGACATCGTCGAGGCGAACAATCTGCAGCGGCAAGTCGTGCACAACACCGACCGCATAGGCACCCCGAAGGCTCAGTCCGCGCGTGAGACGCTCACCAAACTGAATCCCGACGTAAAGATCGTGGCACACGAGTTCAGGATCGATCCATCGAACGCTCACGAGCTCATCGCGGCTTACGACGTGATCGTCGACGGCTCGGACAACTTCGACACCCGCTACGTGGTGAACGACGCGGCCGTCGCTGTGGGCAAACCGGTGGTGCACGGTTCGATATTCCGGTTCGAGGGCATGCTGTCGACCTTCGTCCCCTACGAAGGTCCGTGCTACCGCTGCCTCTACCCGGCAGCGCCTCCTCCCGAGCTCGCACCGAACTGCAGTGAGGCCGGCGTGCTGGGAGTGCTTCCGGGGATCATCGGTTCACTCCAAGCGAACGAGGTCTTGAAGTTGATCGTGGGGTACGGCGAGCCACTGGTGGGCCGGCTTCTTACCTTCGATGCCCAGACGACCACCTTCAGTGAGGTTAAGGTTCGGCGCGATCCGAAGTGCCCGGTCTGCGGAGAAGTCACCGGCGATAAGGGCGCTGTGACTGAGAAGACCGGCGACGCGGTGCTGGAGAAGGCAGGAACCCCGGCCGCGTAATCTCTGTCGTGTGAAGGTCGTTGTCCTTGCCGATACGCACACCAGAGGGATATCGCGCGCCCTTCCCGCCAGCGCGTGGCCCTACCTCGAAACGGCAGATCACGTCTTGCATGCGGGGGACGTGACCGATCCCGCGTTGTTGGATGAGATCGCGGCTCTCGCCCCACTCACGGTCGTCATGGGAAACGTGGATGGTCTGGACGTCAAGGACTGGGGTGCCACCGAAGTCGCGGAGATCGAACTCGGCGGGATCGGGGTGGCGATGCTGCATGACTCGGGTGTGAAGTCGGGACGTCGAGAACGACTAGGGAAGCGCTTCCCGGACGCGCGGGTCGTCGTGTTCGGGCACTCGCACATGCCGGTTAACGAGGACGATGGCGAGTTGTTGCTGTTCAATCCCGGGAGCCCGACGTGGCCGAGACGAGCGCCCTTTCCTTCGATGGGCATCCTGTGGATCGAGAACGGTGGGGTAGAGGGTGAGATCTTCCCCGCCTGACCGTTGCGGGTGGAGCCCGATCGGTTGATAAGGGGTTCGGTTCGATGACGCTGGTGCCGGGAGCTAGGGGTCGAGGACCCGCTCGATCCACACGAAGGGGTCCTTGACCTCTGCGATCGAGGGCAGGTTGTCGGGCGCGGCCCACACCCGGTTGAGCGCGCTTAGCCCCTTTAGCTCGAGGATCGCTTTGCAAAAGGTGGCCCCAGAGGTCTCGAGCTCCCGATCCAGCGACACCCCAAGGATCGAGGACAGCATCGCCTCACCCTCGGATGGAGAAGCCTGCTGGCGCGCCATCCCCTCGGCGATGCGCGCTTCGTGTTCGGGCACGATCTGTGGTCCCACAACGCTCATGGTCTCGGCCCCGTAACCCTCGAAAACCGCGAGGAATGCTCTCATCCGGTCCAACGCCGCGCGGTGTTTCTCCGTGGAGGCGATCGGGACGACACCGTCCTGTCCCATCCCTTCCTGCATCGCCTCCGGACCTTGACTCTGAAGCTCCACCAGGCGCTGCTCGAGACCCACGACGTCGATCTCGATCGCATCGACCACGTCGGTCAGCAGGCTCCGGAAGTAACGGCGCGCCCACGGAACGGAAGTGATGACGAGATGGCGCGCCACGTCATGCGCTGCGATCCAGCGCCGAGATGCGGCGAGATCGAAGCCATAGTCCTGAGCTAGGGCGTCGAGATTGGGCACGACGAAGAGCAAGCGACCATCGTCCTCGCGCGGGATCGGGAAGTCGTACCTTCCGAGTGCCTCTTTCGAGAGGTGTCCGATAAGAGTGCCCACCTGCATCCCCATGAGCAAAGGCCCCATCTGTCCCATCGCGGCCTGCATCGGGTTGACGCCGCCCTCTGCTTCCTCCGCTCCGAGCCGCGCGAGCTCGGCAGTGAATCGGGTGGCGAGGTGTTCGAGCAGCCACCGCCACCCGTCCATCGTCGAGGAGATCCACTGCGTTCTCCCGATGGCGTCCGGGCGAAGGGGTTCATCAAGTGGAAGTCGCGTGTAGCCGGATATGAGGGTCTCCGCCTCGTGAACGGCATCCGCGAACGCTCTCGTTTCGGTGGCATCGACGGATCGATCCGGCGTGCCCTGCGCCGCGACCGCAACCGCGATCTGGCGCGCGATCTCGAAGTTGATGGGTCCGTCGCTCGAGGAGAGGAGCTTCTGGATCTCCCGGAACAGGGGGATGTCCCCGAAAGGCTCTTGGGTCATGGCCCTATCGTCGCGCAGTACGCTCTGAAACTATGCCCGACGCTCACAAGCTCACGATCGCCGTAACGGGGGCCTCCGGCTACCTCGCTGGTCGGTTGATCGAGCATCTGGACGGCGATGACCGGGTCGAACGCATCCTTGGCTTCGATCGGCGAGAGCCGGAGATGGCATCGAAGAAATTGGTGTTCGACCAACTGGACGTCCGCAACGAGTATCTCGCCCAACGGCTGGCGGGCGTCGACGTCGTCATACACCTGGCTTTCATCATGGACCCGATCAAAGACGAGTCCCTCATGCGCGATGTGAACGTCGGCGGGAGCCAGAACGTCTTTCGGAGTAGCGCCGAGGCGGGTGTGAAGAAAATCGTCTACACGTCGTCCGCAACCGTCTACGGGGCTCACCCCGACAACGACTTCCCATTGACCGAGGAGTCGCCACTTCGGGCCAACCTCGACTTCTCGTATCCCGCCCACAAACTGGAGGTCGAGTATGTGATCAAGGAGTTCCGTCAGGAGTTCCCCGACATCACGATGACCGTGTTCAGGCCGGCGATCGTGTTCGGTTCCCATGTGGACAACGCCTGGTCGCATATGCTCGAGTTGCCGGTGGCCTTCGGGGTCCGGGGTCATGACCCACCGCTTCAGTTCGTACACGAGGAGGACGTTGCTCGCGCCCTGCACCACGCTGTGGTCGAGAACCTCGACGGGCCATTCAATCTGGCCCCCGCGGACCATATCGGGGTTGACGAGATGCTCGAGATCCTCGGACGGAAACGGATCAGCCTCGCGGAGCCGAGCGCCTACGGCATGGCCGAGAAGCTCTGGTCGGCCGGATTGGGAGAGGCGCCGGCCGGGATGCTGCACTACCTCATGCATCCCTGGGTGGTGTCGCCGGCCAGATTAGAAGCCACCGGTTTCCGGTGCGATCGATCCAGCACCGACGCGTTCGCGGAGACGGCCGCAGCGACGCGCCCCTACGTCAGGATCGGCAGATCGCGCGTGCGCAAGAACGTGGCGCGTCGCGGCGCGCTTGCGGGGTTGATGTTGGGCGGAGCCGCGGCCGGTCTGAAGGCGGTCCGCTCGCGCGGCGACTAGCCTTCTGCGGGGGCCGGGTTGCGGCCTCTCAGCCTGGGGATCTTCATCTCCGCATGGGCCCAGCACTTCTCCCGCTTGTTGTACTGGGAGATGACGGTCGGGCATCCCTCGTGGGCACACACACGACCCTTCTCGGAACGCTTCGACGCGCGTGGAAGCTTCTGGGGACGACTGCCCGCCATGGCGGGATCCCTCCTCACCGTATCGACCTCCCTCTAGGCCCGGCAAGGACTCCGGGCCATGACCTGTAGTCAAGCAAAGGGGAGATAAAGGACGGATAAAAGGCTAGGGGATCCGGCCCGACCAGACGGCGCCGAGGCCCGCGCCCAGCAAGGCGATCAGGGCTCCCGCTGCCGCGAAAGCAAAAGTGATCTCCTGCTTGTCGTCCACGAAACCGATGCGCGACCCCAGGTCCTCGTAGATGCGCCGCAGGTCGTCTTCCGATGGCGCCGTGAACGATTCCGCCCCGGTGGTCTCGGCCATGGCCGCCAGCGTCTGGTAGTCGGGCGGGACCCTGATGACGCGCGGGATCCCCAGCCGGTCCGGCACTTCCACCGTGCCCTCCGGAGTGCCCAGGGCGATCGTGTACACGGGTATCCCGAGCTCGCTTGCGCGTTCGGCCGCCTCCAGTGGAGTGACCGCGCCGGACGTGTTGTACCCATCCGAAAGCAAGACGATGGCGTCCAGCCGGTCCTTCGGAAGCGGCGTGCCACCCGGTGATGGACTCGACGGTGTTCCTCCCGGCGTTTCAGAGGCGTTGGGATCCGGGGATGCCCCTGGGGAAGGGGTGGGGGCGGGCTTTTCGTCCGACCGTCCGAGGTCGAGCGCTTCGTCCACAGCATCGCCCATGGCCGTGGGTCCATCCGCCAGCAACGAATCGATGGACTCGATCACGGCCACCCGATCCGTCGTGGGTTGGTTCAAGACCTGTGCTTGCTCTGCGAACGAAACGACCCCGACCTGAAACTTGTCGGGGAGTTGATCGATGAAGGAGCGCGCTGACTCCTGGGCGGCCGTGAGCCTGGTGGGCTCGACGTCGGTAGCGCGCATCGATCCCGACGCGTCCAACGCCAGGACGATCGTCGCCTGCTCGCGCGGCACTCTGATCGTGGATTCCGGTCGTGCCATCCCCATTAGGAGCGCGCACAGCGCCAGGAGGTAGAGCGCAGCCGGCACGTGGCGTCGCCATGTCGGGCGAGTGGCAACCACTTTCGCAAGGACGTCCAGGTTCGTGAACGAGACGCTCCAGCGCGCACGACGTCGCTGCACCCAGAGATACAGGGCGATGAGGATCGGGATGACGAGGAGGATCAGGAGCCAGGCGGGTGCTGCGAAACTCACGCTCGCCTCCGGCTGGTCAAAAACGCCGCCAGGATCCTTAGCCAATCCCCGGACGTCGACAGCGTTACGTGGTGCGCGCCCGCTCTTCGCAAGGCCTTCCGTACCTCCTCGCGCTCGCGCCCGGCCTCGAGTTCGAACCTTTCGCGAAGGAGCCGGTCGCGAGTGTCGACCCGTACCTGCCTTCCGGTCTCAGGATCGGCGAGATAGACGTCGCCGATGTCTACGAGTCGTTGTTCGCGCGGGTCAACGATCTCGATCGCGAATACCTCGTTGCGATGAGCTAGTCGCCCCATCGACCGAACCCAGTCGAGGTCTCCGCGGAAGTCCGACACGACGAAGACGGCGGAGCGGGTGCGCATCGTAGCGCCTGCTTTCTCCAAGGCCGCCTCGAGACCTACTCCCTCGCCGGTTGCCGAACCTCTGCGTCTCAGGGTCAGCAACAGGCTCAGAAGCCCAGCCCGTCCCTGACTGGGCCTCGTCACGGCGAGGGTCGCTCCGCCGAAGGTCATCACGCCCAAACGATTGGCGCGCCGCGTTGCGATGTGAGCAACCGCCAGTGCCACGCCTTCGGCCACGTCGGCTTTGCGCCGGTCGGCTGTGCCGAAAGCCATCGAGGGTGAATCGTCCAGTACGAGCCACGTGGTCAGAGCTTTCTCGGCCTGATGAACCCGCACGTGGGTCTCTTGCGTCCGCGCGGTGACGTTCCACTCGATCTGGCGGACGTCGTCGCCGGGCACGTAGGTCCGAACCTGCGCCAGCTCGGTGCCCTCCCCGAGGAACAGGGAGGGGAAGTCGCCGGCCAGCAATCCGTCGACGCGGCGCCGGACATCCATGTCGAGGGCGCGCAGTAGGGGCTCCGGCATCGTGCCCGGGCCGGGCTCGTGCTCGGTTCGGACAACCTTCAGGCGGTCCCGACGATTCACGCGATGTCGTGGCGGCTCAGCTGGACCGCAGGCGTCGGGATCTTGTGAAGGACCTGGTCGAGGATGGCATCCGGCGTCACTTCGTCGGCGAGAGCATCGTAGGTCAGGACCAGACGGTGACGCAGGATGTCTTTCGCAAGATCCCGGACGTCTTCCGGCAGCACGTAGCGGCGGGCACGCAGGACCGCGAGGGCGCGCGCCGCGAGGATCAGGTTGATGGACCCTCGAGGGCTGGCCCCGTAGGCGATGTAGTCCTCCAGGTGGTCCAGTTCGTACCGGCCGGGTTGGCGGGTCGCCATGGTCAATGCGACGGCGTACTCGGAGACAAGCCGGTCGACGAAGATCTCCGACACTGTCTCCTGAAAGACCAGCAGCTCGTCTGCGGTCAGAACCTGTTGTACCTCCGCCGGCTCGACCAAAGCACGCTGGACGACCGACATCTCCTCCGAGAAGTTCGGGTAGTCGACGACTATCTTCATCATGAAGCGGTCTACCTGTGCCTCGGGGAGGGGATAGGTGCCTTCCGATTCGATCGGATTCTGCGTCGCCATGACGAGGAACGGCTCTTTCACTTCGTAGGTCGAACCGCCGATCGTCACCTGCTTCTCCTGCATCACCTCGAGCAGCGCCGACTGCACTTTGGCCGGAGCGCGATTGATCTCGTCCGCGAGTAGGAAGTTGCAGAACACCGGTCCGAGCTCGGTATCGAAGTCGCCGCTGTTCGCCCTATAGATGCGAGTGCCCACGAGGTCGGCGGGCACGAGGTCCGGCGTGAACTGAACTCTCTTGAAGCTGCCGCCCAGGACCTCAGCGAGCGTTTTCACGGTCAACGTCTTGGCGAGCCCCGGTACGCCTTCGATCAGAACGTGTCCGCCCGCAAGGAGCGCCACGAAGACCCGCTCGAGCATCGCTTCCTGTCCGACGATTATCCGCTTCATCTCGAAGAGCGCGCTCTCGAGCGTGCTGCGAGCCCTCCCCGAATCTGACAGGCGCCCCACTGAAGGTTGCCGTTCGCTCATATCGAGATCTCCTCCTGTGCTCGGTTCAGCGTCGCGCGAGTTGAACGTCTACCGTCTGGGGGTTTCCGTTTCGCAGGAACTCCAGTGTCACCGTCGTCCCGGGACTCAACGCTTGGACGCGACCGGCTAGATCCGCCATGTCGTCGATCGGGTTGCCGTCGATGGCGGTGATGATGTCGCCCGGTTGCAGGCCGGCTCGCTCGGCCGGAGTGCGCGGTTGGACCTCCGTGACGAGCACTCCGCTCTCACCCGTCGAGGTCTCCGTCCCACCCACACCGAGGTAGCCGAACTGCGGGGTGCGGCCGTCCAGCAGTGCGTTGGCAACGGTGGCGGCCGTGTCTATCGGGATCGCGAACCCCACCCCTGCGCTGACGCCTGAGTCGGAGGCGATCGCGTCGTTGATGCCGATCACCCGGCCCTGGCGGTCCACGAGCGCGCCCCCGGAGTTGCCCGGATTGATCGGTGCATCGGTCTGGATCATGTTGGTTACCGAGTCACCGTTGTTCGTCACGATGCTGCGATCGAGAGCCGAGACGATCCCAGACGTAACTGTCTGTTCGAGCCCGAACGGACTGCCGACCGCGATCGCAAGCTGCCCGACGCGCAGTGGAACCCCGGTGGCAAGCGTCGCCGGAATGAGGTCGCCCTCCTCGGCCAGGATCACGGCCACGTCGGTCCCGTCATGGGCTCCAACCACGCGCCCGTCCACGCGCTGCCCATCCGCGAGGCGGACGGTGACCTCATCGGTGCCTTCGACCACGTGTGCGGCCGTGAGGATGAATCCGTCCTCGTCGTAGACGATGCCGGATCCGAGGCCCGTGTCGGTCTCGATCTGCACCATCGAGGGAAGCACGGCTTCGGCGACGGCGGCTACCGGCTCCCGCCCGTTCCCCGTGACCGGCCCCGGGCCGGCGACTGTCGAAACGCGCCCGTCCTCGTTATCGGCGGGCGCGGTCTGGGATCGGCCCAGCACGTAGGTCGATCCCGCGAGCAGAAGCGCCACGAGGATGAGAGAGACGACCCACCCGGGCCGGCGGGCCCGAGCCACCTTCGGTGGTGCCTCGGGCTGGGGGGCAGGGGGGGACGATGGCCTCAGGCCTCGCCGGACCCATTCGGGCGGATCGCCGCCGCCGTACAGCGCGTCCGACCGGGTCGGGGGTGACCCATCAGGTGGACGCGGCTGCTTATCGACGGCTGACATGTACCGAGGTTATGCGCTTACGGCTAAAGCCGAGGTAAAGGAACGGCCCCCTGTACGCAGGCCGGCGGTCCTACTATGAGCTCATGCGCATCCTGGTGGTGGAGGACGAACGGGATCTCGCCGATGCGGTCGCTCGAGGACTCGGCCGGGAGGGATATGCGGTCGATGTCGCCTACGACGGGGACGAAGCGCTCGAGAAGATCTCGCTCAACGAGTACGACTTGCTGTGCCTCGACATCAACCTGCCGAAGAAGAACGGCCGCGCGATCGCTCGGGCGGTCAAGGCCGAGGGGAGCAACGGGTCCCCGCGCGTCTTGATGCTGACGGCCCTCGGCGAGATCGAGGATCGTGTCGCCGGACTGGATGACGGCGCGGACGACTACCTCTCGAAGCCCTTCGACTTCGCCGAGCTCGCCGCTCGCGTGCGCGCATTGCTACGTCGAGACGGATCGACATCTGGGGCGCTGCTCCGTTCTGGGAGCATCGAGTTGGACACGACCCGTCACGAGGCCAAGCGCTTCGGTCGATCTCTACGATTGAGCCCCAAGGAGTTCGCGCTGCTCCGTTACTTCATGAGCCGACCGGGTGAAGCCATGTCGCAGGAGGATCTGCTCGAACATGTGTGGGACGAGAACGCCGACCCCTTCACCCACACCGTGCGGGTGACGGTCATGACGTTGAGGCGAAAGCTGGTGGAGGGCGAGGAGCAGCAACCGATCGAGACCGTGGTGGGCCGGGGCTATCGATTGCGAGAGGACGCGTGAGCGTCCGGGGGCAGTGGCTCGATCGCCTGCCGGACTTCATGCGGTCCGCCCGGTTCAGGATGACGGTTCTCTATTCAACCGTCCTATTCGTCCTGGCAGCTTTGCTGGTCGGCACGCTCTACTTCGCGTTGCTGATGTCGCTGGACGATTCGATGGTCCGGTCACGAGTGTCGTTCGTGGATCTGAACCACGATGGGACCCTCACCGATTCCGAGGTTCAGCTCGAAACCGATATCGAAGGTCTGGTGCGCCTGGTGAACTCGCAGACGCTCGAGAACCTCAAGAGCTACTCGTTCGCGGCTCTTGGCGTGCTCTTCGTGATCAGTCTCGGGGTGGGGTGGGTCGTGGCGGGCCGGACGCTGGCGCCGATCGGTCGCATAACGGACGTCGCCAATCACATCCAGGCAACGGACCTCTCGCAAAGGATCGAGCTCGAAGGTCCCTCGGATGAACTCAAACGGCTGGCGGACACGTTCGACAGAATGCTCGCACGGCTGGACGACGCCTTCGCGATGCAGCGACGCTTCGTCGCGGACGCATCCCATGAGTTGCGCAATCCCCTTGCGATCATCAAGACGAATCTCGACGTTGCCCTTGCCGATCCGGATGTGAGCAAGGAGGAGCTCGAGCGCGCCGGTTCGGTGGCACGCCGTGCGACCGAACGCATGGCTTCACTCGTGGACGATCTCTTCGCTCTCGCACGTCTCGATTCCCGTACCCCCGTGAGCGACGACCTCTCGCTAACGGCACTCGTGGCGGAGGTTGGCGAGGAGCTCGAGGCCCTGGCCGTACAGCATCGGCTGCGATTGCGAACGGACTTCGTTGCTCAGGTCACGATCGAGGGCGACGAGGAAGGGCTCAAGCGCGCCGTTGCGAACCTCGTTGACAACGCGATCCGGTATGCGCCGGAGGATTCCGAGATCGTCCTCGCTGCCGGAGTCGAGGCGTCCTGGGCCTGGATCTCGGTGACGGACCAAGGTCCCGGTATCCCGACAGAACAACAGGAGCGTGTATTCGACCGCTTCTGGAGAGCGGATGTCTCGCGCTCGCGCGACCGGGGCGGCACCGGATTGGGACTCGCGATCGTGAGGCAGATCGCCCAAGCGCATCGCGGGAGCGTGCAACTCCTCTCCGAGCCCGGGCACGGCTCCACCTTCATCGTGTGGCTTCCCGTCCGAGCCGAAGAGGGCGTCTCTCTTCCTCCCATCCCGACGAGGAAGAGGCCTGGACCAGGGGCGCAACCCGGGTCCAAGACGGGATCGGGCCCGGTCGCTCTACCGCTTAAGTGATCTTTATCCCGAGTGTGATCATCTCGTGCCTGTGAGCTTCGAATGGCCGGCCGTGCTCTGGACGATGCTGGCGATCCCGCTGGTGCTTGTCGCCCTCTTGCTGTTCCAAGCGCGCCGCGCGGCGCGGGCGGAGGCGTTCGCTACCCCCCACATGATGCCGAATGTGGTGTCCACCTCACCGCGCTGGAGGCGCTACATCCCCCTCGTCTTCTATGCGTTGGGTGCGGTCGCATTGATCCTGGCGGTCGCTCGTCCGCAGCGGGCCATGAGCGTTCCTCGTGATCGAGCGACCGTGGTGCTTGCGATCGACTCCTCGCGATCGATGGAGGCCACCGACGTTCTCCCGACCCGCCTCGAGGCGGCGAGTCGTGCAGCCCAAGGCTTCATGGACGATCTGCCCTCCCGGTTCCAGGTCGGCGTTGTGACCTTCGCCCGTCGCGCGCAGATCCTCAGCCGGCCTACGGTCGACCGCGTCGCGCTGCGGTCCGCGCTAGACGATCTCGAACCTCAACCCGGCACAGCGATCGGTGACGGCCTGTCGGCGGCTCTCGACTCTCGCCCTGAGGGTCGGCGCGTTCCGATGGTCGTCGTGCTGCTGTCCGACGGCAACAACACGGCGGGCGTGGATCCCGTCGTGGCCGCGGAGCGGGCTCTGGAGATGAATGTGAAGGTTTTCACCGTTTCGTTCGGTGGCGATGCCTCTGCAGGCCGACCCGGACAGGCGCCGGACGACCGTACGTTGAGGCAGGTTGCAGAGACGGCTGGCGGCGAGTTCTTTTCCGCTCCCACGGCCGCCGACCTGGATGCGGTCTACGAGGATCTCGACTCGAGCATCACGCTGGTACGAGAGAAAAGGGAGGTCACGACCACGTTCGTCGGAGCCGGAGCGATACTCCTCCTGCTGGGTGGCGGCGCCTCCGCCCTCTGGTTCAACCGGCTCCCGTAAGCCCCGAGGGGGCCGGAAGCCGGCACCTTCCAGCCTCTGCTACCCTTGCCGATGGCTCGGCCGCCTGCGGAGGCGACGGATCAAGGAACGGGCCCTCCAGGTACACATCACAACGCTGGGACAAGAGGTGAGCATTTGAGCGGTTTGACGCTGTTTTTCATCGTGGTCGCGTTCGCTGCGGCAGGCATCCTGAAACTTTGGATCCAGCAACGCCGGGAGAGGGGCAACGTGAGCTCGATCGAGGGCTTCCGATCGAGCCTCGAGAGCCTATCCACCCCCGAACCGGCCGAAGCGATCTGGAGCTTGGGGCCGGCCCCCGAGGAGCGTCGAGTCGACATCCCCCGGGTGGCCGCCCGCACGGGCTCGGATCGTCCCGAAGGCCAGCCGTCGCCTCTCACACCGGAGCGGCGAGCCGCCGCCAAGCGTCGCATCGCCGATCGCCGGCGTGCCGCTCGCACCCGCGCAGTCCATTAGTTCTTCCCCGAGCAAAGGACATATTTCTTGTCGCGCGACCTAGCGATCGACCTCGGCACCGCTAACACGCTGGTTTATCAGCGTCAGAAGGGCATCCTCTTCGCGGAGCCAACCGTGCTTGCTCTCAACAAGGAAACGGGCGCCGTGCTCGCGATGGGCGAGGAAGCGTGGCAGATGATCGGCCGAACGCCGGGATACATCGTGGCTGTGCGGCCGTTGCGCTCCGGCGCGATCTCCGACTTCGACATCACCGAGAAGCTCCTCCGCCTGATCCTGCAACGCTCGGGAGTCAATCGATTCTCCCGTCCCAGGGTCCTTGTCTGTGTGCCCAGTGCCTTGACGGAGGTCGAACGCCGTGCGGTCGAAGAGGCAACACTGTCGGCGGGCGCACGCTCCTGCTACCTCATCGAAGAACCGATGGCGGCTGCGATCGGGGCTGGGCTTCCGATCCACGAACCGACGGGCAACCTGGTGGTCGATGTGGGAGGCGGGACGAGCGAGGTGGCGTTGATCTCCCTTGGTGGGATCGTCACGAATACGGCCGTTCGGCTTGGCGGCTTCGATCTCGATGCAGCGATCCAGAACTACGTCAGGCGTGAGTACGCGATGGCCATCGGCGAGCGAACGTCGGAGAGGATCAAGATCTCGATCGGTTCGGCATTCCCTCGCTCGAAAGAGGACAAGGCCGAGCTCCGTGGCCGTGACCTCGCAACCGGCCTCCCCAAGAACGTCGTGATCACATCGGAGGAGATACGTGAAGCGATCAACGAACAGATCCGCGGCATCCTGACCGCAACGATCGAGTGCATCGGTCAGTCACCTCCCGATCTGGTTCAGGATGTCCTCACTAATGGCATCACATTGACCGGCGGCGGCGGGATGCTGTCTGGTTTGGACATGCTCCTGTCCCAAGAAGCTGAGGTTCCCGTTCACCTGACTCAGCAGCCCCTCGAGTCCGTCGTGATGGGAGCCGGCAGGTGCCTGGAGGCCTTCGACGAGGCCAAGTCCGTCTTCTTGGGTGTCAAGCGCTAAAGCGCTTCGTAACGGTGGCTCTTTCGTAGAGTTGGGCTCCGCCATGAATCCGCCAGAGAGCCAGCCACCTTCCTATCCGCCTCCGCCGCCGCGCGCGCGCCGGCGTCTCGGCGGCACCCGCACGACCTTTCTGATCGTCGCCTCCCTCGTAGCCGCGCTGGTGATCGGTGCGGCGTTCGTTCTTCCGATCCCCCTGTTCTACGTCTTCGAGCCGGGTCCGGTCTTGGACGTGGAACGTCTCGTCCGCGTCCGCGACGGCCGAACGTATTCGTCTGAGGGCGGGCTGTTCCTGACAACGGTTGGGGTGGACGTGAGCGTCACATTCGTCGACCTGGTGCGCGCCGCCGTCGATGAGCATCGGGAGGTCATCCTCGAAAGCGATTACACGCAAGGGGCATCCGACGAACAGGTGCTACGTGCGGCGCGACTCGAGATGGAGCAGTCTCAACTCAATGCCAAGGAGGTTGCGTTGAGCGAGCTCGGGCTGGCCAAGCCGACGGCCGGAGTCAAGGTAGTCGATACGATCGACGATTCTCCGGCGGAGGGCAGGGTCGCGCCCGACGATCTGTTACTGGCGGTGGACGGCAAGCCCGTTTGCGGGCCGATGGATGTGTCCACGCTGCTGGCCAACCGCGAGGTGGGGGACGAAGTGTCGATCACGATCCGCCACCGGGATAGCAGGCGAACCTTCGATGTCGCTACGGCAGAGAACCCACAACTGCCGGGGCAGCCGTTCCTCGGCGTCGAGCTCGAGCAATTGGACCGTGATTTCGAGGCGGGCAAGGAGATCGAGTTCAAGACGGGACGCATCGGCGGGCCTTCCGCGGGCCTGCTGATGTCCCTGGCGCTCTATGACCAGCTCACGCCCGAAGACCTCACCGCCGGACGTGACATCGCGGGGACGGGCACGATCGCCTGCAACGGAGGCGTGGGGCCGATCGGCGGCGTCGGGCTGAAGGTCGCCGCCGCTGAGGCGAAGGGCGTGGATGTTTTCCTAGCTCCGGAGGGCGATTTCGAAGAGGCCAGCAGTGCAGCGACCGAGATCGAGGTGGTGTCGATCGCGACCTTCGACGACGCGGTCCGTTACCTGGAAGGGTTGAAATAGGCCCCGCCTGAGGGCTGCGTGGGACACTGGGAACGATGTCCACAAGCTTTATGACGGTCCCAATCCACTTCACCGTCGAGTTGCTCGGGTTCCTGGTGATGGCCGGGGGGGCACTGGTGGTCTTGCTCCGTCCATTGCTGCTTCCCGGCGGGCGGGCCCACAGATGGATGGCCGCTCTCGGGATGTCAACGCTCGCCGCCGGCCAGGTGCTTCACGGCAGCGCGTTCCTGGACTCTGACGGCGACCTCGCTTTCGTCCTCCTCCGCACTATCGGTTTCCTTCTGTTGCTCCTTGGAGTTGCTCGCGGTGCCTCCACGAGCGCGGCCCCCGCAGGCGTGGCCGTCACCGACCCGGTACTGGTCGCGCCGGCCGTCGCAGCCTTTCTCGTCGCAGTTGTCTCGATGCAGGGGTCGTTCCGTGACGCGTCACGCACGCTCCGGAGACTCTCGCTCGCAACCTTTCTGCTGGCCCTTGCCGAGGCACTCACCGGACTTTCATCTCGCGGCGCGTTCGGGGTGGGGACCGTGGACGGTTACGCCTACGCTGCTCATGCGGTCAAGGCACTCGGTTATCTCGCCGTCGCCACGTGGCTCTGGGCTGGGATGCGGTCGAGTATCCGGTCGCGCTACGTCGCCTCGTTCGCTGCGCTCCTCGTGATAGTCGTCCTGGCCTTGTCGTCCGCACTCACAGGCGTGATCTCCAGCAACGTGCAACAGGGGGAGCTCGAACGGGTCCAGAACCAGGCCGAGAACGCGGCTGCCGATCTCACCGGGGTCGAAGCGCGCGAGCTCACCAACGACGCTCTGACGATGGCTCTCTTGCCGACTGTAAGGGATGCATTCCGGACGGGCCGAGGACTCCGAGAGCTCGCGAGCACACTGACTCGCTCCGAGGTTTTCGAGGCCGACTTCACGGTGCTGATGAACCCCCGTGGGAAGGTCCTTGCGTTCGGCGGCAAGGGCCCCCAGACCGGAAGCAGTAAGAGGGGTGCTTTCTCAACCGCGCACTTACTCCGGGTGCAATCCTCGCCGGCGGTTACCGAAGCGGCCGGCCCCGTTGAGGTGACGTTCGGGTTGACGCGGCTCAAAGAGGCGTTGGCAAGCGTCGCGGTCGTAGACATCACCTCTCGCGCGGCCGGCGTGACCGGGCTCCTGGCCGTGGGGCGGTTCATCGACGATCGCATCATCGAAGAGATCTCGGCGCGGGTCGCGCCCACACGAGCTTCGCTCGTGGTCGACCGACGGGTGGTCGCCACCGAGCTGCGCCGCGCCCCGGTACGGATCGTTCCAGCCGAGCTGAATCAGGCCCTCATCGAGGGTGATGTGGAGACGAGCGAACAAGTGCTCGGGGGCCGTTCCTTTCTAAGCGCATTCGTTCCATTGGGTGAAGGCGGAAGAGGGTCCACCGATTCGGTGCTGGTCATGTCCTCTCCGTCGCGCATCGCAGCGGAGACGCGTGAAGGTGTGACGAGGATCCTTTTCCTGGTGACATTCGGGGTCGGGTTGATCGCACTGGCGCTGGCGTGGTTGTCGGGACTGCGCATCACTCGTCCGATCCAGAGGTTGACGCTCACTGCGGAGGCCGTGCGCGAAGGGGATCTGACCGCCCGTTCGGACATCAAGAGCGATGACGAGGTTGGACGGCTGGGGACGACTTTCAACGAGATGACTGCATCTCTCCTCGGCTTGACCGGGGATCTTCGGGAAGCTGCTGCCGAAGAGCAGCGGCTCCGCACGCGCATC
>JALZJQ010000181.1 GCA_030859685.1 Actinomycetota bacterium | reverse complement strand
ACCTCACGCTCCAGGAGCACCTTCCAGGCCGACCGGCCCGTGCGGGTTTCCTCTTCTGCGGCCGCGCTCAACTGCTCGGGGGTCACGAGACCCTGCTCGAGCAGAACTGCGCCAAGCTCTTTCTGTGTCTGTGTCATCTCATCTCCCTGTCACTCCGCACATTGGTTATCGGCTACAGCGCCGGTCAGTTGAGCCGGTTGAGGGGAACGCGGTGAAAACGCCCTAGACCACGACCCGCAGGACTTCTTCGATCGACGTGTGACCCTGCTTCACCTTGGCCATGCCGTCATCGCGCAAGGTGATCATTCCCTGCGCTATCGCCACCCGTTTGATCTCCTCCGAAGAGGCGTGATCGACCACGAGCTTCTCGATCTGTTCCGTTACGACCATCACCTCGTGCAGGGCCAGCCGGCTCTTGTAACCGGTGCTGGTGCACGCGGCGCATCCCACCGCTCGATGAAGCTTCGGCAGCTCCTCGTCCGCTTCGTATGGGAAGTTCGCCGCCTGGAGCTCCTCGGGAGTGGGCATATACGGCTCCTTGCACTTGCCACAGAGCTTCCGGGCCAGACGCTGGGCGAGAACGCAGTCCAGGGCCGATGCCACGAGATACGGCTCGATGCCCATCTCGACCAACCGGGTCAGCGCCGAGGGGGCGTCGTTCGTGTGCAGCGTCGACAACACCAGGTGTCCGGTTAGCGCAGCCTCGGTTGCGATCTGCGCCGTTTCCCGGTCCCGGATCTCGCCGATGAGGACGATGTCGGGGTCCGAACGCAGGATCGACCGGAGGGCCGACGCAAAAGTGAGTCCCGCCTTCGGATTCGTCTGCACCTGATTGATCCCGGGGAGCCGGTACTCGACCGGGTCCTCGACCGTGATGCAGTTCACCTCGGTGCGGTTCAGGATGTTCATCGTTGCGTAGAGCGTCGTGGACTTCCCGGATCCGGTGGGGCCGGTTACGAGGATCTCGCCGTACGGTTTCTTGAAGGACTTCTGGAAACGCTGGAAATTCTGTGGGAGGAAGCCCAGGTCCTGCAGCTCCAAGAGGACGCTCGATTTGTCGAGGATCCGCATCACGATCTTCTCGCCGTACACGGTGGGCAACGTGGCCACCCGGATGTCGATCTGCTTCCCCTGAACCACGACCCCCATGCGGCCGTCTTGCGGGATGCGACGTTCGGCGATGTTGATGTCCGCCATGATCTTGAGACGGCTCGTGATCCCTGCCTGCAGCGCCTTGGGCGGATTCATGATCTCGTGGAGAACGCCGTCGATCCGGAACCTCACCAGGAGGGTTTTCTCTCCCGGCTCGATGTGGATGTCGGATGCCCGGTCGTTGACCGCTTGGGTGACCAAGAGGTTGACGAGCTTGATGATGGGAGCATCGTCCGCCCCGGCGCTGGCCAGCTGGGCCTCGAGAGTCGCGCTTTCCGCCTCGTGCTCGTCTACGGCCTCTTCGACCAGGGACTCGGCCGCGCGGTCGAGTCTGTAGAGACGATTGATGGCGTTCTGTACGTCCGCCTTCGTAGCGACAACCTGCTTGATGTCCCGTTTGGCCAACGCCCGGATGTCATCGACCGCCACCACATTGGCCGGTTCGGACATCGCTAGGACCAGCACGGCCCCCTCGAAACGCACTGGGATGCAGCTGTGCTTGCGGGCTACAGCCTCAGGTACGAGGGCGACGGCGCTCTGATCTATGTGCTCCTCACCGAGGTCGACGAACTCGAGATTCAGGAGCTCGGCGAACACCGAAACGAGTCCAGCTTCGGAGACGAAGCCGAGGTCCACGAGGATCCGTCCGAGCGGCAGCCCCCGCTGGCCCGCCTGGAGGTGGGCCTCGTCGAGCTGGTCGGACGAAACCAGTTCGCGGGCGAGCAATAGCTCGTCGAGTTGCCCGGCGGGCCGGGCGTCTGATGCCACGCTCATCCGTTCCCCTTGCGATAGGGCCGCGTCGAACCTTCGGGCGCGAGCGCCGGCCTGCTGGGGCGCACAAGTGCCCCGCTAATCGATTTATCGGCCCTGGCCAGCCGGACTAAAGCACCGAGCGCGACGAGCGCGTCACGCGCGGTGGCAGGATGTTGTCAACAAGGTAAGAAACCAATCGCCCCTCTGTCCCGTCATGGGCGGCGAAGGGGACCTCGGAACCGTCCTCGAAGATGAGCCTCACAGGCTCGCGGGCCCGAGGTTTCCGCTCGGCCAGAAGGTTCCCGGCGAGATATGAGACCTGTCGCTTCAGATCGGGGTGCGCCGGAAGGGCCACCACCGATCCGTCTTCGAAGAACAGCTGCACCCTCTCGCCCACAAGGGGCTCGGGAGAGTAGTTCAGATCACGGGGCCCGACGGTCCGGCCCGGAGCCTCGAGGCCCCGAGAAACGGGTGGTGGTGGCGGGGGTGGTGGTGGCGGGGGTGGCGGGGGCGGCGCGGCTCGATCCAGGACGCGCGCCGGTGCGACGCTTGGTGTGCTCGTCGTGCCGAATAGGCGTTGAAGGAATGCGCGTAGCACGGCGCTTAGGCGCTTTCCTCGACGTTCTCCCGCTCGGTTTCGGCGCCGCCTTCAGCGAGCTCCAGCCGCTGCATCACTCCGATAAGGATCTCTAGCACGAGCGCCTTGACGTCCTCTCGTTCGCGCGGATCGCAAGGCAGCACCGAGACATGCGCGGGGATCTCGAGCACCTCGCGCACCCTCGAAAGAACCTCATCTCGATCCTCCTCCACTGCATCGAGATGAGACACCCCGATGACGTAGGGAACGTCCGCGTACTCCCGGAAGGTGTCCAGGATGTGCGACGCCTCCTCTACGGAGCGCTCGTCCTCGGCATGCACCAAAAGGATGAAGCCGAGCATGCCCTCAGAGAGGATCTCCCACATGACCTCGAAGCGACGTTGTCCCGGGGTCCCGAAGATGAACAGCGTGAGGTCCTCAGCGAATGTGATCCGGCCGAAATCCATCGCGACCGTCGTTCGAGCCTTCACGGATCTCGTCTCGTCCGTCACGTCGCGTTCGGTCCCGACGATCGCTACCTCGCTGATCGTCTTGATCAGTGTTGTCTTGCCGGCCGAGAAGGGTCCGGTTACGACGACCTTCAGCGGCCGCGCAACGACACCATTCGTGGACCGTTTCTTGCGAACTATCTGCCCTCGTGGACTCATGATGTACTCCGCCTCTGGGGCGGGTTAAAGACCCTTGACCCCGTCGATGAGTCTCGAGATCAGTCCTCTGTTGACTTGGTCGTCGTCTTCGACCCTCTTGCGCTGATCTCCGTCCACTGCCTCTGGGGCTTCCGGCTCTCCCGGTCGTGCCGGGCTGGCGGCGCGCGTCCGGGGGCGCTCTTCATCACCGAACAATCCGGCCAGCTCTCGTACAACAGCAGCCCGGTCAACCCGCGGCGCATCGGCCGGGGCCTGCGGAACCGAATCTCTCGGAGGCCGAGGCGCATCGGGCGGCTCAGCTTCCGCTCGGTCCGAGGGTTGTGCCTCGGTCGAGGCATCTCCTAGCAGCTCGTTCAGGAGCGAGTCCGCCGGGCTCGGAGGCGCACTGGTGTCGAGCTCTCCGGGAGCGGGTTCGTCGAACGAGTCCACCGGAACGGTGGGATCCACGAACCAATCCTCCGGCGGGCTTCCCGCGTCGTCGGCAGCAACCGGGTCCTGGATCAGTTCCGACGGGTCCAACTGTCCGGACGCCTGGTCGACCAGGTCGTCGGCCGGAACAGGATCCTGCGCGGCTTCGCCGAACGCTTCCGCGACGGCCTGGGCCTCGGCGTCGAAGGCGGTGCTGTCGAAGGAGTTCTCACCGGCGGCCTCTTGCTCGGCGATCAGGTCGTCGCCGGGAGAACCGACGGCCCCTTCGGGATCCACTGCGATCTCGCCGTCATCCTCAGGGAGCGGTGCCACCGCAGCGGGCTCGCTAATGTCCGCTTCGTAAGGATCCATCTCGGAAGCGCCTTGATCCGCGTCGGGACCTGTGTCGTCCTCGGTGGCGTCCGGACCTGTGTCGTCCTCGGTGGCGTCCGGGTCGGTGGCGTCCGGACCTGTGGCGTCCTCGGTGGCGTCCGGACCTGTGTCGGCCGCAACAGCGTCATCTTGCGCGGGTATCTCAACCGGCTCGGGGGCCACGGGCGCGTCGGGCGCGTCGTCCTCTTCCTCCTCCGCTACCGCGGTCGAGTCGACCTCGATCAATCCGGCGGACACGAGACCGTAAAGGGTTCGCATCGCGTCGAACTCGTCGAGACCGACCACCTCGCCGATCTGGGTGACCGTGCGAACGCCGTCCACCAGGACCAGGATGCGCCATTCCTCGGGAGTGATGTTGATCTCTACGGCACCCTCGGGTGGCTTATCCGCCATCTTCAAGACGGTTAGTCCCGAAGGGATCTTGCGCGTGATCACTTCGAGCTCGTCGAGTCGCCTCGACGCTTCCATGATCAGGTTCTCCACGCTGACCATGATCCCGACCTCGGGTTCGACAGCCGCTCCGGGCTCCCACGAGAACTCACCCAGGTCCCAGCGCAGCAGATCGAAGACGGCATCCTCGATCTGCGCCCGCAGCGCAGCCTCGAGCTGTTCGCCATCCACCGCTCCGGTTGTTAGGAGGATCTCGCCGACGCGTTCTCCGCTCTCGGCGTTCGTGTCCAATGCCTTGTTGAGCTGACTCTCCGTGATAGCGCCTGCCCGGAGCAGCTTCTGCCCCAAGGGGATCTTCGTCAGACTTGATTCCGCGTAATAGACCTCGCCTTCGCGGAAGAACACGCTTCCGTGGCCCGCGCGGCGCTCCACGTCGAGACGACCAGTTTTCTTGGCGAACGACATCAACCGGAACATGTCCGGCAGTGTGAAGTCGTCCAGCGTTCCCTTAAGCATCGCCCGCTCCCTTTAGGTTGCTCTAACGGTGGTTAGTGCCAGCTCGAAACGGGTTCGGCTTCGGGTGCTGCCGGAGGCGGCCCCCATGAGGTGGAGGGCGGCGGTGGCGTGGGCTCGGTGGTGGCGACCATATCGGCCGAAGACTTCTCGACGATGTCGTCCTGCACCGGGCCGGGCTCACTCGAGGGCGTGGAATCCATGTGTTGTGCGATCTGAGCTGCGGTCTTGCGCATCTCGTAGAGCGTGAGACCCACCTTGGCCTCGCCCGACGTCACCGCGACCAGCACGGCGGATTCTCCCGCCGACATGAGCACCACGTGACCGTGCTCGCCTTCGACGAAGACCTGAGCCAGGCTGCCCTTGCCGAGCCCGCTAGCAGCGCGCTCTCCCAGGGTCAACAGGGCCGCACTCATCGCTGCGAGCCTGTCTTCCTCCACGTATGGAGGGAGGGCGGAAGCGATGGGAAGACCGTCTGCGCTGACTACGGCAGCGGCCTCGACGTCTGGGGAGACATCTAGAAACTCGTCCAGAGAAGCGGCGAGCAGATCGGCCTTGTTCATTCGAAACTCCTCCTCTTAGCGACACGCATCGGCGCTCTTCACACCTGATGGTCTTTCGGCACGCCGCGTGGCGGAGTTAAGCCACTTGTCCGAATAGATGCTCTCGGATGCTCAGGGCTCTTCGGAGGACGTTGCCAGTTGCCGAACGGCGGCGGCCGACATCGCCTCGAGGGGGGGATCCTGACCCGTCCAGATCCTGAATGAGGCGGCCGCCTGATGGATCAGCATGCCCAGCCCCCCCCAGGTTTGGGCGCCCTGCGCCCCCGCTTGCCTCAGGAACGGAGTCACGTGGGGGTGGTAAACGAGATCCACCGCGCAGTGACCCTCGTGCCAGCGGGCTCCCTCCAGCAGCCGCTCCCCACGCATGCCGAGAGGCGTGGCATTGACCACGATGTCGGCGTTCTCGACCGCGGTCTCGGCGTCCTTCCACTCGATCACCTCGAGGGCGGCCGTCCCCGCCAGGGCAGCGAAAGCCTCGCCTCGCTCCACCGCACGAACCGCCACGGTCAACCGGGCCGCGCCGAGGTCGTCGAGCGCCCGAACCACCGCTCGGGCCGCGCCCCCCGCGCCGAGGATGACCGCGGCTCGCCCGGCCACGTCGAGACCTGCGTCGTCGGTGAGAAAGTTGCGAAAACCATCGATATCCGTGTTGTGGCCGATGAGGGCATCACCCACGAGCTGGATCGTGTTCACCGCTCCGACCGAGGCCGCGTCGCCGGAAACCTGATCGAGATAGCCCACGACGGCCTCCTTGTGGGGCATGGTTACGTTCGCGCCGGTGCACCCGAGTGCGCGCAGCCCCGCCACGGCTGCTGCCAGGCTCTCCGGCGGCACCGGGAAGGCAAGGTAGATCCAGTCCAGCCCGATCCTTCTGAATGCGGCGTTGTGGATAGAGGGCGACAGCGTGTGCTCGAGAGGCCAGCCGAGGATCCCGGTGAAGTGGGCTTGACCCCTCAACACTCGAGTTCCTGGTACTGGGCCTTGTTCCGCAGGAACTCGTCGTACCCCTCGCTGAAAGCGTGGTGTCCTTCGCAATCCGCTAGGACGTAGTACAACCAGTCGCCGTCCGCAGGTTTGACCGCCGCCTCCAGTGAAGCGAGCCCCGGGGCGCCTATCGGCGTGGGAGGCAGACCGGTCACCAGACGCGTGTTGTAGGGAGAATCGACGGCGAGATCGGTTTCCGTGAGCGACTCCTTGTGCTCTCCGATCGCGTACAGGACGGTCGCGTCGATCCCCAGCATCATCCCTTGATTGAGTCGGTTGTAGATGACTCGAGCGATCTTCGGGCGCTCTTCATCCAGCGCCGCTTCGCTCTCGATCATCGAAGCCACGATCAAAGCCTCGTACGGAGACACGCCCGTGCGCTCGGCTTGCTCGAACCCGACCTCCGCGGTCTTCGTTTCCATCTCGTCCACGAGGCGTTGGACCACCTTCTCCGCGGTGTCGGTCTCGACGATCTGATACGTCGAGGGAAACAGCAGTCCCTCGAGCGTGTCGATGTCGTCTGGTTGGTACTCGGAGCGGATGGCCCCGGATGTCGCCGCCTCGATGAAGTCCTTGCCCTTGATGTGCGTTTCCTTGTCGAGGGTTGCGGCGAAGTCCACGATCCACGACCCCTCGGGGAACGTGATCGAAACGAACTCGATCTCCGGTCCCTTCTCGAGCTGTGCCAGCGCGTCTCTCGGAGTCAGCCCCCTAGGAAGCGTGTACTTCCCCGCCTGGATCTGGACGTCCCCACCATCCATGAACATGGCGAGCCGGAAACCGAGGGCGGACGGTATGACCCCCTTGCCCTCGAGGAGCTCGCCGATCTTCGAGGCGTTGGCGCCGTCGGGCACCACGACCTGTACGGGCTCGCCGGGGTCGCTAGAGCCCACCAGCCCCACGGACTTCAGGTACAGGAAGCCGGGCACGGCGATAGCCAGCGCGACCAGTGCGAGGATCCCGAGCGCCATCGTGACGCGACCTCTCCGCGTCAGCCTCATGGCGCCGCGGCCGTAGCGTCGAGGTAATCCTGCAAGAGCACTTGAGCTGCGACGGCGTCTCGGAGGCCCTTCAGCTTGCGGCTCTTCGTTCCCGCGTCCCTTAGAGCGCGCTCCGCCACCACCGTCGTCAGGCGTTCGTCGTAGGGGATGACATCGACGGCCAGCGCTTGTCGAAGCCGGCTCATGAAATCACGTTGCTCGGACGCCGCCGGCCCCTCCGCCCCGGAAAGAGCCACCGGGAGTCCCACGACCACGGCGGTCGCTTGAAGCTGCACCACGAGATCGGCTATGCGCGCCACCGGATCGAGCGACCTCGTGTCGATCACCTCGACCGGACGGGCGAATCGCGTCACCTCGTCCGCGGCCGCGACGCCCACGCGGCGGCGGCCCGGGTCGATCCCCAGGATCATCCGCTCAGCGCCTCGTGCGCGGCGCGCCGCACCGCCTCGATGGCTTCTTCCAGGCGCTCGTGGTCGGGACCGCCGGAGATCGCCAGCTCCGGCTTGCCACCCCCACCGCCGCCCAGAAGCGCGGCGCCGGGTGCGAGTAGGTCCCTCGCCGATACACCCTTCTGGGTGAGGTCCTTCGTGACGGCACCCACGAGGTTGGCCCGCCCATCTCCGGCCGTACCAAGCACGACCACTCCGGAACCAAGTCGCCCCTTGACCTTCTGCGCCAGCGAACGCAGTGCATCGACGTCCAGGTCGCGCCGGGCGACGAGCAGCTTCGTACCGTCGAACTCGACCGCCTTCTGTGCAAGCTCGGCTGCGTCGGCGTCCTCCGATCGCCGTTCGATAACGGCGAGTCGGCGCTCCATGTCCTTGTGCGTCGCCAACAAGCGCTCCACGCGCTCGGCGACATCCTCGGGTGGGGTCTTCAGAGAATCGGCAGCTCGTTCGAGCACAGCAACGCGCTTCGCAAGGTGGTCGATCCCTTCCTTGCCCACCAGCATCTCGATACGGCGGAGGTTGGCCCCCACGGAACCTTCTGCCGTGACGACCACGACGCCGATCTGGCTCGTGTGCGCGACATGGGTTCCACCACAGAGCTCCCTCGAGTACTCCCCCACCTCCACAACGCGCACGAAGTCTCCGTACTTCTCGCCGAATATCGCCATGGCGCCGATAGATCGCGCGAAGTCGAAGGTGGTCTCGTAGGCGCGCACGGTGTCATCGAGGAACGCTCGTTCGAGTACCTCCTCGCCTATGTCCTGCACCTGGGAGGCACCCAGGGCCTCGTAGTGATTGAAGTCGAATCTCAGGCGGCCCGGCTCCACCAGCGACCCGGCCTGGCGCGCGTGTTCTCCCAGGCGATCGCGTAGAACCCAGTGAAGGATGTGAGTGGCCGTATGGGCGCGCTCGCTGCCGTGCCTCCAGGCGGGGTCGACGGCGACCTGGACCTCGTCGCCCACGGCGATCTCCCCGGTCTCGACCACAACGCGATGTCCGGTCAGGCCCGCGGTGAGCGGACGGGTCTCGGTAACGGTCGCGGAGCCGCCCGCCGAGCGGATGACGCCCCGATCACCGACCTGGCCCCCGCCTTGTGCGTAGAACACGGTGCGGTCCAGTACGAGGTCGACTTCGTCACCGGCCGAGACAACGGGGCGCGACGAGGCGCCATCGACGATGCCGAGCACCTCGCCGGAAGCGAACAGATGCTCGTACCCGAGGAACTCGGTGGGACCTCGCTCCTCGGCGAGGGGCGTCAAGGCCTCCACGGCGGGCTCGTCTCCTCTGCCCACCCGAGCCGCACGAGCCCGCTGCCGTTGCTCCGCCATCAGGCCCTCGAAGCCTGGGGTGTCGACCTCGAGGCCGGCTTCCTCCGCGAGCTCGTTCGTGATGTCGATGGGAAAACCCCAGGTGTCATGAAGACGAAAAGCAACGTCGCCGGACAGCGTCGCGGACCCGGCCGACACCGCGCTTCGTATCTCGCTCTCGAGCATCGTCGTCCCCTGCTTCAGGGTCGCGTCGAATCGCTCTTCTTCGCGAGCCGCTACATCGATGATGAAGTCGCGTTGATCCGCCAGCTCTGGGTACGCGTCGCCCATGAACCCCAGCGTGGCATCCACCAGCGCCGGCAGGATCGGTTCGGCCCGCCCCATCATGCGCGCATGCCGGACCGCTCTTCGCATCACGCGCCTGAGCACGTAGCCGCGCTCCTCGTTGGAGGGAAGGACGCCGTCTCCGATGAGGAAGGTGAGCGAGCGACCATGATCGGCCAGCACGCGAAGCGCCTTGTCGGTCCGGTCGTCGTCGCCGTAGTTCTTGTGGGTCAACTCGCCGGCGGTGCGCAACAGACCGCCGAGGGTGTCGGTGTCGTAGATCGACTCCGCGTCCTGCAGGACGATCGCAAGGCGCTCGAGACCGGCACCCGTGTCGATGTTCTTCTTCGGAAGCTCGCCGATCGGCTCCAGAGCTGCGTTGCAATCGTCCTGCATGAAGACGAGGTTCCAGATCTCGACGTAACGCTCCGCGTTGCCCTGCGGCCCGACGTCTGAGGCGGGGCCGAACCTCTCGCCCCGGTCCGCGTAGATCTCGGAGCACGGTCCACATGGTCCGGCCACTCCCATGGACCAGAAGTTCTCCTTCTTGTCCCACGGTAGGACGCGATCCGGAGCGACCTTCACCTCGTCTCTCCAGATGTCGGCGGCCTCGTCGTCGGTCTCGTAGACGGTCACCCACAGCAGGTCGGGATCCATCCCGAAGCCTTCGGTGACGAGCTCCCAGGCCCAGGGGCATGCCCTTCCCTTGAAGTAGTCACCGAAGCTGAAGTTGCCCAACATCTCGAAGAAGGTGAGGTGCCGGGACGTCTTTCCGACCTCGTCGATATCCGTGGCGCGGAAGCATTTCTGGATGCTCATCGCACGTTTGTACGGGGGACTCTGCTCGCCCAGGAAGTAGGGCTTGAACTGGTTCATCCCCGCGTTCGTGAGCAGGAGAGAAGGGTCGTTCGGCACGAGCGAGGAGGACGGAACCCGCGTGTGGTCGCGCTCGGCAAAGAACGCGAAGAATCGATCTCGGATGGTGCGGGAATCCATGGCCGCTTAGGGTACTGCCCGCGCTACGGCCGAGGGTCTACGAACCGGGTCTCGCATCCGTCCTGGACTCGAGCTTCTTATTGACCTTGTCCAGCAACGTGCCCGTCACCGCGCTCGGAGCCCACCTGTCACGCTTCTGACGCATCCAGCGATCCGCCTGAAGTGCCCCTGCCGCTCCTACCGCTACCCAAAAGATCGACTTGACCATGACCGAACCCTACCTCGCCCTTCCCTCGCGGTCACCCTCGTCCCCGCCGTCTTGCTTCTGCCCCTCGAGCTCGAGAGCGAGCTCGGATTCGCGTCCCGAGATGGCTCTGAAGTAACGACGGCCGCGCATCTCATCGGGTAGATACTCGTGCTGGACCCATCCGCCGCGAGCATGCGGATACTCGTAGCCTTGCCCTGCTCCAGTTGCTTTCGAGGCGCGTCCATGTGAGTCGCGAAGATGGTCGGGGACGGGTAGGGGGCCGCTCGAACGTATGTCCTCGTCGGCGCTCCAGATGGCGACCGCCGATGCGTTCGACTTCGGAGCGAGAGCGAGGTAGATGACCGCCTGGGACAGGTTGAGCTTGGCTTCAGGGAGGCCGACGAACTCGAGCGCGTGATGCGCCGCCACCGCGACCTGCAAGGCCGTTGGGTCCGCGTTCCCCACATCCTCGCTTGCGAAGATGACCATCCGGCGGGCCACGAAGCGCGGCTGCTCTCCCGCATCCAGCATGCGCGCCATCCAGTAGACGGCTGCGTCTGGATCCGACCCCCGCATCGACTTGATGAACGCGGAGATGACGTCGTAGTGCCAGTCCCCAGCCTTGTCGTAGGGAAGGGCCCGGCGCTGCAGAGCCTCCTCGGCCACCCGAAGATCCACGGCCCCATCGGTAGCCGATGCCATAACCGCCGCCGCCTCGAGCGCGTTCAGGGCGGCGCGCGCGTCCCCGCCGCTCCCCCGGGCGATGTGCTGAAGGGCCTCCTCATCGACCTTCAGATCCATCTTCGCCAGCCCACGATCGGCGTCGGCGAGCGCTCGTCTCTCGATACCGAGGATGTCGTCCTCGGACAGCGTCTCGAGCCGGAACAGAAGACTGCGCGACATCAACGGTGAGTTCACCTCGAACGATGGGTTCTCGGTGGTCGCACCGACGAGCACGATCCAGCCGTTCTCCACCGCAGGGAGCAACGCGTCCTGTTGCGCCTTGTTGAACCGGTGGATCTCGTCAAGGAAGAGCAGGGTCTTCGTGCCTTGCTGACCCAATCGCTCCTTGGCCTTCTCGATCACCTTCCTGACATCCGCCACTCCGGACGCGACAGCCGACATCGGTTCGAAGTGGGCATTCACCGCGCCCGCTATGACGTTCGCAAGCGTGGTCTTTCCTGCTCCCGCCGGTCCCCACAGGATGATCGAGGACACGTCCCCCGCCTGGATGAGGGTGCGCAGCGCGCGACCGGGCGCCAGCAGATGCTGCTGGCCCGCGACCTCATCGAGCGAGGTGGGGCGCATGCGCGCGGCGAGGGGCGCGTACTCCGTGAAGCGATCCTCGAGCGAGGAGTCGAAAAGGTCCACGTACCCATGCTCCCACGGAGACCGGAACGGCGGTCTAGCCGGGCTCGGCCTCCGGTGGAGGGGTCGTGGACTTGAGATGCACGGCGGCGAGCTGTTCGAGGGCCACGGGGGCCGGGGCATCCGTGAGGGGGTCGTAGGCGGTCTGGGTCTTGGGATAAGCGATGACCTCGCGGATGTTGCTCTCGCCGGCCGCAAGCGCGACTACCCGGTCTATGCCCGGAGCGATGCCTCCGTGCGGAGGGGCTCCGAATCGGAACGCTCTCAGCAAGAACGAGAACTTCTCCTCCGCTTCTTCAGGGCTGATGCCCAGGGCACCGAACATCTTCTGTTGGGTGGCCCGATCGTGGATCCTGATGCTTCCGCTGGCGAGCTCCCATCCGTTGAGCGTGATGTCGTACGCCTTCGAGATCACCTTGCCGGGATCCGTCTCGAGGTGCTGCATCGTGTCTTCGACGACACCGGTGAACGGGTGATGGATGAAGTCCCAACGACCCGCATCCTCATTCCACTCGAACCATGGGAAGTCCGTGATCCACACGAACCGCCACGCCTCGGGGCTCTTGGGGTCGACATCGGGGATGAGGTCGAACCGTTCCGCGAGCTGATTCCTGAGTCCGCCGAGCACCTTGTGGACCAGATCGATCCTCGGATCGGCGACGATCAGCAGGAGGTCTCCCTCACCCGCTCCCGATGCCGCGCGCAATCCCGCGCGCTCCTCCTCTGAGAAGAACTTGTCGAGCGGAGACCGCAGGCCCTCGGACCCGATCCCCACCCACACGAGGCCGCCGGCTCCGAGCCCCTTCGCCGCCTCCACGAGGGCATCGAGATCCTTCCTCCCGAGATCGCCCTTCCCCTCGAGGCACAGACCTTTCACCGCTCCCCCGGTATCCAGCGTCGATCGGAAAACCTTCACCTCGGTTGACTCGAAGACCCCCGAGAGGTCGAACAGCTCGAGACCGAAGCGCACATCCGGCTTGTCGCTGCCGAAGCGATCGAGCGCTTCCGCATAGGTCATGCGCGTGAAGTCGGGAAGTTCCACATCGAGGACCTCGGCCCACACGCACTTGAACATGCGCTCCGTCACGTCGAGCACGTCCTCCACATCCACGAAAGACATCTCCAGGTCTAGTTGCGTGAACTCGGGCTGACGGTCTGCCCTCTGGTCTTCGTCCCGGAAGCAGCGAACGATCTGGTAATAGCGGTCGAGACCCGCCACCATGAAGAGCTGCTTGAAGAGCTGGGGCGACTGCGGAAGCGCGTAGAAGGAGCCCGGGTGCACGCGCGACGGGACCAGATAGTCCCGCGCTCCTTCGGGGGTCGACCGGGTCAGCATCGGCGTTTCGATCTCGACGAACCCTTCTGCATCGAAGAAGCGCCGGATCGAACCGATGATGCTGTGACGGAGTTTGAGGTTTTTCTGCATCCGCTCGCGTCGCAGATCGAGGAAGCGGAACTTCATCCGTAGCATCTCGTCGACGTCGTGCTGCTGATCGATCTGGAACGGTGGTGTCTCGGAGCGCGAGAAGATCTCGATCGAGGCGGCCGCAATCTCGATGTCGCCCGTGGCGAGCTTCGGATTGAGCGTGCCCTGCTTGCGAGCACGAACCTCGCCCGATACGCGGATGCAGAACTCGCTGCGAAGCTCCTGAGCGGCATCGTGTGCTTCGGTCGAGGTGTCGGGGTTGAACACGATCTGCACCAGGCCGGATGTATCGCGCAGATCGATGAAGGTGACGCCCCCGTGATCCCGCCGCGTATGAACCCAGCCACACAACGAGACCCCCGTCCCGGCGTCGGCGGACCGCAGATCGCCGCAACGATGCGACCGCATCACGTTTCGACGCTCCGTGCGATCTCAGCGACGGGCACTCGCCTCTGTTCGCCCGACGTCATGTCTCGGATCGTCGCCTCCCCCGCCGCGAGCTCATCGTCGCCCAGGATCACGGCGTACCGTGCCCCCGAGCGATCCGCTCCCTTCATCTGACCCTTCATCCCCCGGCCGCCGAGGTCCATCTCAGCCCCGATCCCGGCGGTTCGCAGGTTCGTCACGATGCCGAACGCCGCGCGAGCCGCCTCCTCGCCAAGAGCGACGACGTAGACCCGGACCGGACCACGAGGCGGCTCGGATCCGGGCTGCGACAGCACGATCCGGTCGAGCCCTAGGGCGAAACCGATACCCGGGAGCGGAGGACCCCCGAGGGACTCCGACAGACCGTCGTAACGTCCCCCGCCGCCGACGGCGTTCTGGGCACCCAGGCCACCAGCGACGAACTCGAAGGCGGTGCGCGTGTAGTAGTCGAGCCCTCTGACCAGCGTCGGGTCGACATCGAACGGCACCCCAACGTCACTCAACAGCGTGCGGACGGATCCGAAGTGCTTCCGGCATGAGTCGCACAGATGATCCGTTATCAATGGGGCGGACTTCATCGCCTCGACCGTCGCCGGCTCCTTGGAATCGAACGTTCGGAGCGGGTTGGCGGTGACCCTGGCGCGGTCTTCCTCTGCGAGCGCGCCCGCGTTCTGCTCCAACCACGACCTCAGGGTGTCGAGGTATCCGATCCTGCACGACCCGTCGAGGTGGCCGATCGAGTTGAGAAGGAGACGGGGCTCCACCCCCTCGTCCTGAAGGAAGCGCCAGCCGACCTCGACGACCTCCGCGTCAACCACCGGACTGTCCGAGCCGATCGCCTCTATCCCCACCTGGAAGAACTGCCGGTAACGTCCCTTCTGGGGGCGCTCCTGCCGGAACATCGCGCTCGCGTAGGCGAGCTTTACCGGCAGCGCCCCGCGGTCGAGGCCGTGTTCGAGCACCGCCCGGACCACCGGCGCAGTCCCTTCCGGGCGCAGTGTTAGCGAGCGGCCGCCGAGGTCCTCGAACGTGTACATCTGTTTCCCGACGACCTCGCTGGCCTCGCCGACGCCGCGGAGGAAGACCTCCGTGTGCTCGAAGGCCGGCGTCTCCACGGGCGAGTAGCCCGCAGCCGCGAAGGAATCCATAGCCCTGCGGGTGATCTCCTGCCACCTCCAGGATTCGGGTGGAAGCAGATCGTTCGTACCCTTGGGCGCGCTGAAAGATCTGTCGTCGTCGGCCATCGGCTCATCCTAAAGGCGCTCGGCGCCGGCGCCCCTCGCCGGGTTCTCGCGCACCGGCACGCACGATAGTCCCCCTACCCTCATGTGGTTGGATAGCGCCGAAGCGAGAGTCGACCTGGAGGGGCCATGCCGCAAGCACGCACGGAGGAGCGACCCAAGCTCGAGGAGCTGACCCGCAGGATCCGCCGCGACATCGTCGTCGCCACGACCGAAGCCGGCTCGGGGCATCCATCCAGCTCGCTCTCCATGGTCGAGCTGTGCACAGTCTTGTTCTTCGGCGGCGTGTTGCGCTACGACCCGGCCAACCCTCAAGATCCCGATCGGGATCGGTTCATCCTCTCCAAGGGTCATGCTGCGCCGGGCCTCTATTCGGTCCTGGCCGAAGCCGGCTACTTCCCCACCGAAGACCTTGCGACGCTACGCAAGATCGGCTCCCCCTTAGAGGGCCATCCCAACATGAACCGGCTTCCGGGAGTCGAGGCGTCCACCGGCTCTCTGGGTCAAGGGCTTTCGATCGGAGTGGGCCACGCGCTCGCGGCGCGACTCGACGCTAGGGACTCACGGGTCTACGTGATCGTGGGGGACGGGGAGAGCGGCGAAGGCCAGCTGTGGGAAGCGGTGATGTACGCCGGGAATCACGGGCTGGACAATCTCACCTGCATCGTCGATCACAACGGATACCAGCAGACGGGGGCAGTGGCGGATATCCAGCCGCTCGACCCGCTCACCCAGAAGTACGAGGCGTTCGGTTGGGCGGCCCGGGAGATCGACGGGCACTCACTCGACGAGGTCACCGATGCGTTCGACTGGGTACGCGGAGTCGAGGGCCGGCCACAGGCGATCATCGCCAGGACCGTGAAGGGCAAGGGCGTCTCTCTGTTGGAGGCCGACCCCGGCAACTGGCACGGCAAGCCGATCCCGCCGGAAGAAGAAGCCAAGGCCCTCGAAGAGATAGGAGCACCGGCATGACCTTCGGTATGACCCGGGTGGACCTCGAGGTTGGAGACTCCACCCGCGCCGCGTTCGGCGAGGCGCTGGCCGAAGCGGGTGCGGACGAGCGCGTCGTCGTCGTGGACGGGGACGTGAACAACTCGACCTACACGAACAAGTTCAAGGCCAAGTATCCGGATCGCTTCTTCAACGCAGGGATCGCGGAATCGAACCTCGTCGGGATCGCGGCAGGCCTCGCCGCCAGCGGCAAGATCCCGGTGGTCGCTTCCTTCTCCACCTTTCTCCTCTCGAACGCCTTCGACCAGATCAGGATGAGCGTTGCGTTCCCGAACCAGAACGTGAAGCTCGTCGGCACTCATGCGGGCATCTCCATCGGCGAGGACGGACCGTCGCAGATGGCGATCGAAGACGTCGCGCAAGCCTGTGCCTTCCCCGGGATGACGGTCATCGTCCCTGCCGATGCGCCCAGCGCGCGCGCGGCAACGCAAGCGATGATCGAGCGCGAGGGGCCCACCTTCCTGCGCTGCGGGCGGCCGAACGTCCCGGTCGTGTACCCGAACGGGCCGGAGTTGCATGTCGGGCGCGCCAATACGGTGCGTGAAGGAGACGACATCACGCTCGTCGCGAACGGCATCATGGTGGCGATGGCGCTCGACGCCGCACAAGCTCTTGCGGACGATGGCATCGAGGCCCGGGTGCTCGACTTCCACACCGTGAAACCGATCGACAGCGAAACCCTCGAGCAAGCCGCGGTCGAGACCAAGGGGATCGTCGTGGCGGAAGAGCACATGGCCTACGGGGGGCTCGGCGCCACGGTTGCCATGGCTCTGGCGGAGCGGCACCCTACGAAGATGGCGTTCGTAAACGTCGGCGACACCTACGCGACATCGGGGAAACCGGACGAGATCCTCGCCCAGTTCGGACTAACCCCCGACGCGATCCTGGACGCAGCGCGCCGCACCCTCAAGGGCTAGCTGGGGTCAGAACGCCCTTTCTGAGTCCAGCAGGATCGTGGTTGGCCCGTCGTTGGTCAGCTCGACGTTCATCATGGCGCCGAAACGTCCCGTGGCCGTCTTGATGCCCAGGCCCGTCAGTGCTTCCTTCACCTTCTCGTAGATCCGCTCGGCCTCGGGGCCCTGAGCAGCCTTCACGAACGAGGGGCGCCTGCCTCTACGGGCATCGCCGTACAGGGTGAATTGCGATACGAGAAGAGCCTCGCCTCCGACATCCAACAACGAGAGGTTCATCTTGCCGTCCGCGTCGTTGAAGATACGGAGGTGAGCGATCTTGTCGGCCGCCCAACTGACCTCTGGATCGGCATCCTCCGGCGCGATGCCGAGCAACACCGCCACTCCGCTCCCGATGGCCCCCACCGTTTCTCCGTCGACCAGCACCCGGGCGGACGAGACGCGCTGGACGACGGCTCTCATCGGACGTAGGGCAGCACGCTCCGGAGTATCGAGCCGGCGAGGGGAGCCGCCACCTGTCCCCCGATGCCCCCGAGCTCCGAGACCACGGCCACGGCCACCTTCGGATCGGCCGCCGGAGCGAAGGCAGTGAACCACGCGTGGTTCTTGATCTTCCCGTCGATGCTGACCTCCGCGGTTCCGGTCTTGCCGGCCACGGGCACGCCTACGCTCTGGGCCGCCACGCCCGTGCCTCCCTGAACGACGCCCTGCATGAGCTGATTCATAGTTCTCGCCGTCCTTCGCGATATGGCACGTTCACCGGCCTTGTCATCGAGGAATGTGGCGCGCGGCTCCATCCTGACTCCGTTGTTCGCGATCGTTGCCGACACGTTCGCCATCACGAGCGGAGTGGCCAGTACCTGAGCCTGACCGATCGACCCCCACATCAGATCGCTCAGATCCTCCGGAGGAGGGAACGAAGACGCGCTCGCATCCAATGCCATCGTCGGATCACCGTTGAAGCCGAAGGCCCGCGCGTAGCGCGTCATCCTCTTGCCTCCGAGATCCTCCGCGACCTGTGCGAAGGCGGTATTCACGCTGAACTTCACGGCCGAGGAGAACGGGATCGTCGCGTACACGCCCGATTCGAAGTTCGTGACCCCCTGATAGTTGGCAGGTCCTGTGACCGGCGTGGTGGCCGTGACCGTGCCGGTGTCGAGGGCGGCCGCGGCCGTCACGACCTTCATCGAGGATCCCGGAGGATAGAGGCCGGACAGGGCGCGGTTGAATGGCTCGACGCCGGCGACGCCCACATAGCCATTGGGATCGAACGGCGACGAAGACACGATCGCCAGCAGGTCGCCCGTGCCGGGATGCATGATCACCGCGCCACCGGTCGTTGCACCGTAGGCGGACTCGGCTGCCTGCTGGACCCTGATGTCGATGGTTGCCTTTACAGGGCGGCCGGGGCTGCCCTGGCTCGTTCCCAGGGTGTCGAGAGCGCTTCCCTTCCGATCGACGACGATCAGCTTCGTCGTCGGGACGCCGGCCAACCGTTCCTCGTAGGCCAGCTCGAGACCCGAGGCACCGATGAGGTCTCCCTCCCGATAGGTCCCGTCGCTCGCGGCCGCGGTTCCCCTATCCACCGGCTCGAGGTGACCGATGGTGGTTCCAGCAGAAGAACCGAAAGGATAGGAGCGCGACGACCCGGTCCCTCGCGCCAGCCGGCGGCCATTGCGGTCGAGTATCGCCGCCCGGGCGGGCCATCTCGACTTGACGTCGAATCCTGCGGCTCCCTGGATGCCGGGCCACAAGAGGTCCTTACTCCACACGACCCCCCACCGCTCGGAATCGACGTCGTAGGTCATCTCGAACTCCCCCTCGAGCGAGGTCGGCTCCTCTAGGGTCTCCGATCCATACGACACCGTGTACGGCACGGTCGCCTCCAGCCCACCCTCCTCGAGCTCCTCCTCGGACCCCACCTCGGGTTGGGTGACGTCTCCGTTGCGAGCCACGTTCACTGACTGAACGACACCATCCACCATGGACCCCAACAAGCGGTCGAGCCGTCGTTCTGACCATTCGGGAGCGGAATCGGCGTCGAAGAGGTCGACCATCGCGGCCGCGTCCCCTTCACTCCAAGCAGCCACGAAAGCGTCCGCCGGCTCGGCGGCCTGCGGAGACGTGAAATCGTCCCCGTGGGTGCAGGACCCGAGAAGACCACAGGCGACGAACATCGCCACCGTCGCGGGACGAGCTAAGAAGAGGGATCGAAGGCGGCTAGTCACTACGGACGCTTACCCGCGCGCCGCAGATGGAACCACACGCGACGCATCGAACACCGAGTCGACCCGCCTCACGCTCTGGATGACGTGCTGAAGGTGACTGGGATCCGCCAGTTCCAGAGTAAAGGTCAGGGTGGCGATCCCATCCCGTCCGGTCCGCGTGGTTGAGGAGATGATGTGGATGCCCTGGTCGGAGATCGCCGACGTGACATCGCGCAAGAGCTTGGTGCGGTCGAGGGCTTCGACCTGGATGGCGGCGGTGAAGGTGCTCTGCTGCCGTGTGTCCCACCAGACCTCGCTCATCCGGCCTTCATCGGCGGTCTGTAGTGCCCGAGCGTTCGGGCAATCGACGCGATGCACGGACACACCTCGCCCGCGAGTAAGGAACCCGATGATGGGATCCCCAGGCATCGGCGTGCAGCATTGCGCCAGCCGCACGAGGAGATCGTCATGCCCTTCCACGATGACCCCTTTGCCGCGCGGTTTCAGCGTGCGACGCCGGCGTGGTTCCTCGGGGATGACCTCCTCGTCCGGTTCCGGCTCGAAGAGGCGAAGCACCCTGGTGGTCACCGACTGGGTCGACAACCGTCCCTCGCCGATCGCGACGTGCATCGAATCGAGGTCCGGATACTTCAACTCATCAGAGATCTGCCCGAGGATCCCCCCCTTGGAGATCTTGTCCACGGGTAGGCCCTGCTTGCGCATGCTTTGCTGGAGTTCGTCACGACCCTGAGCTAAAGCGTCCTCACGCCGTTCCCTGGAGAACCACTGCCGGATCTTGTTGCGCGCCCGCGGTGTCTGCGCGATATGCAGCCAGTCCCGAGATGGGCCGGTGGATCCCTTCGACGTGATGACCTCGACGGAGTCTCCTGAGGTGAGCTCGTGGTTGAGGGATACCAACCGCCCGTTGACCCGAGATCCCACCGTCCTGTGTCCGACCTCGGTATGGATGGAGTACGCGAAGTCGATGGGAGTAGCGCCGCGGGGCAGCGCGACCACGTCGCCCTTCGGCGTGAAGATGAAGACCTCGTCGGCGTACAGGTCGATCTTCAGCGACTCGATGAACTCCTTCGGATCGGCCGACTCCCGCTGCCAATCCATGACACGTTGTAGCCAGGCGATCTCTTCCTCCGGTACCTTCCCGCGCGTTTGCTCCTTGTACAGCCAATGAGCGGCGATCCCGAACTCCGCCGCCTTATGCATCTTCTGCGTGCGGATCTGGATCTCCATGGGTCGCCCGGCGTTCCCGATCACGGTCGTATGCAGGGACTGGTACATGTTGAACTTGGGCATCGCGATGTAATCCTTGAAGCGGCCCGGCACGGGCCTATACAACGTGTGGATCGCCCCCAGCGCGGCATAACAGTCTCGAACCGATTCGACCACCACGCGGATCCCAACGAGGTCGAAGATCTCGTCGAATTGCTTCCCCCGTAGCACGATCTTCTCGTAGATCGAATACAGGTGCTTCGGTCGCCCCGAGACCTCGACTTTGATCTTCACCTCGCCGAGCTTCTTCTGGATGTCCTCGCAAACCTCGTCGAGCACCCGCTCTCGTTCGGGCTGGCGCTGTGACACCAGCGCCTCGATCTCCTCGAAGCGTTTCGGATGGAGCGTCGCGAACCCCAGGTCCTCCAGCTCCCACTTGGTGGCGTACATGCCAAGTCGGTGAGCTAACGGCGCATAGATCTCGAGTGTCTCGCGCGCTATCAGCACCCGCTTCTCTGGTTTCAGGGGAGCCAGCGTCCTCATGTTGTGCAGACGATCCGCGATCTTGATCAACAGAACACGCACATCTTTGGCGGTCGCAACGATCATCTTCCGGAGGTTCTCGGCGCGGCTCTGCTCGGCAGAGCGGAACTTGATCCTCTCGAGCTTGGTTACTCCGTCGATCAATTGGGCTACGTCGTAGCCCATCTCCTGCTCGACGTCTACCAGCGACAACGAGGTATCCTCAACCGCGTCATGCAAGAGAGCTGCGGAGATGGTGGTCTCATCGAGGCCGAACTGGGCCAGGATCATCGCCACGTTGAGGGGGTGCGTGATGAACGGATCCCCCGACTTCCGGGTCTGCCCCGCGTGTGCGCGCTCGGCGATCCAATAGGCACGCTCGATCGCCTTCGTGTTGGCTTTGGGTCGTTTCGCCCGGACCTCTTTGAGGAGCCCCTCGAAGGCGGGATCGCTCGGCTGGCGTTGGGATCGAACCTTCTTCAGGACCGCCTTTACCCCGCGCGCGCTGTCGGGCGTCCGGGGCGGTGCCGGCGCATCAGACACCGCGTCGGGGCGTGCCGGCGAAGCCGGTGCCGGGTCGGGAGGGTTCATATGCTCCCGTTCTCTGGCTGGGTCGGGCGAGTGGGCCATAGCTCATCTTACGAGCACGGATGTACGCGGCCCGACCTTCTGGTCAGATATCTCCGTCGGATCTGCGGACGAATTCGACCCGCTCGCCCTCTCCGGGCATGCCCTCGGTCTCCCACCCCGCCGTGAGCCACGCGCGACTGTGCATCTTGCGAGGATCGTTGCGCCACCAGGAGGGGTACCGAGCGTTCTCGGGAAGGGTCTCCCCGAGGATGTCCTCGAACTCGTGAAACGACATCGAGACGCGCGTGACGTCAGACGGCTGCTTCGCCAGGTACGCCGCAAGCCTGATGTACTTAAGAGACCGACGTTCTTGCAATCTTCCCCCTGCTGTCATCCCCGCAGCCTAGGGAGGGTGAGGGACCGGCGGAAGGGGGTTGGGAGAAATGGGCCGGAGGTCGGCTTGCTCGGGTGGGGTCGCGCAGGAACCTAGTAAGAGATGAGGCTGAAAAAGTCGTAACCAGACAACTTGGCGCGCCCCTCCAGGAACGACAATTCCATGATGGTGGCCAACCCCGCCACCTTCCCTCCACAGACCTCGGTTAGCTGGGCGGTCGCACGTGCGGTCCCCCCCGTCGCGAGGACATCGTCGACGATAAGGATCCGTTCCCCCGGTTCGATCGCGTCCTTGTGCAATTCGAGGTGGTCATGTCCGTACTCGAGCTCGTAGGACTGGGACTCGACGTGCCACGGCAACTTGCCTTTCTTGCGGACGGGGATGAGGCCTGCCGTGAACCGGTACGCCAAGGGGGCCGCGACCATGAACCCACGCGCCTCTATACCGAGCACCTTGTCGACCTCGTCACGATCGAAGTGGTGCGCGATCGCGTCGATCGTGTACGTGAACGCCTTCTTATCGGCAAGGAGCGGCGTGATGTCCTTGAACGTCACTCCCTCTTTGGGGAAATCCGGGATATCGCGGATGAAATCCTTGAGCCACTCGTGGTCGCGCTCTCGCTCTGCCTGCAACTCGCCTTCCCCCTAGCGTCTCTTGCGACGCTTCGACTTCTTCGTGCCGACCCTAGCCCGGGCCGGAACCTGCGACGGTGACGCGGTGGCCGGCCGCGACGCTACCCCACTTGAGGCGACGGGAACCGGCTCCCCCGAGCCGTCGCCGGAGGGGGCCGTCGCGCCCGCCAGAGCCGGCGCCGGGGTCTGACGTTGAGCCTCACGCAGCACCTTCTCGCGCACGTTTCGGTAACGCGGCTCACGCTCCTTGAGGACCGTAAGCACGGGGGTTGCCACGAACACCGATGAGTAGGTTCCCGAAAGGATGCCGACGAGCAGGGCCAGCGACAGATCCTTGAGCGTGGACGCTCCGAGCAAACCGGTCCCAACCGCGAGAAGGGCGCCGACCGGCAGAAGCGTCGTCAAAGAGGTGTTGAGCGACCGCATGAACACCTCGTTCATGGCCACGTTGGCGGCCGATTCGTAGGTCATCTTTCCGGTGGCTGCGTAGAGAGTCGTGTCCTCCTCGACCTTGTCGAACACGACGAGTGTGTCGTAGAGCGAGTAACCGAGGATCGTCAGGAGGGCGATGACCGTCGAGGGGGTTACCTCGAATCCGACGAGCGCGTACACACCGGCGGTTACAAGAAGGTCGTGGATCAGCGCCGCCAAGGCGCCTACCGCCATCTTCCACTCGAAGCGCCACGAGATGAAGAGCGTCACCACGATCACGAAGATGATCAGCGCCCGCACAGCGGAGCGGGTGATCTCGCCCCCCCACTTGCTGCCGATCCTCTGGCTCCCGATGTCGGTGATCGGAGCCCCCACGGTGTCCGACACGATCTGCACCGCTTGCTCCTGCGACTCCGGGTCCGCGATCTCCTTGCTCTGCACGGTGAGGCCACGGCCCTCATCGTTGGTGAAGACCTGGATCTGGGCATCGTCCGCGCCCTCTCCCTCCAGCGCGGATCGCACCCCGGTCACGACGTCGCTATTGGATTCGGCGCCCAGAGGTCCGCCCTCGGGAACGGGGGCCTGGATCTGGATGCCGCCTTCGAACTCGATGCCGAACGTCAACCCCGAGAAGGTGATGATCGCGATGCAGGCCAGCAGAACGCCGGCCGAGATCAAGAACCAGAGCTTCCGTTTCCCGATGAAGTCGATATCGGTGTCGCCGCGGTAGATGCGACGCAGTGCGCCCGGAGGTCGAGGACCGTTCGGGGCTTTCTCTTCGGCGCGTTGGTTCACGCCGTCCCCCCCACGCCCAAGGCGTCGCGCATCCCGATGAAGCGACCGGACGAGAAGAACCTGGTGCGGGCGAGCAGGTGAACGGCCGATCTCGTGTAGAAGTACGCGATCAGGACGTCGATCAGGGTCGCCAGCCCGAGCGTCAGTGCGAACCCTCGGACCGGCCCTACGGCCAGGAAGAACAGGATCACCGCGGCCGAACCGGTCACGAAGTCGGCCACCAAGATCGTCCGGAATGCCCGCGACATGCCG
>JALZJQ010000030.1 GCA_030859685.1 Actinomycetota bacterium | reverse complement strand
TCAACGACCTCTACAGGCGCGTGATCAACCGGAACAACCGCCTCAAGAGGCTGCTGGACCTGGGCGCCCCCGAGATCATCGTCAACAACGAGAAGCGCATGCTCCAGGAGGCCGTCGACGCCCTGTTCGATAACGGTCGTCGTGGACGGCCGGTGACCGGGCCGGGCAACCGGGCCCTCAAGTCCCTGTCTGACATGCTCAAGGGAAAGCAGGGGCGTTTCCGTCAGAACCTGCTCGGGAAGCGCGTGGACTACTCCGGTCGTTCCGTGATCGTCTCGGGCCCCAAGCTGAAGCTGCATCAGTGCGGACTGCCGAAGCAGATGGCCCTCGAGCTCTTCAAGCCGTTCGTGATGAAGCGCCTGGTGGATCTAGGTCACGCACAGAACATCAAGAGCGCGAAGCGCATGGTCGAGAGAAGCCGCCCGCACGTCTGGGATGTGCTCGAGGAGATCATCCACGAGCACCCGGTTCTGTTGAACCGAGCGCCGACGCTTCACCGTTTGGGCATCCAGGCCTTCGAGCCTGTGCTCGTCGAAGGCAAGGCCATCCAGATCCACCCGCTCGTCTGCGTTGCGTTCAACGCCGACTTCGACGGTGACCAGATGGCCGTGCATGTACCGCTGTCAGCGGAAGCGCAGGCCGAGGCCCGCATCCTGATGCTGTCGGCACACAATGTGCTGTCACCGGCTCATGGAGACCCAATCGTCGCTCCGACGCAGGACATCATCATCGGCGCTTACTACCTCACCGTCGCGAAGGACGGCGAGGACGGTGAGGGGCGCGTGTTCTCCTCGGCGGACGAGCTCTTCAAGGCTTACGACGCCAAGGTGGTGGGCATCCACGCCCGGGTGAAGGTGCGTGGGCTCAAGCGCTTCGAAGAAGAGCCCCAGGAGGAGTACGACGCCAACCCCGGTCGCCTCAAGGAGACGACGGCGGGGCGCGTGATCCTGAACCGGGCGTTCCCTGAGGTGTTCCCGTTTCAGGACTCCACCATCAAGAAGAAGGAGTTGTCGGCACTGGTCGACCGGTGCGCACGGATCTTCGGCAAGAAGGACCTCGCCGAGATCCTCGACGCACTGAAGGCAACCGGTTTCATGTATGCGACCAAGTCCGGCGTGACGATCGGACTCGATGACGTGACGACCCCCGCTGAGAAGCCGAAGATCCTGGCGGAGCACGAGAAGCGAGCGGAGAAGATCGAGACCCAGTACCGCCGCGGCGTCATCACCGAGGAAGAGCGCCGGCAGGAGCTCATCGAGGTGTGGACCGAGGCCACCGACCGTGTCCGTGACGCGATGGAGGCGGGATTCGACGAGCTCAACCCCATCTGGATGATGGCCAACTCGGGAGCCCGAGGAAACATCATGCAGCTGCGTCAGATCGCAGGTATGCGTGGACTCGTCGCCAACCCACGAGGCGAGATCATCCCCCGTCCGATCCGAGCTAACTTCCGCGAGGGCCTGACGGTGCTCGAGTACTTCATCTCGACGCACGGTGCTCGAAAGGGTCTTGCCGACACGGCTCTGAGGACTGCCGACTCGGGCTACCTCACCCGTCGTCTGGTCGACGTCTCGCAGGAGGTCCTGATCCGCATAGAGGATTGTGGGACCGATCGCGGCGTCACTCTTAACATCGAGGAGCAGCGTCCCTTCCTCAAGCAGAAGCTTCTGGGCCGCGCCCTCCTGGAGGACGCCATCGCGCCCGACAAGACGGTCGTCGCGGCGAGTGGCGATCTCGTCACTCCCGAGGTTCGCGACGCGATCCTCGAAACGGGGGTCGAGCAGGTTAGGGCCCGTTCGGCTCTCACCTGCGACGCACGTCACGGCGTCTGCCAGAAGTGCTACGGAGCATCGATGGCGACCGGCAGGTTGATCGAGCTCGGCGAAGCGGTCGGGATCATCGCGGCCCAGTCGATCGGTGAGCCCGGCACCCAGCTGACGATGCGTACCTTCCACACCGGCGGTGTGGCCGGCGAAGACATCACGCACGGTTTGCCCCGAGTGGTCGAGCTGTTCGAGGCTCGGACCCCCAAGGGGAAGGCCGAGATCGCGAAAGCCTCGGGCCGGGTCGACATCCAGGAGGACGAGCGCACTCGGGTGATCGAAGTGATCCCGGATGACGGCAGCGAGCCGATCCCTTACAAGGTCCCGCGCCACGCCCGACTGCGAGTGCGCCACGGCGACGACGTGCAGGCTGGGGACGCTCTCACCGAGGGTTCTAAAGACCCAGACGAGATCCTCGATGTGATGGGCCAGCGTGAGGTGCAGAACTACCTCGTAGCCGAGGTCCAGAGCGTGTACCGGAGCCAGGGAGTCCCGATCCACGACAAGCACATCGAGGTCATCGTGCGGCAGATGCTGCGCAAGGTCACCGTGGTCGAGCCGGGCGAGACCGAGTTCCTTCCCGGCGAGCTGGTCGACGCAAGGGTGTTCGCCGAATCGAATGAGACCGTGGTGTCGAACGGTGGCGAGGCTGCGACCGCTCGGCCGGTGCTGATGGGGATCACCAAGGCGTCGCTGGCCACGGAATCGTGGTTGTCGGCCGCCTCCTTCCAGGAGACCACCAGGGTCCTCACCGAGGCCGCCATCAGGGGCAAGTCCGATCCGCTCCTGGGCCTGAAGGAGAACGTCATAATCGGCAAGCTGATCCCGGCCGGCACCGGGATGCCCCGCTACCGCTCCACCCGCGTGGAGGCTACCGGTAAGGGCGCGATGAGCGACGAGGAAGCTCGGGCCATGTTCGGACTGCCGCCCCGGAGCGTCGACGAAGACGACGCGGCCTCCGCCGCGCGGGAGCTGTTCGGTTCTCCCGGAGCCGGCTTGAAGGCGGTGCCGGACGGAACCGACAACGGAGCTTCGACCGACGAGGCCGAAGAGGTCTCTCAAGCAGCCGAATAAGCAAGGTGTCTGAGGCGCCCGGTTGACCGAACCGGGCGCCTCACCTATCCTTGGCGGTCGTCCCCCTCCGGGGACGCTCCGCGCGTCCCAGACGTGTTGGTAGACGTTTGAAGGACTGGGAGCAAACCCGAGTCCGGTGAGCTTCGGCAGGCCCTCACGGGGAACCGTCGAAGTTGGGTACATCGCCGGACGCACGTAAGCGTCGTCGAGAGGACATCCGAGGCTGACCCCCGTGGTCGCCCGGCCCCTATCTCTCGGATCGTGACGCACAAACGGCCTCGAGGCGAGGTGTACGCGGTCGCCGTGAGGTCCATAGAGGTGAGGCATCCGGGTCCAAAGAGGCCCGGGAGCGTGGATCGGTTGCAGCGGAAAGGAACAGGTTGCCGACCATTCAGCAACTCGTCCGTCAAGGGCGTGAAACGAAGAAGGAAAAATCGAAGTCGCCGGCCCTCAAGGGGTCGCCGCAGCGCCGCGGTGTTTGCACCCGCGTGTACACGAACACGCCCAAGAAACCGAACTCCGCGCTGCGTAAGGTCGCTCGCGTTCGCCTCACCTCCGGAATCGAGATCACCGCGTACATCCCAGGCATCGGCCACAACCTCCAGGAGCACTCGATCGTGCTCGTGCGCGGGGGTCGCGTGAAGGACCTCCCGGGCGTGCGCTACAAGATCGTGCGCGCCGCCCTCGACACCGCAGGGGTACGTGACCGAACGAAGTCCCGATCGAAGTACGGTGCCAAGAAAGGCGGCGCCTGATGCCTCGTAAAGGACCCGCTCCCAGGCGCGAGCTCATCCCTGACCCCGTCTACAACTCCGCTCTGGTGACCCAGATCCAGAACCGGATCATGACCCGCGGGAAGAAGGGGCTGTCCGACCGGGTCGTGTACGAAGCCCTGGCTAAGGTTGCTGAGAAAACCGGACGTGACCCGCTCCCGATCCTCAAGAAGGCGGTCGACAACATCAAGCCGCTGCTCGAGGTTCGTTCGCGACGGGTTGGAGGAGCCACCTATCAGGTCCCGGTCGAGGTGATCTCCCGCCGGGGGACCACCCTGGCGATCCGGTGGCTGGTGACGTTCTCGCGCAGCCGCAGAGAACGCAGCATGGCCGATCGCCTCGCGGCCGAGGTACTCGATGCTTCCGGTGGTACCGGGGGCGCGGTGAAGCGGCGCGAAGACATGCACAAGATGGCCGAGGCGAACAAGGCTTTCGCGCACTACAGATGGTGATGCGTTCCTGAGGACGCGATGTCCCGGAACGTTTCTGAGGAGAGAGATGGCTGAAGCAGCAGCGAAGCAGAAGCAACAGGATCGCCCGCAACTCCGCGAGGTAAAGAGCGGTGGGCCGATCGCGCGCGAGTACCCGCTTAATCGGACTCGCAATATCGGGATCATGGCCCACATCGATGCGGGCAAGACCACGACGACCGAGCGCATCCTCTATTACACGGGCCGCACGTACAAGATCGGCGAGGTCCACGAGGGCGCCGCGGTGATGGATTGGATGGTCCAGGAGCAGGAGCGCGGCATCACGATCACATCTGCGGCCACGACCGCCCACTGGAAGGGCTACTGGATCAACATCATCGACACTCCCGGCCACGTTGACTTCACGGTCGAGGTCGAGCGAAGTCTGCGGGTTCTTGACGGGGCCGTCGCCGTATTCGACGCCGTTGCAGGGGTCGAACCGCAGTCCGAGACGGTGTGGCGCCAAGCCGACCGGTACGAGGTCCCTCGTATGTGTTTCGTGAACAAGATGGACCGGATCGGCGCGGACTTCTTCCGTACCGTCGACATGATCCGGGACCGCCTCAACACGCGACCGGTCGTTCTTCAGCTTCCGATCGGTAAAGAGGACGATTTCCACGGCGTGGTCGACCTGGTCACGATGGTGGCTCACTACTGGCCCTCCGAGGGGATGGGCGAGGAGTGGGAAGACCGGCCCATCCCGGACGACCTCAAGGAACAAGCAGACCAGTACCGGCACGATCTGATCGAGGCCCTCGCGGACTACGACGAGAACATCATGGAGTCCTACGTCGCCGAGGATGACCCCGACGTGGACGCCATCCGCAAGGCGATCCGTCGGGCCACTCTCGAGAACCAGATCACGGCGGTCTTCTGCGGTACGGCGTTCAAGAACAAGGCAGTGCAGCCACTGCTGGACGCTATCTGCTGGTATCTCCCGAGCCCTAGCGACCTGCCGCCGTACGAGGGACATCATCCGATCAGCGGCGAGCCCGCAGAGCGCGCGCCCCAGGACAATGAACCGTTCGCGGCGCTGGCCTTCAAGATCATGAGCGATCCCTACGTCGGCCGCCTCACTTATCTACGGGTCTATTCAGGCACTTTGAAGAGTGGCGACGCGGTGACCAACTCGGCGCGGGATCGTAAAGAACGCATCGGTCGGATCCTCCAGATGCACGCTAACCACCGTGAAGATAAGGACGTCGTGTTCACCGGCGACATCGTCGCGGTGGTGGGTCTCAAGCAGACCTTGACCGGGGACACGTTGTGCGACCCGACGAATCCGGTGCTTCTCGAAGAGATGGTCTTTCCAACTCCCGTGATCGATGTTGCGATCGAGCCGAAGTCCAAAGTGGACTCCGATAAGCTGGGCAACGGCCTCCAGAAACTGTCCGAAGAGGATCCAACCTTCCGCGTTCACACGGACGAAGACACCGGTCAGACGATCATTTCCGGGATGGGTGAGCTTCACCTCGAGGTGCTGGTCGACCGCCTCCTGCGGGAGTTCAAGGTGGGGGCCAACGTCGGTAAGCCGCAGGTCGCTTATCGAGAGACGATCCGCGATTCCATCGCGAAAGCCGAGACCCGCTACGTCAAGCAGACAGGTGGTAAAGGTCAGTACGCCCACGTCGTGCTCAACCTCGAGCCCACGGGCCCGGGCGGGGGTTACGAGTTCATCAACAAGATCACCGGCGGACGGATCCCGACGGAGTACATCCCAGCGGTGGACCACGGGGTCCAGGAAGCGATGGCTTCAGGTGTGCTGGCCGGGTATCCGGTGGTGGACGTGCGCGTCACGCTGACCGACGGCTCGTATCACGACGTCGACTCGTCGGAGATGGCGTTCAAGATCGCTGGGTCGATGGGCTTCAAGGACGCGGTCAGGAAGGCCGGACCCGCTTTGCTCGAACCGATCTTCGACGTCGAGGTGGTCACGCCCGAGGAGTACATGGGAGATGTGATCGGCGACCTTTCCGGTCGTCGCGGCCGCATCGAGAAAATGGATCAGCGTGGCTCGGACCGGATCGTTCGCGCGCAGGTTCCACTCGCCGAGATGTTCGGCTACGCAACCGAGCTCCGCAGCCGTACTCAAGGCCGCGCGACCTACACGATGCAGTTCAACTCTTATCAGGAAACGCCCAAGTCAATTGCAGAAGACGTTGTTGCAGCGGTTCGTGGCGAACCGGTCGACAAGTAGGAGAAGGAGAGGCGATGGCAAAGAAGAAGTTCGAGCGGAATAAGCCGCACGTAAACATCGGAACCATGGGTCACATCGACCATGGGAAGACAACCCTGACAGCAGCTATCACCAAGGTTCTGTCCGACAACAACCCGGAAGTCACGTTCTCCTCCTTCGAGGAGATCGACAACGCTCCTGAGGAAAAGGAGCGCGGCATCACGATCGCCATCTCGCACATCGAGTACGAGACGGAGAACCGGCACTACGCCCACGTCGACATGCCCGGGCACGCCGACTACATCAAGAACATGATCACCGGCGCCGCCCAGGTGGACGGGGCGATCCTGGTCGTGTCCGCAGCGGACGGTCCGATGCCGCAGACGCGCGAGCACGTGCTGCTCGCTCGACAGGTGAACGTTCCCTATATCGTCGTGGCGCTGAACAAGGTCGACATGGTCGATGACCCCGAGCTTCTCGATCTCGTCGAGCTCGAGGTGCGGGAGCTCCTCAGCGAGTACGAGTTCCCCGGCGACGACGTCCCCGTGGCCCGCGTGTCGGCGCTCAAGGCGCTGGACGGCGACGAGGAGGCGGCGAGTCAGATCATCGAGCTGATGAAGAACGTCGACGAGTACATCCCCGAGCCCGAGCGCGACACGGCGAAGCCTTTCCTGATGCCGATCGAGGACGTCTTCACGATCACGGGTCGAGGAACGGTAGTCACCGGAAGGGTCGAGCAGGGCATGCTCAAGGTAGGCGAGGAGATCGAGATCGTCGGGATCGAGCCGCAGACCTCGAAGACCGTGGTGACCGGAATCGAGATGTTCCGCAAGATGCTCGATGAGGCGCAGGCCGGGGACAACGCCGGGATCCTGCTCCGAGGCACCAAGAAGGAAGACGTGCGCCGCGGTCAGGTCCTCGCAAAGCCGGGTAGCGTCACGCCGCACACGAAGTTCAAGGCTCAGGTGTACATCCTGTCCAAGGACGAAGGCGGCCGTCACACGCCGTTCTTCAGCAACTACCGTCCTCAGTTCTACTTCCGGACCACGGACGTGACCGGCTCGGTGCAGCTGCCGTCCGGGACCGAGATGGTCATGCCGGGTGACAACACCGAGATGGACGTCGAACTGCACCAGCCGGTAGCCATGGACGAGGGTCTGCGCTTCGCCATCCGTGAGGGTGGCCGCACCGTGGGCGCCGGGCGAGTCACGAAGATCGTCGAATAGCCCGGTGGCGAGCGGAATGAAGATCCGGATCAGGTTGAAGGCCTATGACCACGAGGTCATAGACCAATCGGCGAAGAAGATCGTCGAGACGGTGACGCGCACAGGTGCGAGCGTCAACGGCCCGATCCCGCTTCCTACAGAGCGTTCCATCTACACGGTGATCCGCTCGCCGCACAAAGACAAGGATTCGCGCGAGCACTTCGAGATGCGGACGCACAAGAGGTTGCTCGACATCGTCAATCCGACGCCGAAGACGGTCGATTCGCTCCAGCGGCTCGATCTACCTGCCGGCGTCGACATCGAACTCAAGCTTTAACGAGTAGAGAGAGGCACAAAGAAGCTCATGGCAGAGGTGAAAGGGATCCTCGGTCGAAAGATCGGGATGACTCAGGTATTCGACGAGAACGGTCACGCCGTTCCCGTCACGGTCGTCGAGGCCGGTCCCTGCCGTGTCGCGCAGGTGAAGACTCCAAGTACCGACGGCTACACCGCCGTGCAGTTGGCTTTTGGGGTCGCCCGTAGACCGAGCAAACCGGTGACTGGGCACTTCAAGGAGGCCAACGTCGAGCCTGCGCGCCACCTCGTCGAGCTTCGGCTGGACGGGCCGGGCGAGTTCATCCTCGGCCAGGAGATCAAAGCCGATGTGTTCGAGAGCGGCGAGCTGGTTGATGTCATCGGGGTTACCAAGGGCAAGGGCTTCGCCGGGGTGATGAAGCGTCACAACTTCAAGGGTCTCTCGGCAACACACGGGACCCAGGCCAAGCATCGGTCACCTGGCTCGATCGGAGCGTGTGCCACCCCAGCGCGCGTATTCAAGGGTGCGCGCATGGCGGGTCACATGGGCCACACGCGGGTGACCACCCTGAATCTGCGTGTGATAAAGGCGGACCCGGAGCGCAACCTGTTGTTGATACGGGGCGCCGTGCCGGGACCGAGGGGCGGTCTGGTGATGGTGCGCAGCGCGGTTCGCTTGCGTCAGCGAAGCCAGGGAAGGAAGGCTAGCTGATGGCCCTCAATGCGAAGGTGATCGATGGAGCCGGCAAGAGCGGCGGGCAGCGGGATCTGCCCGAAGAGATCTTCGGCGGCGCCATCAAGATGGCTGTGATGCATCAGGTCGTAACGGCCCAACTCGCCGCAGCTCGATCCGGGACGGCCTCGACCAAGAGACGGTCAGAGGTTCGAGGCGGGGGGGCCAAGCCGTGGCGACAGAAGGGAACCGGGCGTGCGCGGCATGGCTCGATCCGGAGCCCGATCTGGGTCGGCGGAGGATCTGCCTTCGGCCCCAAGCCGCGTGACTACTCCGTGCGCGTCAACAAGAAGATGAGGAGAGCCGCGCTCCGATCGGCCCTTGCGGATAAGGCGAGCGCAGACATGATCTGGGTCCTGGATGGATTCGAGGAAGCAAAGACTCGAGCGGCGGCCTCCTGCATCGAAGCGGCCGGCATCGAGGGACGGGCACTCATCGTGCTCGACCCCGAGGACGAGACCTCCCGGACGGTCGACCGAGCGTTCCGCAATCTGGACCGCGTGGCTTTTTCGCTGGTCGGCGCGCTGTCGACCTACGACGTCCTCGTCGCCGACGCCCTGGTGTTCACGCCGGCTGCGTTGGATCGGTTGGCTGATGGAGTCCAGAAGGAGACAACCTCGTGAGTCCGTCGACGAAGAACAACCCGCGCGACGTCATCGTGGCTCCAGTGGTCAGTGAGAAGTCGTACTCGTTGATCGACAACAACGCGTACACCTTTCTCGTTCACCCCACCGCGAACAAGACCGAGATCCGCCAGGCCGTGGAAACCATCTGGGGCGTCAAGGTCCTCAAGGTGAACACCGCGAACCGCAAGGGCAAGGTCAAGCGTTTCCGCTTTACGCAGGGTAAGCGCCCCGACACCAAGAGGGCGGTCGTGAAGCTCGCTCCGGGCGACAAGATCGAGATATTCGAGCAGGGCTAGGGGAACTCATGCCGATTCGCAAGTCGAAGCCAACATCACCGGGACGGAGGTTCCAGTCTCACTCGGACTACGCGGAGTTGACGCGGGCCGAGCCGGAGAAGTCGCTTCTCGAACCAAATCCCAATAAAGCCGGTCGCAACAACTACGGCAGGATCACCACGCGCCATCAGGGCGGAGGCAACAAGCGTCGCTACCGGGTGATCGATTTCCGGCGCAACAAGGACGGCGTTCCGGCCAAGGTGGCGCACATCGAGTACGACCCGAATCGGAACGCGCGCATCGCTCTCCTCCATTACAAGGACGGCGAGAAGCGTTACGTCCTCATGCCGAACCGGGTGAAGGTCGGCGACACGCTGCAGTCCGGTCCGGGAGCGGACATTCGCCCGGGCAACGCTCTCCCCCTTCGCAACATCCCCGTCGGTACGGTGGTCCACAACGTCGAATTGAAGCCGGGAGCGGGCGGCAAGATGGCTCGTTCAGCGGGATCCTCGGTTCAGCTCGTCGCCAAGGAAGGTACCCGGGCAACCCTCAGGCTGCCCTCCGGCGAGATGCGCATGGTGCTGATGGATTGCCGTGCGACCGTTGGCGAGGTCGGAAACGCCGAGTCGGAGCTCATCTCCATCGGCAAAGCCGGGCGCAACCGGTGGAAGGGCAAGCGCCCTTCGGTCCGTGGCGTCGTCATGAACCCCGTCGATCACCCGCTTGGTGGCGGGGAGGGCAAGTCTTCCGGTGGGCGCCACCCCGTGAGCCCATGGGGCAAGAAGGAAGGCAGGACGCGCAAGAAGAAGCAGTCCGACGCCATGATCGTCCGCAGGCGCGGCAAGAAGAGAGGTCGCTAGTGCCTAGAAGTCTGAAGAAGGGTCCGTTCGTGGACGACCACCTTCTCGTCAAGGTGATTGAGATGAACAAGAAGAACGAGAAGCGCGTGATCAAGACCTGGTCCCGTCGCTCGACCGTGATCCCCGAGATGGTCGGGCACACGATCGCGGTTCACGACGGACGGAAGCACGTTCCCGTGTACATCACGGAGTCCATGGTTGGCCACAAGCTGGGTGAGTTCGCGCCCACCCGTGCGTTCCGCACCCACGGTGGCTCGGCGGAGCGAACCACGAGGGTGAAGTAGATGGCTCACAAGATTGCGCCCGACGCCCAAGAGGCGATCGCGACGGCCCGCTACATAAGGATGTCGTCGACGAAGGCTCGTCAGCTGGTCGATCTCATCCGCGGACGCCACGTCGAGGACGCTCGCCGTATCTTGAGGTTCACACCCCGAGGGGCTTCAGTGACCGTGGCAAAGGTGCTCGAGTCCGCCGTCGCCAACGCGGAGCACAACCGCGGGTTGCCAACCGACGAGCTCATCGTGCAGCGTGCATGGGTCGATGAGGGCCCCACGCTCCGGCGCTTCAGGCCACGAGCTATGGGGCGCGCCACGCGAGTGAGGAAGCGGACCTGCCACATCTCCGTCGTGGTGGGGCGATTGGACGAAGTCGTAGAGGAGCTGCCTGCGGCACGGACGGTCCGTAGGGCCGCACGCCGCACCCGAAAGGACACGGCCGGCACGGGTCCCGCTCGAGGCGCAGCTTCGGGGGCGAGCGTGGCGACTGAGGCGAGCCCGGAAGAGACCTCCAAGACGGCGGCTAAGAAGACCACGGCGAAGAAGACTGCCGCCAAGAAGACTGCCGCCAAGAAGACTGCCGCCAAGAAGACGGCCGCCAAGAAGACCACGGCAAAGAAAACCACGCCGAAGAAAACCACGGCAAAGAAAACCACGAAGAGGAAAGAGGGGGAGTCGGAGTAATGGGTCAGAAGGTTCATCCCTACGGCTTCCGTCTCGGGATCTATACGGATTGGAAGTCCCGTTGGTACACCGAGAAGCAGTACCGCGACTATCTCGAGGCCGACCTCAGGATCCGCCAGTATCTGCTGGGTCAACTTCCACATGCCGGCATTAGCCGGATCGACATCGAGCGCACGCGCGAGCGCGTCCGTATCGATGCTCACACCGCCCGTCCAGGGATCGTTATCGGGCGTCGTGGATCCGAGGCGGAAAGACTGCGGTCTCACCTCGAGCAGATGGAGTCGAAGATCTACGGCAAGCCCGTGGACGTTCGTTTAAACATCATCGAGGTGAAACAGCCTGAGCTCGACGCTCAACTGATCGCGCAGGGGGTGGCGGAGCAGCTGGCGAGTCGCGTTTCATTCAGGCGTGCCATGAAGAAAGCTGTCGGAACCGCGATGCGCCACGGGGCAAAGGGCATCAGGGTTCAGTGCGGTGGACGTCTCGGGGGCGCCGAGATGAGTCGCAGCGAGTGGTACATCGACGGTCAGATGCCGCTCCATACGCTTCGTGCTGACATCGACTACGGCTTTTCCGAGGCCAAGACCACATTCGGTCGCATCGGCGTGAAGGTGTGGATCTACCGCGGACCGTTCCAGGACATCTACGCATCGGTGCGCGACACGGCCCGACTACGCAGGGAGGCAGCTCTCGCCGCGGGCGAGACCGTGGGACGAGGTGCAGAGGAACGCGCGCGCCAGAGACGGTCGGAAGCCGGCCGGGCGCGCCCAGGCCCGGACCAGGCGGGGGCGGGCGGCATCGCTCCAGCTGCCGCGGAGGCGGACACGGCCGAGGGCGTGGCGAAGTCGACGGCCAAGAAGACACCCGCCACGAAGAAGGCGTCGGCTCCCAAGAGAACGACCTCGAAGAAGGCGCCGACCCCAAAGAAGAAGGATGCGACCTCCCCAACGGATGAGGTGGCGGAACAAACGGCCCCCCCGGCTTCTGCGGAGCAGAGTCAACCCGAAACCGCACAGGTCCCGGAGGACGTGGAAGTCACCCCCGCCGACAGCGCCGATGAGAAGGCGGGCGAGACCCCAGGGTCGCCTGAGGAGGAGAAGTAGAGATGCTGCAACCGAAGAAGGTGCGGCACCGCAAGCAGCAACGCGGTCGTATGAGGGGTCGTGCCAAGGGCGGGACCACCGTTAACTTCGGCGATTTCGGACTGATGGCGATCGAGCCCGGCTGGATCAGTAACCGACAGATCGAGGCGGCCAGGATCGCGATGACTCGACACATCAGGCGTGGAGGGAAGGTCTGGATCAACATCTTTCCTGACAAGCCCGTTACGAAGAAGCCTGCCGAAACACGGCAGGGTTCCGGCAAGGGGAACCCCGAGTTCTGGGTCGCCGTGGTGCGTCCCGGGCGCGTCATGTTCGAGCTGGCCGGTGTGCCCGAGCCGCTGGCGAAGGAAGCGATCAGGTTGGCGGCCCACAAGCTGCCCATCAAATGCAAGTTTGTGACTCGCGAGCAGACATTAGAGGTGGAGTGATGATCAAAGGATCTGAGATCAGAGACCTCTCGGATGACGAATTGGAACGTCGTCTGGAGGAGACCAGGGAGGAACTATTCAACCTTCGTTTCCAACACGCGACGGGGCAGCTCGACAACTACCGTCGTTTGCGCGAATTGCGGCGCGATGTCGCACGTATCAGAACGATCGCTCGCGAGCGAGAGCTAGCGCTGCAAGGTGAGGGATCAGAAGAGGGAGCAGGTAGAGGATGAGCGATACGCAAACCGCGGAGGAAAGAGGGAAACGCAAAGGGCGGCTCGGCCGCGTCGTGTCCGATGTGATGGACAAGACTGTGGTGGTCGAAATGCTCGATTCCGCGCAGCACAAGACCTACGGGAAGATCGTGCGCCGGACAAGCCGGCTGAAGGCTCATGACGAGTCGAACGAGTCCGGTGTCGGTGACACCGTGCGGATCGCGGAAACCCGGCCGTATTCGAAGACCAAGCGCTGGCGCATCGTGGAAGTGGTGGAAAAGGCGAAGTGATACAGCAGGAAAGCAGATGTCGTGTCGCGGATAACACCGGTGCCCGTGAGGTGCTGGTGATCAAAGTGCTGGGCGGGTCTAGGCGGCGCTACGCCGGTATCGGGGACATCGTTGTTTGCACCGTCAAGGACGCGATCCCAGGGGGAGCAGTCAAGAAATCAGAGGTCGTCAAGGCTGTGGTCGTTCGGACCGCCAAGGAGCGCAGGCGGGTGGACGGTTCTTACATCAGGTTCGACGACAATGCGGTCGTGATCGTCGATAACCAGATGCAACCGAGGGGCACTCGCATCTTCGGTCCAGTAGCCCGGGAGCTACGCGACCGTCGTTTCATGAGGATCGTTTCTCTTGCACCGGAGGTGTTGTAGATGGCTCTCAGGGTCAGAAAGGGCGACAAGGTCGCCATAATCGCCGGTAAGGATCTCGGCGCCGAAGGGCGCGTCCTCGAAGTGCTTCCTCGCAAGCGGAAGGTGATCATCGAGGGCGTGAGCCGGGCGACCCGTCACGAGAAGATCCGTATGAACCAGCGAGGTGGCCAGGAGGGTGGCATCTCCCACAAGGAGGCCGCCATCGATATCTCGAACGTGGCGCTTGTATGCCCCACGGATGGTCCCACCCGGGCTGGATACCGGATCGATGGATCCGGCGCTAAGACGCGGGTCTGCAAGAAGTGTGGAACGGAGCTCTAGATGGAAACCAAAACGACCTATACGCCCAGACTCAAAGAGCGCTACTTCGGCGAGCTACGGACCCAGCTCAAGGACGAACGTGAGCTGACTAACGTCATGCAGGTGGCGCGGCCCGAAAAGGTCATCGTCAACATGGGCGTGGGCGACGCGTCGAAGGACGCCCGGGCTCTCGAGGGGGCGGTGAAGGACCTGACCATCATCACGGGCCAGAAGCCCTCGATCCGGCGAGCCCGTAAGTCCATAGCTACCTTCAAGATCCGCCAGGGGATGCCGATCGGCGCTGCGGTCACGATGCGGGGCGACCGCATGTGGGACTTCCTCGACCGGCTCCTGTCGATCGTGCTTCCGCGTATCCGGGACTTCCGGGGCCTCGATCCACGGTCGTTCGATGGTCATGGCAACTACAGCTTCGGCGTCAACGAGCAGCTGGTTTTCCCCGAGGTTGACTACGACGACATCGACGCCACGCGTGGCATGGACATCACCATCGTCACCACGGCGGACTCCGATGATGAGGGTCGCTCGCTCTTGACGGCTCTCGGGTTTCCGTTCAGACAACAAAGGGTGGAGGCGTAGATGGCAAAGAAGGCTCTGCGCGAGAAGGCAAATCGGAAGTCCAAGTTCAAAGTTCGCGAGTACACGCGCTGCATCCGATGCGGTCGACCCCGAGCCGTTTATCGCAGGTTTGGACTCTGCAGGCTGTGCTTCCGAGATATGGCGCACAACGGGGAGATCCCGGGCATCACGAAAGCGAGTTGGTAGCGATATGACGATGACTGATCCGATCGCCGATATGCTGTCTCGCATCCGTAACGCAGCTCATGCGGCTCACGAAGATGTTCTGATCCCCTCGTCCAAGATCAAAGAGAACATCGCCAAGATACTGGTCGATGAGGGGTACGCCATCTCCTACATGGTCGAGGAGAATGGGCCGCATCCTGCGATCAAGGTAGTTCTTCGATACTCCGAGGATCGAGAGCCCGCGATCGCGGGGATCCGTCGCGTTTCGAAGCCGGGCCGAAGGGTTTACAAGGGCGCGACCGAGCTCCCGCGCGTTCTCGGTGGTCTGGGAGTGGCGATCATCTCCACGTCGGCCGGCGTGATGACGGACAAACAGGCGCGCCAGTCGCGCGTCGGTGGCGAGGTGCTCGCGTATGTCTGGTAGAGGAGTGGGGGAATCATGTCTCGCATAGGTCAGGCGCCGATCCCCGTCCCCTCGGACGTCGAGGTTCACGTCGACATGGGTGTCGTCACCATCCGCGGTCCCCGCGGTGAGTTGAGCAGACCATTGCCGGAGAAGATCGAGGTCGCTCAAGAGGACGGCGAGCTTCGCGTGGCCCGAACCACCGAGCAGCGCGAGGTCAAGGCTCTTCACGGCCTCATACGGAGCCTTATCGCCAACATGGTGCAGGGGGTAACTCAAGGATACGAAAAGGCCCTCGAGATCCAGGGAGTCGGATATCGCGCCGCGAAGAAAGGGAACGACCTCGAGGTACAGGTTGGGTACTCCCACCCGGTGAGCAAAGAGGCACCTGATGGCATCGAGTTCGACGTGCCGACACCAACGCGCGTGGTCGTCAAGGGCATCGACAAAGAACTCGTGGGACAGACGGCCGCCGAGATCAGGGCGATCCGGAAGCCCGAGCCTTACAAGGGCAAAGGGATCCGTTACGAAGGTGAACGCGTCCGTCGCAAGGCCGGTAAGGCCGCGAAGGCAGCAGGGTAAACAGATGACACACACGAAAGTGAGATCGAGGAAACGCCGTCACGTGCGCGTGCGCAAGAAGGTCGTCGGGACGGCCGAGCGCCCGCGTCTGGCGGTCTTTCGTTCCAACCGCCATATCTACGTGCAGCTAATCGACGACATGCAAGGTCGAACCATCGCTTCGGCATCGAGCCTGAAGGACGGGAGCGGTAGCGATCCGAAAAAGGCTGCCAAGGCGGTCGGCACTGCGGTCGCGACCCGGGCGAAAGAGGCCGGAGTCACGAGGGCAACGTTCGACCGGGGCGGGTTCATGTACCACGGGCGCATCCAGGTGCTGGCGGATGCGGCTCGCGAGGGCGGTCTGGAATTTTGATCGATAGAGGGAGCACGCATGCGTAGAGGTGGTGGCCGAGGCGGGCGCGATGACGACCGGTCTCAATACGAAGAGAGGGTCGTTTCGATCAACCGCGTCTCCAAGGTGGTCAAGGGTGGCCGGAGATTCTCGTTCACCGCGCTCGTCGTCGTGGGAGACGGAGCGGGCCAGGTCGGCGTGGGGTACGGCAAGGCGCGCGAGGTGCCTGCCGCCATCCAGAAGGGGATCGAAGAGGCCAAGGGTGCCTTTTTTCGGGTCCCGATGGTCGGCCAGACGATCACGCACGAGATCCTCGGCGAGGACTCTGCGGCGGTCGTGCTCCTGAAACCGGCATCCCCCGGTACGGGGGTCATCGCGGGCGGCCCGGTGCGTGCGGTGGTCGAATGCGCGGGGATCCGCGACATCCTCTCCAAGTCTCTGGGCTCGGGCAACGCGATAAACATCGTCCATGCGACGGTCAAGGGGTTGAAAGGCCTATCGACCGCCGAAGGGGTAGCCCGCAAACGAGGCAAGACTCCCGAGGAGGTCGCACCCCACTACATGCTGAACCAGCCGGCGCCGACCGGGACTTCGAGCTGAGGCGAGAGACATGGCGAAACTAAGGGTCACGCAGATCCGATCGGCTCAGTCTCGGGGTGCGAAACAACAGGGCACGATGAGGGCGCTGGGGATCCGTCGCATCGGTCAGACCGTCGAGCATGAGGACGTTCCCGTCATACGGGGGATGATCCGCAAGGTCGAACACCTGGTGGAGGTTGAGGAGATCAAGAAATGAAGCCACATGAGCTGAGATCGCCCGACGGCGCTCGCACGAAGCGCAAGAGGGTTGGGCGCGGCGACGGGTCGGGACACGGCAAGACCGCCGGACGCGGCACGAAGGGAACGCGCGCTCGAGGCACGGTGCACGCCTTCTTCGAAGGCGGGCAGATGCCGCTGGCCCGGCGCGTCCCGAAACTCAAGGGATTCACCCCCCCTAATCGCAAGAGATATGGAGCGGTCAACGTCGGACAGCTGGCCGAACTAGGGCTGAAGGAGGTTGGCCCCGACGACCTCCGTGCCGCAGGGATCGTTCGTAAGCGGGACAAGCTCATCAAGGTGTTGGGAACCGGCGAGGTATCCAAGTCGATCACGGTGAAAGCGCACGCCTTCAGTGACTCCGCGGTCTCGAAGCTCGAAGCTGCCGGTGGATCGGCCGACATCATCGGCCCGATGGAAGAGAAGAAGGCGTAGCCGTGAATCTGCTAGGCGCCTTCGTCAATGCGTTCCGGGTCCCGGACCTCCGCAAGAAGATCCTGTTCACCCTTCTGATCATCGCCGTCTACCGGTTCGGGGCCCATGTGCCGACGCCTGGTATCGATGTGGACGCGGCTCAGCGGTTCGCCGCAGGCGCTTCGCAGGGCGTGTTCCAGTTCATCAATCTGTTCTCGGGCGGAGCGCTCACCCAGATGGCGATCTTCGCTCTTGGGATCATGCCGTACATCACCTCGTCGATCATCATGCAGCTACTGACCGTGGTGATCCCAAAGCTGGAAGCGTGGTCCAAAGAGGGCGAGACCGGACAGAAGAAGGTCACCCAGTGGACGCGTTACCTCACCGTCGTGCTGGCGATCCTTCAGTCGACGGGTCTGGCGTTCCTGTTTCATAACGGATCCATCCAGGATGCTGCCGGAAACCCAGTCGACCTGATCCCCAACTTCAACGCGTGGCGCGTGGCGTTGATCGTGCTTTCGTTAACCGCCGGCACCGCCCTCATCATGTGGTTGGGCGAGCTCATCACACAGCGAGGCATAGGCAACGGCATGTCGATCCTGATCTTCACGTCGATCGTCTCGAGCCTCCCCAGCGAGGGCAATGCGATCTACCGTCAGGAGGGGCTGACTCCCTTCTTGATCATCCTCGCGATCGGCCTCGGGATCGTCGTTGCCATCGTCTATATGGAGCAAGGCCAGCGACGGATCCCCGTGCAATACGCCAAGCGAGTAGTAGGTCGAAAGATGTACGGCGGGAGTTCGACGTATATACCGCTCAAGGTCAACCAGGCCGGAGTCATCCCGATCATCTTTGCGTCCAGCGTTCTCTACATACCGACCATGCTGCAGAACGTGATCCAGGACAATGTGGTTGGTCGTTGGATCTCGAACAACCTCGTGAACTCCGATAGTCCGACGTACATGATCGTCTACGGGATCTTGGTCGTGTTCTTCGCCTACTTCTACACGGCGATCACGTTCAACCCTGCGGACGTGGCGGACAACATGAAGAAGTATGGCGGCTTTATCCCCGGTATCCGACCGGGTCGCCAGACCGCCGACTATCTCGATCGCATCCTGACCCGGATCACTCTTCCGGGAGCCTTGTTCATCGCATTCATCGCCTTGTTGCCGTCGGTGTTCCTCGCCGTCAGAGACATCCAGGCCTTGCCCTTCGGCGGCACATCCATCCTGATCACCGTCGGAGTGACGCTCGAGACGATGAAGCAGATCGAATCGCAATTGATGATGCGTCACTATGAGGGTTTCCTAAAGTAAGCATGCGACTAATTATCCTTGGCCCTCAGGGGGCCGGCAAGGGTACCCAAAGCGCCCGCATCGTCGAGAAGTACGACATCCCCGTTATCGCGACGGGCGACATGTTCCGTTGGGCCATCTCTCACGAGAACGAGGTCGGCCAGGAGGCCGGCGATTACGTCAGCAGAGGCCGGTTGGTTCCGGACGAGCTAACGATCAAGATCGTGCGAGGGCGCCTGTCGCAGGACGATGCTTCGGATGGCTTCCTACTCGACGGCTTTCCTCGAACGCTCGCCCAGGCGGAAGCACTCGACGTCATCCTCGAGGAACGCGGGCAGGCGCTGGACGCTGCCCTGGCGATCGAGGTTCCCGAAGAGGTATCGCTGCGGAGGCTACTGGGCCGCCGCGTCTGCTCGAACTGTGGCCGCAATTATCACCTCGACTCACCGCCGCAGGAAAACTGGACCTGCGACCGGTGCGGCGGGAAGGTCGAGCGCCGCGCAGACGACGACGAAGAAGCCACGATCCGAGAGCGCCTGAAGAACTACCACGACAGCACGGAACCATTGAAGTCCTACTACGAGGACCGGGACACGCTCAGGGTCATCCCGGGCGAGGGAACGATGGACGAGGTCTTCGATCGGATCGTGGCGGCCCTCTGATGATCTACAAGAAGTCTCCGGAAGAGATCGCTTTGATGCGGAAAGGTGGAGTCATCCTCACGGATACCCTCCGCCGCCTCGAAGACGCGCTTCATCCCGGTGTCTCGACCGCGGAGTTGGATGTGATCGCAGAGGAATCGATAGAGGGTGCGGGGGCTCGCCCGTCCTTCAAAGGCTACCGGGGGTTCCCGGGATCGATCTGCTCCTCGCCCAACGAGGTGATCGTCCATGGCATCCCGTCACCGGACGTGATCCTCGAGGACGGCGACATCGTGGCACTCGATGTAGGTGTTCTGTTCGAGGGCTTCCACGTGGATTCGGCGTGGACCTTCCCGGTTGGCTCTATCGACCCACAGACGGCCGAGCTCCTGAAGGTGACCGAGCAGTCCCTCGAGGCGGCCATCACTCAGTGTCGCCCCGGGAATCGCTTGGGTGACGTTGGCTTCGCCGTCGAGGAAGTCGCGAAGACCGCCGGTTATGCGATCGTTAGGGAGTACGTCGGCCATGGTGTCGGGCGGGCGCTTCACGAGGAGCCTCAGATCCCGAACTACGGACCCCCGGGACGTCGTGAGGTGCTCAGCCCCGGGATGACCCTCGCCATCGAGCCGATGGTCAACGCGGGGTCTGCCGGCACGAAGGTTCTGGACGACAACTGGACCGTCGTGACCGCGGATGGCAAGCCCTCCGCGCACTTCGAGCACACCGTCGCGATCACCCCCGACGGGCATGAGGTCTTGACCCGGCGTGACCCCATCTGATGTCGCTGCCCTGCGGATACGATTCTCAGCCCTGTTCGACCGCCCAGGTGGCATCTGCTAATCTTGGCGGCCGGTTCGGCCCCCAAGTTCCGCGCGCCCCCGCAGGTATGAGCGTTGTTCCCGTGACGGTGTGGGAGGGGGCGCTTCTGATGGGCCGAACGCACCAGGGGAGCCCAGCCGGACGTGGATCCGGCAGAGGCGCTTCGCCCGACCAGTTTGAGAAAGAGTAGGGACGCCGCGCGTGGCCAAGAAGACCAAGAACAAGGAACAGAAGGTCCAGAAGGAAGAGGGTATCCAGATCGAGGGAACGGTCATCGAGCCGCTCCCCAATGCCATGTTCCGGGTCGAGCTGGCCAACGGTCACAAGGTGCTGGCGCATATCTCCGGAAAGATGAGGATGCACTACATCCGGATCCTTCCTGGTGACCGCGTTCTGGTCGAGTTGTCTCCGTACGACCTGACCCGTGGTCGCGTCGTCTACAGGTACAAGTAGGAGCGTCATGAAGGTCCGTCCAAGCGTCAAGAAGATGTGCGACAAGTGCAAGGTCATCAGGCGGCGTGGCCGCGTGATGGTGATCTGTTCGAATCCCCGACACAAGCAAAGACAGGGATAGGAGACCTAGTTGGCTCGAATAGCAGGCATCGACCTTCCCCGAGACAAACGTCTCGACATCGCTCTGACATATATCTATGGCATCGGCCGCACCCGGTCGATGGAGTGCTGCGTAGGCTCGCAGGTCGACCCGACCACACGGGTTCGCGATATGACCGACGAAGAGGTCGTTCGCGTTCGGGACTGGATCGGTTCCAACTACGACGTCGAGGGGGACCTGCGCCGCGACGTCAATCAGAACATCAAGCGCAAGGTCGAGATCGGTTCCTACCAGGGGGTCCGGCATCGCCGTGGCCTGCCGGTCCACGGACAACGCACGCACACGAATGCACGGACACGCAAGGGACCTCGCAAGACGGTGGCCGGCAAGAAAAAAGTCAAGAAGTAGAGGGGAATACGGTTGGCGAATCCTAAGAAGTCTAAGAAGCCCCGTCGCCGGGAGAAGAAGAACGTCGTACATGGCGTGGCTCACATCAAGGCGACGTTCAACAACACCATCATCTCGATCAGCGATGTCGAGGGGAACGTCCTCTCGTGGGCGTCCGCCGGCAACGTCGGTTTCAAGGGCTCCCGAAAGTCGACGCCCTTCGCCGCCCAGCTGGCGGCCGAAACGGCGTCGCGTCGGGCCCAAGAGCATGGCGTAAGGCGGGTCGACGTGCAGGTGAAGGGGCCGGGTTCCGGCCGAGAGACGGCGATCCGTTCGTTGCAGGCCTCGGGCCTCGAAGTCATCGGGATCAAGGACGTTACCCCGGTGCCACACAACGGCTGCCGCCCTCGGAAGAGGAGGCGCGTCTAGTGGCTCGTTACACCGGTCCCGTCTGCAAGCTGTGCCGGCGGGAGAAAACCAAGCTGTTCTTGAAGGGGACAAGGTGCGAATCACCGAAGTGCCCTATCGAGAAGGGCCGCCCTCCCCCCGGAGAGCACGGTCGAACGCGAGTGCGCGAGAGCGAGTACCTGCTCCAGTTGCGCGAGAAACAGAAGGCGAAGCGGTTCTACGGGATCCTGGAGAAGCAGTTCCGCGGTTACTACGCGGAAGCGGCCAGGTCCAAGGGGGTAACGGGAGAGGAGCTCATGCGCATCTGTGAGTCCCGCCTCGACAATGTCGTCTACCGATCGGGACTGGCCATGAACCGGCCGATGGCTCGCCAGTTCGTGTCGCACGGGCACTTCGAGGTGAATGGCCGGAAGGTCAACATCCCGTCGTACCGCGTACGACCGGGAGACACCGTGGCGGTACGAGGCCGCTCGCGGAAGATGGGCCGGATCATCGAGAACACCTCGTACGCGGAGGGACGTGAGATCCCCGACTGGCTGACCTCGAATCTTCGGGACATGTCTGTGGAAGTGCGCGCTCTTCCGGAACGAACCCAGATCGACGTTCCGGTGCAAGAGCAGCTCATCGTTGAGTACTACTCCAAGTAAGCCTTGATCGGCAGGAGAGGAGTTACATGAATCTGTTGATCGTTCAACGTCCTCAGATTTCTGAGGAAGAGATTTCCGTTAACCGAAGCAAGTTCACTATCGAGCCCCTGGAGCCGGGTTTCGGCTACACGCTCGGGAACTCGCTGAGGCGCACACTGCTGTCGTCCATCCCAGGAGCAGCGGTGACCCAGATAAAGATCGATGGGGTGCTGCACGAGTTCTCCACCATCGAGGGCGTGACCGAGGACGTGACCGACGTGGTCCTCAACCTCAAGGAGCTGGTGATCCAGAGCGAGAACGAGGAGCCATCGAACGTCCACCTGCGAGTGAGCGGCCCGGCCGAGGTAACGGCCGGTGACGTCGAACTACCTGCGGGCGTCGAGATCCTCAACCCGGATCATCACATCGCAACGCTCAACAAGAATGGCCGCCTGTCGATGGAACTTCGGATCGAGCAGGGTCGAGGGTACGTGGCGGCGACGACGGCTCCGAAGGAAGCAATCGGAACCATCCCGATAGATGCCTTGTTCTCGCCCGTCAAGCGAGTGACCTATGAAGTCGAACCCACCCGCGTCGAGCAGATGACGAACTACGACCGTCTCATCCTCGACGTCGAGACGGATGGCTCGTTGACGGCCTCGGACACGCTCTCGGCCGCCGGCTCCACGCTGGTCGAGCTGTTCCAGCTCTTCTCGAGCGTCGGTGAGGGGACCGGCGGACTCGTCCTTGGCCCGGAGACGGGTGAGGATGAGGCATCGGGAGTCATGGCTCAGCCGATCGAGGAGCTTGACCTGACCGTTCGCTCTTACAACTGCCTGAAGCGCGAGGGCATCACGACTGTCGGCGAACTCGTCGAGAAGTCAGAGGATGACCTCCTCGAGATCCGCAACTTCGGTCAGAAGTCGATCGATGAAGTCAAGGCGAAGTTGGTCGAGATGGGTCTCGAGATGAAGAAGAAGGACTTCTAGAGATGCCCCAGCCGAAGAAGGGCCCGAGGCTGGGTTCTGGCCCGGCGCATCAGTCGTTGATGCTGCGCGGCCTCGCGCGCTCCCTCTTCGAGCACGAGCGGATCAAGACCACGGAAGCCAAGGCGAAGATGTTGCGGCCCTACGCTGAGAAGCTCATCACGAAGGCGAAGAAGGGGGGCGTGCACCAGCGCCGGTTGGTGTTGTCCGAGGTCGAGGACCGCGCCCTGGTGCACAAGCTCTTCGACGACATCGGTCCTCGTTTCGCCACCCGGAATGGCGGCTACACCCGCATCCTCAAGCTCGGGCCCCGCAACGGAGACGCGGCGCCGATGGCTCTGGTCGAGCTCGTCGAGATGGGGGCCCAAAGGACGACGACGACTGTGGTTGACGAGGACGAGGACTCGGGCGGACGTCGGAGACGCCTCAGGCGACCCGGTCGGCGGCGTGGTGGAGACGCCCCCGTGGGAGTGGCGGACGATGGAGCCGACGACGAGATCCAACAGGACGAGAGCTCCGAGGACACCAAGGCCGATGCCGGCGCAGATCAAGGCGAGGATCTCGCGCCCGATGCGGTCGCGGACTCACCCGACGGGGATGCGCCCGAGGGCGACGAGGAGAAGTAACCCGCTGAACCTCAGGCTCGACCTGGCCTATGACGGAACGCCCTTTCGGGGTTTCGCACGCCAGTCCGACTTCCGCACCGTGCAGGGCGACCTCGAGGACTCACTGGCCAAGCTCTTCGGCCGCGAGGTCGAGACGTTCGTCGCGGGTCGCACGGACGCAGGTGTTCATGCGCTTGGCCAGGTGGTGTCCGTTCCCGACGCGCCCGAGGGCCTCGATCCGATCACGCTTCGAGATGCTTTGAACGGGATGTGCCGGCCCTCTTTGGTGATGTGGAGCTGCCGCGAGATGGAGGAGGGATGGCACGCGCGCTTCAGCGCCCGATCGCGTGCCTACGTCTACGCGATCCTCGAGGGAGAGTCGCCCGACCCTTTCCTCGCCGGGACGACGCTTTATCAGCGAGAGAGTCTGGACGTCGACGCGATGAACGAGGCCGCCGGCCACCTTGTGGGACGGCGTGATTTCACATCCTTTGGCCGTTTGCGCGAGCCTGATGCTCCGGCCGAGAGGCTGCTCTACGAACTCCGCGTCTGGCGAGAGGGGCGGATCGTAAAGGTGCGCGCTCGCGCCAATGCCTTCATGCAGCAGATGGTTCGATCACTGGTGGGAACGCTGACGCAGGTCGGAGCCGGTGCCCGATCGCCGGATGAATTGCCCGACATCCTGGGGGCCAGGGACCGGTCCGCAGCGGGTCCCGTGGCGCCCCCCCACGCACTCTGTCTCGTGGCCGTCGAATACGACGAGGGATGGAGCCGGCCCCTCGACCTCGACGCAACCGCGCCGGAGATGCCGTCGGTTTGACCACCCCCAAAGTGCCCGTTATCCTGCACTTTCTCTGTCCAGACGCGCTCGCGCGTCGAGCGAGCTGCTCCGGGCCTTGTTCCGTGGACCGCGAGCCGTCATCTATCAGAGGCAGGTAATGAAGACCCATTCGACCAAACCAAGCGACGTGACGCGCGACTGGTGGATCGTGGACGCCGACGGCGTGGTTCTGGGTCGGCTCGCGTCCGAGGTCGCCAAGATCCTGCGCGGTAAGCACAAGCCTGTGTTCGCTCCGCATGTCGACGTCGGCGACCACGTCGTCATCGTCAACGCCTCAAAGGTGGTGCTGACCGGCAACAAGCTCATCGCCAAGCAGTACATACGGCACTCGGGGTATCCCGGTGGTCTGCGATCCGTGCCCTATTCGAAGCTCATGGCCACCAGGCCGGAGCTGGCGATCGAGAAGGCCGTGAAGGGCATGCTGCCGGCGAACCGGCTCGGGCGGTCCATGATCAAGAAGCTCAAGGTCTACGCCGGCTCGCAGCATCCCCACTCGGCGCAGGATCCCAAGCTGATGGATCTCAAGGATGTCGCCGCACCACAAGACCCGGAGCAGGCGCACACGATCGAGGAGGTAACCGGTGGCTGAGCTGCTCACCAGGGCGACCGGCCGTCGCAAGGAGGCCATTTGCCGCGTGCGCCTTTTGGAGGGCAGCGGTCGATGGGAGATCAACGGCCGCCCTCTCGAGGACTACTTCCCCAGCCAAACGCATCGCATGATCTTGTCCGAGCCCCTGCGGCTCACCGAGACCGAGGGTCGTTACGACATCTTCGCCAAGGTCGAAGGCGGTGGCATCAGTGGCCAGGCGGGCGCGCTGCGGCATGCGATCACTCGGGCTCTCACCGACCTCGACCCCGATCTACGTCCCGTCCTCAAGAAGGCGGGCTTTTTGACACGCGACGCGCGGGAGAAAGAGCGTCGCAAGTACGGGCTGAAGAAGGCGCGCAAGGCACCGCAGTACTCGAAGCGCTAGGAGTTCGGGACAGCGCTGCCGGGGAAACTACGCCTCTTGCAGCATCCGGCGGAGGACCATCTGTAGAACGCCGCCGTTGGCGTAGTAGCTCATCTCGACCGCTGAGTCGATGCGACATTCCGCGTTGAAGGTGACGTCGGCGCCGTCATCCTTCGTCGCTTTCACCTCGAGGTCCGAATGGGGAGCAAGACCCTCGGCCACACCGGTGATGGTGTAGGTCTCCTTGCCGTCGAGGCCCAGGGACTCGGCGGTATCGCCGTCCTTGTATTGGAGCGGCAGGATGCCCATGCCGACGAGGTTGCTGCGGTGGATGCGCTCGAAACTCTCTGCGATGACCGCCCGGACGCCTTCCAAACGCACACCTTTCGCAGCCCAGTCGCGTGAGCTTCCGGATCCGTATTCCTTCCCGGCCAGGATGATGAGCGGCGTGTCCTGCTCGATGTAGCGGGTCGAGGCATCGTAGATCGTCATCTCCTCGCCGTCGGGAAGGAGCGTCGTCCAACCGCCTTCTTTCGAGGCGAGCTTGTTACGAAGGCGGATGTTCGCGAAGGTCCCTCGCACCATCACCTCGTGATTTCCCCGCCGAGACCCGTAACTGTTGAAATCACGCGGCTCCACGTCGTGCTCGACCAGATACTTTCCCGCAGGCGACTTCGGCGCGATGGACCCGGCGGGTGAGATGTGATCGGTAGTGACGGAGTCCCCAACGTGAGCAAGAACGCGGGCATCCTCGATGTCGCGCGCAGGAGGCGGCTCCTCGCTGAGGTCCTCGAAGAAACTCGGTTCCCGCACGTAGGTAGACGCCGGGTCCCAGTCGTAGAGGACCCCCTCCGGCGAGGGGAGGTTCTGCCAGTTCTCGTTGCCGTCGAAGATCTTGGCGTACTCCTCATGGAAGAGTTCCGAGTTGACTGCCTGCATGGATCTCGAGATCTCTTCGGGAGAGGGCCACAACTCTTCGAGGAAGACGTCCTTCCCCTCGGTATCGCGACCGATCGGGTCCTTGGTGAGGTCGATGTCGGCCGTGCCCGCCAGAGCGTACGCAACGACGAGTGGCGGAGACGCGAGGTAGCTTGCCTTCACCTGCGGATGTATGCGCCCCTCGAAGTTGCGGTTACCCGATAGGACCGAAACGACCGCCAGATCGTTCGCCTCGATCACCTCGGCCACCGCCTCGGGAAGGGGGCCGGAATTACCGATGCAGGTCGTGCACCCGTAGCCGACCACATGGAAGCCGAGCTTCTCGAGGTAGGGCATGAGGTTCGCGTCCTCGAGGTAGCGCGTGACCACACGCGAGCCGGGGGCGGTGCTCGTTTTCACCCACGGTTTGGTCATGAGCCCGCGATCCACCGCGTTCTTGGCCAGTAGCGCCGCCCCGAGCATGACCGAGGGGTTCGACGTGTTCGTGCAGCTCGTGATGGCCGCGATAACTACCGATCCATGTTTGAGGCGCTCGACGTCACCGCTGTCGAGCTTCACTTCGACGCCTTCATTGCCGGCGGAGACTTCATCTCCGTACACTTCGGTGAAGCTGTTCCAGATGCGGTCGATCGTGACGCGATCCTGCGGGCGGCGGGGGCCGGCAACGCTCGGTCTGACGGCCGACAGGTCGAGCTCGAGGGTCTCGCTGAAAACAGGATCGGGGGTCTCGTCGGTCCGAAAGATGCCCTGGGCCCTCGCGTAGTTCTCCACGAGCTCGAGTTGGTCGTCCTTCCGGCCTGAGAGCCGCATGTATTCGAGTGTCTGTTCGTCAACGGGGAAGAGGGCGGCGGTCGCCCCATACTCCGGGCACATGTTCGAGATGGTGGCGCGATCCGCCACTTTAAGATTCGACAGACCCTGCCCGTAGAACTCGACGAACTTCGAGACGACTCCGTGCTTGCGCAGCATCTCGGTGATCGTGAGGACGAGATCAGTCGCCGTAACGCCGACTTGCAGGGTCCCGGTCATCTTGAAACCGACAACCGTCGGGGTCATCAGTGGCATCGGCTGACCCAGTACCGATGCCTCGGCTTCGATGCCGCCGACGCCCCATCCGAGAACGCCAAGACCATTGATCATGGTGGTGTGTGAGTCCGTGCCGACAAGAGTGTCGAACACCGCTACCTTCGCGCCGTCTTCCTCGATCGTCCGCACGACGCTGGCGAGATACTCGAGGTTGACTTGATGAACGATCCCCATACCCGGCGGCACCACTCGGAACCCGGCGAACGCCTGCTGCGCCCACCTCAGTAGCGAGTAGCGCTCGTGGTTCCGCTCGTATTCCCTATCGACGTTGATCTTGAAGGCGCCGTCGGTTCCGAACGCGTCGACCTGAACCGAATGATCTACGACCAGATCCACGGGAACCAACGGATCGACCTGGGAAGCGTCACCACCAGCGCGATCGATCGCCGAGCGCATCGCGGCCAGATCGACCACGGCCGGCACCCCGGTGAAGTCCTGCAGGATCACCCGTGCCGGCGAGTAGGGAAACTCCCGTTCTTCGACGGCCCCCCGGCCCCAGCCGGCGAGAGCCGTTACGTCCTCTTCCGAGGCGTGTTCGGTGCGAGCGGTCCGCAAAAGGTTCTCGAGCAGGATCTTCACCGTGACCGGGATCCGTTCGAGATCGGCCAAGCCGTGGTCGGCAAGGGCCTCCAGACTGAAGTAAGCAACGTCGCCGGAGCGGGTGGAGAGCGTGCGTCGCGCTTTGAAGGGGTTCGAGGAGCCGTTCGTGGTCGTCATAGAGCCTCCCTGATGGATTGACTCGATGATATTCGGCCGGGCAGCTCGCGCGGTCCGTCGTCCCTCCCCGTGGGTGGTAAAGAGAGGCATGAGCGATCACATGATTCCGCCGGACCACGTCATCGTCATCTTCGGTGCGAACGGGGACCTCGCCCGCCGTAAGCTGCTGCCGGCTCTCTTCCACCTCGACTCCGAGGGATTGATGCCGAAGGACTACCGCATCATCGGGAACTCCCGCAGCGAGCTCACCGACCGTGAGTTCGTTAACTTCGCACACGATGCGATCTCCGTATTCGGCCGCTCGAAGGATCTCGACGCGGACGAGCGCTGGCCCGCGTTCGCTCGCCGGCTCTCCTATGTATCCCACGAGTTCAACCCCGACGAGCCGGAGCCTGTGCTGGAGGCCGTCGAGAAGGCCGAGACCGAGCTAGGGGGGGACCCTCAGCGACTGTTCTACCTGGCCGTTCCCCCGGCGGCGTTCGGCACCATCATCCGAGGCATCGGAGAGATCAACCTCGCCGACCGGACCCATGTCGTTGTCGAGAAGCCATTCGGGAGCGATCTCAGATCGTTCCAGAAGCTGTCGAAGACCGTCCACAACGTCCTCGATGAAGAACAGGTCTATCGCATCGATCACTTCCTCGGAAAAGAATCGGTGCAGAACATCCTGGCGCTGCGGTTCGCGAACGGGATGTTCGAGCCCATCTGGAATCGCGATCACATCGATCACGTACAGATCGATGTGCCCGAGGAGCTGGGTGTTGGTCAACGTGCGCCCTTCTACGAACCCACGGGGGCGCTGCGGGACATGGTCGTTACACATCTCCTTCAGGTACTTGCGCTCGTCGCCATGGAGCCGCCGACGACGTTCGCGCCCAAGCCATTGACAGACGAAACGGTAAAGGTCTTCGAATCGATCATGCCGTTTCAGCAGGATGACATCGTGCGGGGTCAATACACTGGTTATCGCGACGAGGAGGGCGTGGCTCCGGACTCGGATACCGATACCTTCATCGCGGCGAAGGTTTGTATCGACAACTGGCGCTGGGCAGGCGTGCCCTTCTATCTGCGCACCGGCAAGCGAATGGCGGTATCGCGCCAGAGCGTCACGCTGGCCTTTCGTGAACCCCCCCGCCAGATGTTCCGGGAGGCTCCGATCGAGTGGTTCGATCAAGATCACCTCACCTTGGAGCTGGGGGCCGACGAGGGGATCACACTTACCTTCCTGGCGAAGAAGCCCGGTCCCGAGATCGAGCTGGTGCCCGCGAACATGGTGTTCAAGTACGAGGGATCGTTCGGATCCCAGTTGATCGAGGCTTACGAAAGGTTGATCCTCGACGTGATGATGGGCGATCGGACCTTGTTCACTCGTGGGGACGGCATAGAACGAACCTGGGAGCTGATCACAGACCTGCTGTCGGATCCGCCTCCCCTTAACCCCTACGAGCAGGGTTCCTGGGGGCCTGCGGCGGCCGACGATCTCATCGCGCCGAAGCGGTGGGCGCTGGGCGCGTCGTCGGAGGAAGAGTGAGATTGGCCATCAGGTTTCACTTCGATCCCGCGTGCCCGTGGGCCTGGCAGACATCGAAGTGGATCCGAGAAGCGTCGCGGGTTCGGGACCTCGATATCGAGTGGCGTTTCTTCAGTCTGAAGATGGTGAACTCGGATAGGCCCCAGGAGGCGAGCATCAGTCCCGCCTTACGAACGCTAGCGCTCGTAACGCGTGAGTTCGACAACGAGCACACGGGCCGGCTGTACGAGGCGTTGGGCACCCGGATGCACGATCGAGACGAAGGGCGGTCGGTGGCGGTCGTGAAGGCGGCAACCAAGGATGTCGGTCTCGAGGAGGCCCTCGTCGACCGGGCTCTCGAGGACGAAGACAGCGCGGAGGCGGTGCGGGCCGACTTCCACCTGGCGGTAGATGAGGTCGGTTGCTTCGGGGTTCCCACGATCGTGATGCCGTCTGGCAAGGGGCTCTTCGGTCCGGTCCTGTCCCTCGCGCCAACAGGTGAAGAAGCCGGGGAGCTGTGGGACCACTTCTCGTGGTTCGTCGAGCAGGATGGCTTCTTCGAGATCAAGCGCGAGCGCGATCGCGAGCCCGGCTCCTAGATCCGAAGGCTAGGGAAGATCCTCGAGGATCTCTTCGACGCTCTTTCGAGTCCCCGTGAAGAAGGGGACCTCCAGCTTGGTGTAGCGCCGCGCCTCGGTTGCGCGCAGTCTTCGGATCAGTTCGACGATCCGCTCCGGTCCGTCCGCCTCGAATGCGAGGATCCACTCGTAGTCGCCGAGGCCGAAAGCGCTGGTCGTGTTCGCGAGGACATCGGGGAACTCTCGCCCGGCCATCCCGTGCTCTCGTAAGAGCAGACCGCGCTCTTCGGGGGCCAGCAGGTACCAATCCGGAGTCCGAACGAAGGGATAGACGCAGAGGAATCTCTTCGGTTCTTTACCTTGCACGAACGCAGGTTGGTGATCCTTGCTGAACTCGGCGGGGCGCACCAGACCGAAGAAGATCTCGCGTTGCTCGAGTGCGCGCCCGAGCTGTGTTTTCCTGAACGCCGCCATGATCCCCTGAAGGTCGTCGGCCGAGCGGGCCACCCACCACAGCATGAGATCCGAATCGGCCCGGAAGCCGACCGTGGAATAGATGCCGCGCGTCTCCACCCGGTCATCCCAGTCATCGAGCAGCTCCGTGACCTCTTTGGCGGCGACATCTCTGACGGTCTCCGGCAAGCGGTCGGGGACCAGCCGGAACACCGGATAGGTAGTGAAGATCGGATCCTCGCTCACAACTCCTCCTTGTCCCCCGTGCAAGAGCATAGTGCCAGTGGGGTCGAACGGGATCAGGCACCGGTAGGCGTCGAGACCCGCTTCTCGAGGCCCCGCACGACCGCGCGAGCGGCGGCGCGAGCGTTTCGGACACAGTCTGGGAGTCCAGATCCGCGGTAGCTCGCGCCGGCCACGGCGACGCCGGGATGCCGCGTCAACAACTCCTCGATCTCCGAGACGCGCACGAGATGTCCAACCTCGTATTGGGGAAGAGATCGATCCCATCTCGACACGCGAGCCTCGTCACAAGTTGCATCGGATCCGAGTATGTCGTTCAACTCTTTCACCGCGCGCTCGGCGAGCTCATCGTCTTCGAGGTCGAGGACCTCGGTGCGCCCGGCTCGACCAACGAACGCTCGCACGATCTGGGAACCATCAGCGGGGGCCACATGAGGCCACTTCTGCGAGAACCACGTGCACGCACTGAGCATCCGGCCGGCCGAGCTGGGGATCAGGAGTCCGCTGCCGTCGGGGGGAAGCGCCAGCGACCCCATCGGAAACACGAACGAGATGACCGCAGCCGACGCGTGCTCGATCGTTGCGAGCCGGTGGGAGGCTTCGGGGGACAAGGGCGCGATGAGGGACGCAGAGGCGTAGGCGGGCAGTGCAAGCACGACGCCGTCGGCCGGTATCTTCTCGCCACCGGACAGCTTCAGCTCGTAGCCAGAGTGTGCGTTGGCCCGCAAACTCTCCACCTTCGCGCCGGTGGTGACCGAACCCAAGCCGGCGCGGAGAGCATCGACCATCCGCGCCAAGCCCCCGCGCAACCCGAGGAAGGGGGGTCCTCCCGATTCACCAGAGGCACGGCGTGCGCGCCGCAGCGCGACCGACACGCTCCGATGCTTCCGGGCCGCATCATCCACGGCCGGGAGGGCTGCAGCCAGACTCATCTCGGCGGTCGAGCCGGCACGCGTTCCCGCAAGCAAGGGGTCTACCAGGTGAACGAGCGCTTCACGACCGAAGCGCCGAGAGACGAACGACGCGACAGACACGTCGGGCCCGGCCAGCCGACCAGCCGCAAGTGGTTCGGCGGCGGCTCGAAGCGCACCCATCATCGACAACGTTCCGGTTCGATAGGCGCTCCAGGGCGAGATCGGGATGCCGTAAGGGAGCCCGGAGGGCAGCTTCACGAGCCGGCCGCCCCTCAGGATGTGAGCTCCGAACACCGCGGGAGCCACGAGATCCTGGCCGAGACCCAGCTCGACGCACAGCTCGGCCACGCACGGATCCCTGGCCAGGAAAGAATCCGGGCCCTCCTCGATCGACACCCCGTGAAGCGTGCTGGTCGCGATCTTTCCCCCCACGCGCGCCTCGGCCTCGAACACGCGCACGGCAACACCTTGGGACTCGAGCTCACGAGCGGCCACCAGCCCGCTGATCCCGCCACCGATGACCGCGACGCTTGGCGTCGGTCTTGTGCTCACCCGGCTCCGCGCATCGCTCGGCCGACCAGCTCCGCGAGCATGTCTAGGAACCCCGGGTCGTCATTCGGTGATCTCGTTCGGACCAGAGCGATCCCCAGGTCATCGGCGCGCGCCCTCGCTTCGATGTCGACGTCGTAGAGAACCTCCAGATGATCGGCAACGAAGCCGCAGGAACACACCACGACCGCCTTGGTGCCTTCCTCGGCGAGGTCATCGAGGATGTCGAGGATGTCGGGACCCAGCCACGTATCGGCGGTTCGCCCTGCGCTTTGCCAGCCGATCCGCCACGACGTCAAGCCCGTTCGCCTTGCAACGGCCTCGCCCGTTGCTCGAAGCTGGTCCTCGTACGGGTCGCCCTGGTCGACTACGCGAGCGGGCAAGCTGTGTGCGCTGAATACCACCGTGGCCCCGTCGCGCAACTGCTCGGGAAGCTCCGCCAGCGCCTCCTGGACGCGCGCCGATAGCCACTCGATGTAGCCGGGTTCGACGTTCCAGCTTTCGATCATCTCGAGCTTCCCCGTCCACCCACTCACCTCGGCGGCGCGCTCGGCGGTTGCCGCATATTGACCGATGCTCATGGCCGAGTAGTGCGGGGCGAGCACCAGGCCAACCGCTCGCTCGATGCCGTCGGATGCCATCCTGGCGACCGCGTCCGCGATGTACGGGGTCTGATGCTTCTGACCCACGTAAGCGGGCATCTCGAGGCGGCGTGCGATTCCGTCCGCTTGCGCCTGAGTGATCTCGAATAGTGGCGACCGCCCGCCTATGGCGCGATAGCGGTCGGTCAGCTCGTCGAGCAGCTCCGGCGGGGGCGGACGGCCCCTACGGATATGCGTGTAATACGCCTCGACATCGTCGAGTCCCCGCGGCGTTCCGTAGGCCATCACGAGGATCGCCTGTGTCTCAGCCATCGCCCTTCCAATCGTGTACGAGCTCTACGAGATGGCTCAGGACGGCGGGATCGGTCTTCGGCAAGACGCCGTGGCCGAGGTTGAAGACATGTCCGGTACCTCCGCCGCGACGTAGGACGTCCTGCGCCCTGGCGTCGAGGACCGCCGTCGGCGCAAGACATGCCGCCGGATCGAGGTTCCCCTGGACGGCGACATCCGCCCCGATCCTCGCGCGCGCTTCATCCAGCGGGATCCTCCAGTCGACGCCGACGACGTCGGCCCCCAGAGAACCGAACGAGGACAGCAGTTCGCCCGCAGCGAGTCCGAAGTAGATGCGCGGAACGTCGAGGTCCTCTAGCCCGTTAAGGATGTGCGCCACGGCCGGCTTGACGTGCTCGTCAAAGTCATCGCGGCCCACCACTCCGATCCAGCTGTCGAACAGTTGGATCGCCTGAGCGCCGGCGACGACCTGGGCACGCGCATAGGCGAGGACCATCTCCGCGAGACGCATCATGAGGTCGCCCCAGGTGCGTGGATCGGAATACATCATCGCCTTCGTCCGGGCATGGTCCTTTGAGGGACCTCCTTCGATCAGGTAGCAGGCGAGAGTGAAGGGGGCTCCCGAGAAACCGATCAACGGCACCTCTAGCTCGGTGGTCAGCTGCCGGATGGTCTCGAGCACGAACGGAACGTCGGCCTCGGCGTCGAGTTGGCGGATCCGATCGACATCCCCCTTCTCGCGCAGAGGGTCGGCGAACACGGGGCCGACGCCGGGCACGATATCCACCTCGATACCGAGCCCCATGAGGGGAACCACGATGTCGCTGAAGAGGATGGCGGCGTCCACACCCAGCCGCTTCACAGGCTGAAGCGTTACCTCGGTCGCGAGGTCGGGCTTGCGACAGAGGTCGAGGATCGAATGGTCTTCTTTCAACCGTCGATACTCGGGCAGACTCCGGCCGGCCTGTCGCATGAACCACACGGGGATGCGATCCACCGGTTGTCTACGACAGGCGCGGAGGAATCGATCGTTGGCGGTACGAGCGTTCGTGAGGACCTCCTCGGCCGGCTCGAATCCTAAGCCTCGATGGCGGTTAGCCCCGCGTAGGCTGACCCGATGGGATTCGACGCGATCATCCTCGCGGGAGGCGCGGCGGTACGGATGGGCGGACGGGACAAGGCGGAACTAGAGGTCGGGGGACGCCGCCTGCTCGACGTCGCTCTCGCCGCGATCGAGGGCGCCGGGAGGATCGTCGTAGTTGGCCCCCACAGGGAGGCGCCGCCGGAGGTCCTGTGGACGCGCGAGGAGCCGCCCGGTGGCGGCCCGGTGGCGGCGGTGGCCGCGGGACTGGAGGAGGTGCGCTCGCCCACGGTGGCCGTCCTGGCGGTGGACCTTCCCTTCGTTCGGCCCGGCTCCGTAGCCTCGTTGCTCGAGGCGACTCGGGGGCGAGCCGGCGGCGCGATCGCCGTCGATGCCGATGGTCGTGATCAGCCTCTCTTCGCCGTGTATGCAGCCGATGCGCTCAGAGGAGAGCTAAGGCGGCTGGAGGACCCGGCGGGAGCCTCGATGCGGAACCTGGTTCGCGGCCTCGAGTTGGTCCGAGTAGACCTCGGGCCAGCCGCCCTCGACTGTGACACCTGGGACCAGCTCGCCGCTGCCCGAAGAACGACCGAGTGAGGTCAGGCTTTCGTTTCGACGATGCGATCGGCCCGCAGACCCAGCGCGTTGAGCTCGAGATCGGCGAGCGCCCTGTAGTCACCGGCGGCCAGGGCTCCGCCGGGGTCGGGGGTCGCGCGGCGCAACTCGTATAGGGGCCGGTTGGCGATCGCTCTAAGCGCGAAGAGGTGGAGGTCGTCCGCGTCGAGCCGGATCCGGTGTGCCGCCGTCGCCTCCCGTACCCAGCGCACGCGGTCGGGAAGGTACTTGAACAGCACGTACGCGATGGGGATGAGCGCCAGCAGGATCCCAAGGTAGAGAGCGAGGGTGTGCACCAGATCCTGTTGCGTCCGCCCTGCAGCCTCGAGCGCCTGCCCCCCCGATGACACGGCCTCGAACGGCGCGCGCAGCAGGTCTCCGACCAACGGAACGCCCTCAACGTCTTCCGCAACCCGATCGAGAGCACCCGAAAAGTCGCTGCCGGCTTCCTGGATCGTTCGTCCGGTCGCCCTTAGACCGTCCACCAGCTCGTAGACGCGCATCCCGATACGGGTCCAGATCGCGACCCACAAGAGGAAAGCCGCGTCGAACAACAACTGGCGCGTTCTTTGCCGGGACGTTTCGGCGTAAAGCTTCACGAGTGGCACCTCCCACGGAGGATCAGGATCGTCGCGAGACACGATAGAGCCGGTTGCGTCAGCCTTCGATCAGCTCGGCGATCAGCTTCACGTACTGCATGAGATGGCGTGGCCCCAGAAACTCATCGCGAACGCGCTCCTGCGCATCCGCTCCCATCTTCGTGGCCCGATCCGGATCGGTGAGCAGGTCACGAACGGCCTCGCCAAACTCTGCGAGATCGGCCGGATCGGAGACGAGGACCCCCGAGACGCCTTCAACGATCTGATCCTGGATGCCCCCGATCCGGCTTGCGACAACGGGTCGAGCCTTCCACATGGCTTCTGCCACGGTCAGTCCGAACCCCTCGGCCAGGCTTTTCTGTACCACGACGGTGGCTCGCCTCTGCAGCGCGTTGACCATGGCTGCGTTCTCCTCACCGTCTTCCATCGGAAGGGCGGCTAGATGAATGCGCGCTTTGAGGTCGTCCGACAACGTCTCCCATGCGGCGCGCGATTCCTCCAGGACCTCGGCCCCCTCGGGATCGTCTGAGACCGCTTCGACCGCCGGACCGGCCATGACCAGATGAGCGTCCGTGTGAGCGGCGACGTGATCGGCGAAGCCCTGGATGACTCCCACGGGGTCCTTGAGTCGGTCCCATCGTGAGACCTGGACCACGAGGGGTACTCCTGCGGGAGGCGCATCGCCCCCGTCGTGGAACATCGCCTTGCGATCGACGCGCCCGGGGCTTCCATCTTGTCGCACGAAGGTGGCGCTTCCATCCCTGGCCTCGTGGATGACTCCCGCATCGTCGAGGATGCCGGCGACCGTTGCTTCGTCCATGTCCTGATTCTTGGGAGAAAAAACGTCGATGCTCGGAGCCACCACGGTGATCTTCGAGGTCTCGAGACCCTCCCAGGCAAAGGCCCGGCGCGAGAAGATGTACTGGTCGGCGGGCTTCACGTATGGGATCAAGAAGTTCCATGCCAGCCGCGCCGTGTCGTTCGGCAGGTCGAGACCCACGTGGCAGCGCCAGATCACAGTCGCTCCCAGGTCCTTCAAGGGTTGGATCAGGCCGGCGGGTTGGGGGTCGTGCACGATCACGACGTCGCCGGCCCGAACCAGCCCCCTCAGCTCTTCGATGTTCGGCTTGAGTGCGTCGTCGTAGACCTTGCGTTCCTCATCGCCCAGCTCCCCGCCGTCTCCGGCGGCGCCGTGGAGGTTGTTGTGGATGCGCTTCGTGACGCTGAAGAACTCCGGATTCCCGGAGATGACCACCCAGCGAGCATCTACGCCGGCTCCGCGCGCGTAGGCCAGCAGAGAACGCAGCATCTCGGCAACCCCGCCGCCCGAGGCGGTCGAGTTGATGTTCCATACGGCTCGACCTTCGAGAGCGTCGCGGGCCTGGCCCACGGACTCCATGAACTCCTGGAAGCGAGCGGCCGGGATGACCGACTCGAACCTTTCGGGAGGGAAGACGCCGACGGCTACCTCATCGATGCTCATGCCTACTTCTACCCTCTTTTTTCGCCTCATTGCGGTTCATCCGCGCGACCCGTGTTGGTCTGCCAAGATGACCGGATGCCAAGTCTGTTCGGTACGGATGGGATACGGGGTGTAGCCAATCGGGATCTCACCCCCGACCTCGCGCTCGCGATAGGAAGAGCGGCGGGTCTTTCGCTCGCGCCCGGCGGCGGCGAGGTCGTGATCGGGCGTGACACTCGAGTCTCGGGCCCGATGCTTCAGGGAGCCCTTATCGCAGGTCTATGTTCGGCGGGCGTGGATGTCCGGCTCTGCGGGATCATCCCCACACCGGGGGTGGCCTGGCTGACGATCGACGAACGGGCTCGGGCGGGGGCGGTTATCTCCGCCTCTCATAACCCGGTGCCGGACAACGGGATCAAGTTCTTCTCCGACGAGGGCTACAAGATCGCCCCGGAGGTCGAGGAGCAGATCGAGAAGCTGATGGCGGAAGCGCCCTCAGAGCTCCCAACCGGTATCGACGTCGGGCGCTCGATGCCTTTGGATCGCGCGCACGAGCGCTACTGCGACCACCTGATTTCCACTCTGCGGGGCGGCTTGTCGGGACTGCGTGTTGTCCTCGATTGCGCGTACGGCGCGGCATGGAAGGTCGGACCACACGTCTTCGTCGAGGCCGGTGCCGATCTCATCACGATCAACGCGGAACCGGATGGCGCTCGGATCAACGTCGAATGCGGTTCGACCTCTCTCGATGCTCTCGCAGAACGTGTGGTTGCTGAGAAAGCCCAACTCGGTCTCGCTCTAGACGGTGACGCCGATCGGGTTCTTGCCGTCGACGAGCGAGGTGACCCGGTGGACGGCGATCGGATGCTTGGGCTGGCCGCATTGCGCCTGGCGGAAGCGTCGGCTCTCGAGAACGACGTGGTCGTCGGAACCGTGATGTCGAACCTTGGTTTCGTGCGAGCCGTCGAGGCAAGGGGCATCGAGTTCATCGCCACCCCGGTGGGCGACAGGTACGTGGTCGAGGCGATGGGGGAAAGCGGCGCGATCCTGGGAGGCGAGCAGTCTGGTCACATCGTCTTCGGGGAACATTCGACGACGGGAGACGGATTGCTGACGGGCCTGCAGATCGCCCAGATCGTGGCGCAGTCGGGCGAGCCTCTCTCGACGCTGACGCGCTTCTACGAGCCCTTTCCTCAGGTGCTCATCAACGTCGAGGTCGCCTCCAAACAACGACTCGATTCGGAGGAGGCGATCTGGGACGAGGTGGCGCAGGTGGAAGCGGGCCTGGGGGATGACGGCCGGGTCTTGATCCGCCCGTCGGGGACCGAATCCCTGGTGCGGATCATGGTCGAGGCCAGGGACCCCGCCGACGCGCAAAGAGCGGCCGAGCGGCTGGCGGAAGTCGTGGGGATGCGCCTAGGGGCGTGACGGGGGCCCTGCGGGTATGCTTTTCTCGCCCCGAGAAGGGGGCGGCGGCGACTGCGGATGCCGTCGCGAGAGGAGCTGTATTCGTACGGATCTAGCGCCAGGACTCGCCGGAGGAGGGGGCGAGTCGACGAGGTAGGGGATCTCGGAGGACCGTTACGCGGTCCACTCGGCGGGTGACCCTCGGCCGGCCACGGTCGTGACGACGTCGACAAATCCCGGGAGCGATCCCGGAACACAAACCGGCGCCGCGGTGGCCCTCTCGCTTCTGATCGAGACTACGCGCGCGTGCGCGCCGAGAGGGGACGCTATGTGCGGCATCGTTGGCTACGTAGGCGACGGACAGGCGCTACCCGTCCTGCTAGATGGGATGGCGAAGTTGGAGTACCGGGGCTATGACTCGGCCGGAGTGGCCGTCGTGGCGGACGGATCGATGCAGGTCGAGCGCCGGGCAGGACAGATGCACAACCTGATCGAGGCGCTCGAGACACGACCGATGCCCGGAGGCCTGGGCATCGGCCACACTCGCTGGGCGACTCACGGTCCCCCCACCGATGGCAATGCCCACCCTCATGTCGATTGCTCCGGGCGTATCGCGGTGGTGCACAACGGGATCATCGAGAACCACGACGTGCTGCGCGCACGTCTCGAGAACGAGGGACACGAGTTCCGATCGGATACCGATACCGAAGTGGTCGCGCATCTGATCGAGTCGCTCCTGGGTGAGGGTGAACTTGATCTGCGCACTGCGATGCTACGGACGGTGAACCTGCTCGAGGGGGCCTTCGCGCTGGTGTGCATCTCGGTGGACCATCCCGGCTCGATCGTGGTGGCCCGGCAGGAGCCCCCGATCATCGTTGGGGCCGCCGAGGGCATCGGCCTGGTCGGATCGGACATACCGGCACTGCTCGATCACACGAGAGACATCGTTCCGCTAGACAACCACCAGATCGCAGAGGTGTCGCCGGGTTCAGTGAGCGTGTGGGACTTCGAAGGCAACGAGGTCGAGTTCGAAACGGTGCATGTCGAGTGGGACCTCGCTGCCGCCGAGCGCGGTGGCTTCGAGGACTTCATGCTGAAAGAGATCTTCGAGCAACCGGAAGCCGTGAGGAACACCATGCGAGGACGGCTCGACCCCGCCGGGTGCATCGTGCTCGATGAGGTGCACTGGGACAAGGAGACGCTGGCCGCGATCACGAAGGTCGTGATCGTCGCGTGCGGTACCTCGTTCCACGCAGGGATGGCCGCCAAGCACGCCATCGAGCACTGGACGCGGATCCCGGTTGAGCTCGATCTCGCTTCGGAGTTCCGGTACCGGGACCCGGTTCTCGATGCCACCTCGTTGGTGATCGGGATCGCACAGTCGGGCGAGACCGCGGACACTTTGGCCGCGCTCCGCTTTGCCAAGGAGATGGGCGCGCACGTCGCTGCGGTGACGAATGTGGTGGGATCGTCCATCACGCGCGACGCCGACGCGGTCCTGTTCACGCATGCAGGGCCCGAGATCAGTGTCGCCTCAACCAAGACCTTCCTCGCACAACTCACCGCTCTTAACCTGTTCGCTCTGTACCTCGCTCAAGAGCGGGGGGCGATGACCCAAGAGAAGATGGCCGAGACGATCGAAGCGATGCAGGCGCTCCCGGAGCAGATCGAGGACGTGCTGATGCTTCAGGACGATGTCCACCGCGCTGCGAAACGCTACGCGCACGTAACCGATGCCTTGTTCATCGGGAGGGGCGTGGGCATGGCGGTGGCGATGGAAGGAGCCCTGAAGCTGAAGGAGATCTCGTACATCCACGCGGAGGGCTACGCGGCTGGGGAGCTCAAGCATGGTGCGATCGCCTTGATCGAGGACGGCACCCCGGTGATCGGGATCCTGACGGGGCACCGTCTCTACGACAAGATGCTGGCAAATGTTCAGGAGGTCCTTGCGCGAGGGGCACAGACCATTCTGGTAGCACCCAGGGGAGACGAGCGTGCGCGTTCGCTGGCGAACGAGTTGTTCGAGGTGCCCCTCACGAAGCCCCTGCTCACGCCGATCCTCGACACGGTCCCGATGCAACTGTTCGCTTACTACGTGGCTAAAGAGCGTGGGTTGTCCCCCGACAGGCCACGCAATCTCGCGAAGAGCGTCACCGTCGAGTAGCGTCGGATGATCGTTCGGATCGAGGGACGGAGGGGTTTCATGGGTTTGATGGACAAAGTCAAGGCGGCCGCACAGGATGCGCAGGTCCAGGCGAAGAAAGCGACGGCGCAGGGTCAGGAGAAGCTGGAGGACCTGAAGGAGCGCCGGAAGATGGACGAGCTCGCGAAGCAGCTCGGGTATCTGATCTATCGCGAGCGATCGGAGGGGACGCCCGGCGGAAGCGACGTCGACCGGCTGATCGGTGAGATGAAGGAGCTCGACGCGCAGATCAGAGCGCGCGGCCCGCAGTCGGCCGAGGTCTCGTCTGATGCGGGCCCTCCGGTAGGGACGGGGGACTCGAGCGGGAAGCAAACAACGGACGAGGGTTCGGGAACGACGGCTTCGAGCGACGAGGGCGCCGGCGAGAAGACCGGCTTCTAGGCGTAGCTGGGCTGCGCCCGGAGTGGATCGATGAGGCCGCTGCTCACTCCTGAGGAGATGTCGGACGCCGACGAACGGACGATCGCCGCGGGCACCCCGGCGACGATCTTGATGGAGCGCGCGGGGCATGCGGTCGCCCATCGCGCCATCGCCATCGCAGGAGGACGCTACGGAAAGCGCTGTGTCGTCGTCTGTGGCACCGGCAACAACGGGGGGGACGGTTTCGTCGTAGCGCGTTTACTCGCGGGCTCGGGGATGTGGGTCCGCTGTTTCGCTGTGGATCCCGCCGCCGTTCCCCGTGGCGCAGCCGGGTCGAGCCTTCGCCACTTGACTGCGTCCGGAGGCGCATTGCTCCCGTTCGATGCAGCAGAGCTCTCTCGCGCCGGCGTGATCGTGGATGCCGTCTTCGGCACCGGATTCCGCGGCGTCGCCGAGGGGGATGCGGCGAAGGCGATCGTCGCCATGAACGAGGCCGCGCCGCCGGTGCTGGCTGTGGATATCCCGTCCGGGGTCGACGGCACAACGGGCGGTGCGGAGGGGCCTGCGGTCGAGGCACAAGCGACGGTCGTGATGCAAGCCGAGAAGCTCGGTACCGCGGTGGGGGCCGGCGCGGCACTGGCGGGTCGGGTCGAAGTGGTTGATATCGGGATCGATGTCGAGCGAGCGGAGGCGTGGATGGCCGAGCCCGCCGACGTGACCCGGGTGTTGCCCCGCCGATCGATCGACGCGCACAAGAGAAGCGGGGGCTCGGTGGTGTCCATCGGTGGTTCCGCCGGGATGTCCGGCGCCGCGATCCTGGCGGCGCGCGCGGCGGCTCGCGCGGGCGCGGGCTACGTGACGGCGGGAGTAACTGAGGCGGTCGAATCGATCCTGTCTGGGACGTTGCCGGAGGTGCTAACCGCGACCAGCCCACGCGACGCCTTGGGTCCCGAGGTGTTGGAGACGCTCGTGCCGGCCCTCGAGCGCGCTGATGCGGTGGCTATTGGACCCGGACTCGGGACCGGCAAGGCTCAACGGGATCTTGTCGACGCGCTGCTTCCCGCCATCGAGATTCCCCTGGTCATCGACGCCGACGGCCTCAACCTCCTCGCCCAACGCAAGTCGGGGCTGAAGGAACGCGCATCGACGACCGTCCTCACCCCCCATCCGGCCGAGCTGGCGCGGCTGCTCGGGACCGAGGTCGCGAACGTGCAGAGCGATCGACTGCGCTGTGCTCGTGAAGCTGCGACGCGCTTCGACTGCGTGGTGTTGCTGAAGGGCTATCGCACGATCGTCGCGCGCGCGGATCGCAAAGCCGTGGTCGTTCCCACCGGTGGCCCCGAGCTGGCGACGGCGGGGACGGGGGACGTGCTGACCGGGGTCGTTGTCGCTCTTCTTGCGGCCGGACTCGAGCCTTTCGACGCGGCCTGGGCGGCCGCTTACGTACACGGCGAGGCCGGCGCGATGGCAGCGAGCCGCCACGGGGTCAACGGCGTGGTCGCATGGGATGTTGCGGAAGCGTTGCCCGCGGCGATGGCAGCCCTATCCGGAGATCGGCTCGCGGACCTCTAGACCTCGTTCCGCCCGGTCCGGAGATCCACGCCCGACCCCGAGATCAGTCCGCGTAGGTCCTCCACAGGTCGATGCCTCGTTCGAAATCGTGCAACTTGGTGGTCTGGGACCCACTCTTCCTGAGGATGTCCACCCGCGTGCCACATCCCACCCCAGACCGGGCGGCACGGGTCCACGGTTACCCTGGGCCGATGACCGGCCTCACCAGAGACGAGATCCTGGCCCGTGGCCATCCCGTGTGGGCCGAGATAGACCTCGCCGCCATCCGACACAACGTGGAGACGCTCCGGGGGCTTGCGCGCGGTGCAGAGTTCATGGGGGTCGTGAAGGGCTACGCATACGGTCACGGGAATCCCGCCTCGGCCCGGGCCATGCTCCAGGCGGGAGCGGGGCGGCTCGGCGTCGCCAGGGTGGCCGAGGCCATCCATCTGCGAGAATCCGAGATCGAAGCCCCCATCCAGCTGTTCACCGAGCCTCCCGTCGAGGCGGCCGGGACCATGCTCGACCTGGATCTCACCGCGACGATCTACACGCAGAGTTTCGCTCGAGCCCTCTCGGAACGGGCGGCCGACCGAGGGACGGTTGCCCGGGCTCACGTGAAGGTCGACACGGGCATGCACCGGGTCGGTCTCCCACTCGACGATGTCGAGGACGCCATGCGTGAGTTCCGATCCCTGCCGGGTCTCGACATCGAAGGGATGTGGAGCCACCTTGCGGTGGCCGACGTGCCGGATCATCCGTTCACCCGCAAGCAACTGGATCTGTTCGTGGACATCGTGGGCAAGATCGAGCGGGCGGGTATCGAGTTGCGCTACAAGCATCTGGCGAACTCGGCGGCGACGATATCGATGCCTGAGACGCACTTCGACCTCGTTCGGTGCGGGGTCGCTTCGTTTGGCTTGTGGCCGGGACCGGCCCTCGCGGGATCCGCCGATCTGCGGCCGGCGATGGCTTTGCGCGCACGAGCGAGCATGGTCAAGACGGTTCCCGCCGGCGAGGCCCTGTCTTATGGATTGAAGTACAAACTCTCTCGAACCGGGAACGTCGTGACCGTGCCGGCCGGCTACGCGGATGGCTACGACCGTCGACTGTCGGGCCGGGGAACCATCTTGATAAACGGCTCGTCTTTCCGCGTTTCGGGAACCGTCTGCATGGACCAGTTCATGGTCGATGTCGGCGACGAGACTGTCGAGGTTGGCGATGTCGTAACGCTTCTCGGTCGCGACGGCGATGCCGCGATCACCGCCGAGGAGCTCGCCGATGAGATCGGGACCATCAACTACGAGATCGCTACCAGGGTTCCCTCCCGGGTGCCGAGGGTGTACCTGAACGGGCTCCCCGATGCCTAAGCGCAACAGGCTCATAGCACTCGGCGGGGCCGCCGTTGGGCTCACCGCGGGGATCGTGGCCGAGCGCGTTGCGGTCAAGCGCCGCCGGCGAGACGACCCCGAAGCAGACGAGCCGTTCGGAACTCGCCGGGGCGATCGCAAACGGTTTATCGACCTCGACGATGGCGCTCGTATCTTCGTCGAGGAGACGGGCCCGCGATCGCGCAAGGGTGTCATCTTCATACACGGCTCGGCGTTGCGAACCGACCTGTGGCATCACCAGATGTCGATCCCCGGGCGCAGGCTGCTCTTCTACGATCTCCGAGGGCACGGCTTGTCGCAGCCCAAGGGCGACTCCGAGTACTCGATCGAAACTCTTACCACCGACCTCCTCACCGTGATCGAGAACGCGGAGCTGGATGAGGTCGTGCTGGTCGGACACTCGGTGGGAGGGATGATCGCGCTGCACCTGTGCGCACGCCGGAGGGAGCTTCTGGGCTCGAAGGTGAAGGGACTGGTTCTGGCGCACGCCACGCATCGTCCGGCTATCGAAACGATCGCGGGCGGAGCCAGTGTCGCCCGCCTAGAGCGCTTCATCCGGCGCCCGTTCGATGCCCTTGGAGGACAGCACGAGCGCATCGATCGCTTCCGACGCATCGTCCGTCCCTCGGACGCGATCTTCTGGGGCGTCTCGTTCGCCGCGTTCGGGCCAGATCCATCGGCGAAGCAAGTGGACTTTATCTACGACATGGTCGCCGAGACGTCGAGCGATGTCGTCTTCGACCTCTTCAAGGCTTACCGGGGTTTCGACGTCACCGATGAGCTCGGCACGATCACGGTCCCGTGTCTGGTTCTTTCGGGGACGCACGACCGTCTTACCGTTCCCGAGGCGTCGCGATACCTTGCGGAGCATCTTCCAAAGGCGGAGTTCCATGTTTTCGAGGATGCCGGGCACATGTCAATGCTGGAAGAGCACGAGGAGTTCAATACGATGATCGAGAGGTTCTTCGACGACACGATGGGGAGATGACTGAGGGAGCATGAGAGACGAGAGAGTCGAGAAGCTCGCCGACATCCTGGTCGACTATTCGGTGCGGGTGACCGAAGACGATCTCGTCTCCATCCGGGGTTCCTATCTTGCCGAGCCGCTCATCCTCGCGATCTACCAGCGATGCCTCGAACGAGGCGCGCATCCACTGATCCGCACGACGGTCCCCTTGGCGGCCAATTACTTCTACCGCTTCGCAAACAAGGAGCAACTTGAATTCGTGTGGGAAACGGACCGGTGGTTCTCGGAGAACCTGGACTGCTCGTTCAGCATCATCAGCGACTCCAATACGCGTCAGCTGTCCCGCATCGATCACAGCAAGCAGGGGACCATGGCGCGAGCTCGGAAGGAGATAGGCGATCGCTGGTACGCGCGCGCGGCCGCCGGCGAAGCTCGATGGAACGTCACGCTCTTTCCGACCGAGGCCCACGCCATGGATGCGGAGATGAGCCTGCCCGAGTACGAGGAGTTCTACTACGGCGCTTGCCTGGTGGACGCTGCGGACCCCGTCGGCGCGTGGCGGAAGGTGGCCGAGCGCCACGCGCGCCTGCTGGAATGGATGAAGGGGCACAACGAGATCCACATCCAGGGGGAAGGGACCGACCTCATCCTCGAGGTCGGCGGCCGCACGTGGCTTCCTGCCGACGGCAAGGAGAACTTCCCCGACGGCGAGATCTTCACCGCGCCGATCGAGACCGCCACGCGCGGGCACGTCTCTTTCTCGTTCCCGGCGATCCACAACGGTGTGTCGGCCGAGGGGATCAGGCTCGAGTTCGAGAACGGCCGGATCGTGGATGCGTCTGCCCACAAGAACGAGGACTTCCTGATCAAGACGCTCGACACCGACGAGGGCGGTCGGGTCCTGGGCGAGCTGGGCATCGGGACGAACTACGGGATCCCGGGTTTCAGCGGCGAGATCTTGCTGGACGAGAAGATCGGGGGCACCGTCCACCTGGCAGTTGGGATGCCTTATCCGGAGTGTGGCGGCACGAACGAATCCGCTATCCACTGGGACATGGTCTGCGACCTCCGCAAGGGAGGATCCATCACCGCCGACGGCGATCCACTCATGGAAGACGGTCGCCTCCTCGTCTGACACGTTTCGTCAGGTAGCTCCACTGGGCGCTAGGTCGGCAGGGAGATGACCCTGAAGGCGGAGCGAGCTCTGGTCGAGACTCCACCCCCACGATAGGAACCGTCGGCCATGAGCATCCTCGACCTGTTCCCGGGGGACCCGTCGCATGCGGCGGGCAGCCGCTTCGAGCTGCGTGGCATCGATCCCCTGGGCGCGCTCCGCCAGCTTCGAACGACTCACTTTCCATGGAGCAACCCTAAAGAGAGGGTGACTCAGAAACCCCGCCAGATGGGCCGCTTCCTGGGAAATAGTTGCGAATCCTCTGTCCCTTGGGCTCTCAGACCCCCGACGCGCGTCCGGGTGGCCCCCCCGGCTCGGGATGGGTTGACCCGACCAGGCCCCCCGCGTACTGTCGGTCCATGCCTTCCCCCGATGGGCCCTCCGGCCCCCCCGGCGGCGCGGCGCGCCCGGATATCGACGCGGTCAAGCACCAGGCTCTCGGCTGTACCAGATGCCGCCTGGCGGAGGGCCGCACCCAGGTCGTGTGGGCCGACGGCAACCTGGACGCCGACCTGCTCTTCGTGGGCGAGGCTCCGGGCTTCCACGAGGACAAACAGGGCATCCCCTTCGTGGGAGCAGCGGGACAGCTGCTCGACCGGCTCCTGGGCGAGATCGACCTCGACCGGACGAAGGCCGCGATCGTGAACGTCATCAAGTGCCGGCCCCCGGGGAACCGAGATCCATTGCCGGATGAGATCGAGTCGTGCCAGCCCTACCTCGAAGCGCAGCTCGCTCACATGCAGCCGAAGGTGATCGTCACGCTTGGAAACTTCGCTACGAAGTTCATTCTTCAACAGCAGGTCGGGATCACTAGAGCGCGGGGCCAGAAGTACCGGCGGGGCGACACCACGGTCGTGCCGACCTTCCACCCGGCTGCGGCATTGCGAGGGGGCCGTTTCGGAGGGATGAGCCCGATCGATGCGATCCGGGAGGACTTCCAGCTCGTCAAAGAGGAGCTTGCCTCGAGGCGCGCCGCGGAGCTTCAGAGCGTGGCGAGCGCGCCGGACGAGGCCCGGCAACTCGATCTGTTCTAGCGATGGGTCGGGTCCTGACGGTCACCACGTCCTCGCCGGAGGAGACCCGGATCCTCGGCGCTTCGCTCGCGCCGGCGTTACTCCCGGGCGACGTAGTCAGTCTGACCGGCGATCTGGGAGCCGGCAAAACCGCCTTCGTTCAAGGTCTTGCGAGCGCGCTGGGCGTAAAGACGCGCGTGACCAGCCCCAGTTTCACGATCATCCACACCTACCAGGGCCAGTTCCCGCTCGTGCACATGGACGTCTACCGGCTCGATTCGTTCCAAGAGGTCATCGACCTGGGTTTCGATGAGCTGATCGACCCGGAAGCCATACTCGTCGTCGAGTGGGGAGAGGCCGTTGCCCCTCTGCTCCCAACCAGGTACCTGGAGATCGAGTTGCGGCAGCCGCTGGGGCCCGAACCGGAGAACGTCCGTCACGTCTTCATGCGTCCGCACGGCGCCGAATGGCTTCGCAAGCTGGATGCGATGCAGCGGACCGCCGAGACCCTGTTGGATGCTGCCACACCGGGAGTGACCGAAGGAGGCAGGTTCCTGGACTCATCCGCGCTCCTGGCACGCGACCATGGTGACCGGCCCGCGGAACCCGACGAGGAGGTTTGATGCTGGTTCTGGGGATCGAGACCTCGACCCCGCAGACGAGTGTGGCGATCGGCTCGGAGCAGGGGGTCATCGCCAGCGCCCTGGTGTCTCGCGGCTCGTCCCACAACGAGTTCCTCCTCCCCGCGGTGCGCTTCTGCCTGGACCAGGTGGGTCTGGGGTTTCGGAACCTGGGCGGGATCGCGGTGAGTCTGGGCCCGGGTCTCTACACGGGGATGAGGGTGGGCGTCGCCACAGCCAAGGCGCTCGCGCAATCGCTCTCGATCCCGATCATCGGGATGGCCAGTCTCGACCTGCTCGCCTACGACGTTCGCTATTCATCGAAGGGGATCTGCGCCGTTCTGGACGCGCGCCGCGGCGAGGTCTTCACCGCCTTCTACCGGTCCTCGCCCGGAGGGATCCAGCGCATGAGCCCTTACCGCGTGGAGAAACCAGAGCAACTCGCCGTCGGCATCTCGTCTCGCCCGGAAGAGGTCCTCATGATCGGCGACGGAGCTCTCGCATATAGCGAGATCTTCGAGGAGATCGGCTCCGTGGTCGAAGTCGGCACGATGAGCCATGCGTTCCCGAACGCGCGGGCTCTGGTGGAGCTGGCGCTTCCCCGGATGTATCGAGAGGACTTCGACTCCCTGTACGCGCTCAAGCCTCTGTACCTGAGACGATCGGCGAAGCGTATCCAGTGGCAGCGCATGCGCGAGAGGCGACGGTCGGCGTGATGGCCCTGGCGCGCGCTCCCGAGCCCGGCACGCCCGTCGAGATCGAGCTGACGCGCATGCGCCGCCGGCATCTGCGACGCGTTCTGGCGATCGAGTCGCGGGTTTACCCGCGTCCCTGGAGCACATCGCTGTTCCTGTCAGAGCTGTCGCAACGAACAACGCGTACCTACCTGGTAGCGAGACATGACGGCGATACCGTGGGATACGCAGGAATGATGTTCTTGCCGCAGGAGTCCCATGTAACCAACATCGCGGTGGACCCCGACTGGCACGGGTACAAGATCGGGTCTCGGCTCTTGTTGAAGATCATCACCGAGTCGCTGGCGCGCGGCTCGGACCGGCTCTCGCTCGAGGTGCGCGTCTCGAACTCGGGTGCCCAAAAGATGTACGAGAAGTTCGGATTCTCGGTAGTCGGTGTCCGCAAGGGCTACTACATCGAGACGAACGAGGACGCCTATGTGATGGTGGTCGACAACGCGCTGTCGAATGAATACCGTGAGTTACTCGCCGGCATCCGCGCCCGGGTCTACGGAGAGAGCGGTGGTCCGGTCCGATGAGCGATGTGGTGTGGGCGGCCCCCCGCCCCCTGGCTCAGAGCCAACCCATCGAGGAATGGGATGAAGACACGCTCGTTCTGGGCATCGAAACGTCGTGTGACGAGACCTCGGCTTCGGTGGTGCGTGGCGGACGTCAGATCCTGTCGAACGTCATCGCCTCGCAAGTGGAATTGCATGGCGAGTACGGCGGCATCGTGCCGGAGATCGCCGCGCGGGCCCACGTCGAGTCGCTCACACCCGTCATCCGAGAGGCCTTGCTCCAGGCGGATGTGACTTTTTGGGACCTCGACGCGGTCGCCGCGACGCTCGGGCCCGGGCTCATCGGTTCGCTTCTGGTCGGAGTAGCCGAAGCGAAGGCGATGGCCGCGGTGCTCGATGTGCCATTCGTCGGGGTCAACCACCTCGAAGCCCACATCTACTCCAACCTCCTCGCCGACGCCGAGGCTCGTTTCCCCGCCGCGGTCCTGCTCATCTCCGGCGGGCATACGCTCCTCGTCCACGCCCATGAGCACGGGGCCTACGAGCTCCTCGGCGGAACCATCGACGATGCGGCGGGCGAGGCGTTCGACAAGGTCGCCCGGTTCCTCGGGTTGGACTATCCGGGGGGCCCGGAGATCGATCGGCTTTCGTTGCTGGGGAACCCGGCGGCGGTTGACTTCCCCCGGGCCATGCTGCGCGAACCGGGATTCGACGTCTCCTACTCGGGGTTGAAGACGGCGGTCATCAACTACGTTCGCAAGTGCGAGACCACCGGCGGGGAGATCTCGGTGCAGGACATCGCTGCCTCGTTCCAGCAGGCGGTCGTGGATATCCAGGTCCTGAAGACGATGTCGGCGGTTACACACGTGGGGGCGGAGCGACTCTTCCTGTGCGGAGGGGTGGCCGCCAATTCGGGGCTGAGGAAGGGCCTCCAGGAGGCGTGCGAAGCGGCGGGGGTGTCGTTCACGGTGCCGCCGCTCGACCTCTGCACCGACAACGCGGCCATGGTCGCGGCCTGTGGGACGGCCATGCTCCGCCGGGGCCTCTACACCTCTCTGGACGCCGCCCCAGATCCGAACCTCCCTCTGGCCGCGTCCTAAGCGGGCGTCCGACCGGTTCCTGGAGCGGATTTGACCGCTTCACGGACCTCGCGCTATTCTTAGCACTCTACATACGGGAGTGCTAAAACAACCGCTCAGGAGGTATGAATGGCCACCGCAACCAAGACGATCAAGCCGCTCGAGGACCGGATCCTGGTCCGTCCCGAGGAGGGCGAGGAGACCACGGCGTCCGGCATCGTGATCCCCGACACCGCCAAGGAGAAGCCGCAGGAGGGCACCGTTCTCGCGGTCGGCCCCGGCAAGCGGTCGGACACCGGAGACCTCATCCCCATGGATGTCAGTGAAGGGGACGTAGTCATCTACTCCAAGTACGGCGGGACCGAGATCAAGCTCGATGGTGAGGAGCTTCTGATCCTCTCCGCGCGTGACGTTCTCGGCATCGTCGGCTAAGGAACCCGACCCGAAACAACTTGAGGTGCAGGACGACGCGTTCGTCCCGGCACCTTCTCCAAGGAGGAGCTCTACATGGCAAAGATGTTGCATTTCGAAGAGGAAGCCCGGCGTGGGCTAGAGGCCGGCGTCGACCGGCTTGCGGCCGCCGTGCGAGTGACGCTCGGCCCCCGCGGCCGCAACGTCGTTCTCGACAAGAAGTGGGGCGCGCCGACGATCACGAACGACGGCGTGACGATCGCAAAAGAGATCGAGCTCGAGGACCCGTGGGAGAACATGGGGGCCCAGCTAGTCAAAGAGGTGGCGTCGAAGACCAATGACGTGGCCGGAGACGGCACCACCACCGCCACCGTTCTCGCGCAGGCAATGGTCAAGGCAGGACTGCAGCACGTCGCCGCCGGCGCCAACCCGATGGGCATCAAGCGTGGGATCGAGAAGGCCGTGAAGGCTGCGGTCGAATCCATCAAGTCCCAGGCGCGTGACGTGGAAGGTCGCGACCAGATCGCACACGTCGCTTCGATCAGTGCGAACAACGATCCTGAGATCGGTGAGATGGTCGCCGAGGCGATGGACAAGGTCGGCAAGGACGGCGTCATCACCGTCGAGGAGTCGAACACCTTCGGTCTCGAGCTCGAGCTCGTCGAGGGTATGCAGTTCGACAAGGGCTACATCTCCCCGTACTTCGTGACCGATCAGGACCGCATGGAAGCCGTGCTGGAGGATGCCTACATCCTCATCGTGGCAGGCAAGATCTCGACGGTCCGCGACATGCTCCCGGTGCTCGAGAAGGTCATGCAGTCGGGTAAGCCGCTCCTGATCGTGGCCGAGGACGTCGAGGGCGAGGCCCTTGCCACACTGGTCGTCAACAAGATCCGTGGGACCTTCCGCGCTGCTGCGGTCAAGGCTCCAGGCTTCGGCGACCGCCGCAAGGCCATGCTCCAGGACATCGCGATCCTCACGGGTGGTCAGGTTGTATCCGAGGAGGTCGGACTCAAGCTCGAGAACGTGGGGTTGGACCTTCTGGGCCGAGCCCGCAAGATCGTCCTCACGAAGGACGACACCACAGTGGTCGAGGGTCAGGGTAGCGACGACGAGATCTCCGGTCGTATCGACCAGATCAAGGCCGAGATCGACCGTTCGGACTCCGACTGGGACAGCGAGAAGCTCCAGGAGCGTCTCGCCAAGCTTGCCGGTGGCGTAGCGGTGCTGAAGGTCGGCGCCGCAACCGAGGTCGAGCTCAAGGAGAAGAAGCACCGCATCGAGGACTCCGTGAGCGCAACCCGAGCCGCAGTCGAAGAGGGCATCGTGGCCGGCGGTGGCACAACGCTGGTGCGGGCCCGTGAGGCCGTCGACGCTCTGGAGCTCGATGGTGACGAGGCGGCCGGTGGCCGCGTCGTCGCCGAAGCGCTAAGGGCGCCGCTGTGGTGGATCGCTCATAACGCAGGACTCGAAGGCGGAGTCGTGATCGAGCGGGTTCTCAACGAGAAGCCCGGGCACGGACTCAACGCTGCCACGGGCGAGTACGTCGACCTTTACGTCGACGGGATCATCGACCCGGCGCGCGTGACTCGTTCGGCGCTCGAGAACGCAGCGTCGATCGCAGCGCTCCTGCTGACGACCGAGGCAACGATCGCGGACAAGCCCGAAGAAGAGGGCGACGCCGGTCACGCTCACGCCGCTGCAGGTATGGGTGGCATGGGCGGCATGATGTAATCGGGTTCGCCCCATACAGAAACACAAAAGGCCCCCGCGCAAGCGGGGGCCTTTTTCTGAAGATGACGAGGCGCTAAGCGCCCGAGCCGGTACTTCCTTCTAGGGGAGGTAGCGCATCGGGTCTACAGGGTTGCCGTTCAGACGCACCTCGAAGTGGACGTGGTCGCCGTAGCAGTTTCCGGTGCAGCCCACGTACCCGACGATCTTGCCCTGGCCAACGGATCCCCCGGTTAGCTCGTATTCCGACATGTGCGCGTAGAGGGTCGAGATGCCGCCACCGTGGTCGATGATCATCGCGTTGCCGTACCCGCTCATGCTCGAGCTGGCGTAGATGATGTTCCCGCTCCTGGCCGCCACGATCGGCTGTCCCGCATATCCGTCGATGTCGATGCCGGTATGCATCCCGCCCCAACGGGGTCCGTAAGGTGAGGTGACGCCGCCGTTCAACGGCCAGATGAAGCCGCGGGACGATTTCCCCAGAGACGCGACATCGGTTTCGACCTGGGCCTGCAGGATCCGCTGCTGGATCTCGTCCTGCGCCGCCTCGAGTCGACCCTCGCGGTCCCGATGGTCGCCCAGCTTCACATCGAGCTTCTCGAGGTCCTCGCTGAGCTGCACGCGGCTCACGTTGAGCTGCTGCTGGAAGTCAGACCGTCGCGCCAGCTCGGCTTCCAGCTCGTCCTTCTTGTCGAAGAGAACGGCCGACTGCGCTTCGATCGTTTGCCGCAGGCGGCCGTACTCGACCAGAGCCCCGGTGTTCTCCTGTGCCGCGACGCCCAGCAGCTCGACCCGATCGGTTAGTTCGCTGAGGGACTCCGCTTCTAGCAACGCATCGATCGTCTCCGTCGAACCCGACTTGTAGAGGGCCACGGCTTGATCGGTGGCGAGCTCCTCGACCCGGTCGATCTCCTTCTGGGTCTCGTCGATCTGCGCTTGGGCGACCTCTACCTCGGCCTGAACCGTCTCGACCTTGGCGTCCAACCGGTTGACCTCGATCTGGATCTTCGTGATGGCGCGGTTGAGGGCATTGACCCGCTCCTTCAGGTCGCTCGCTTCGTCGGCGTAGACATCGATCCGGTCGCGGATCGCGTCGAGCTCCTCCTGCGTGGTCTGAAGTTTGTCTCTGGGGCCGGCGATGGAGCCGGCGGCGGGGATGAGGAGAGCGCACAGGACGACGGCCGCTAGCGACGCGCGTCTGAGCCTTCTCTGCAAGTTCTCTCCTCTGTCGACACCCTGATCGTGGACGGCCGGAGATAAGGATCCCGGTCTTACGTGTGCCAGCCCGTCCGGCCTCTCGAGCGCTGGTATCTCCCGCCACGGAAGGTGGTCAACTCGCTCGATCAGGCCGCTCGGCATCCTGCCACAGGGGGCTAGGCGCTTCAAGCAGGACTAGCCTATCTTGACTAGGGCGCCACCGTTCGATCGCCGCGAATCAGACATTTGTTCCGGGTTGGGCTCGCATCATACGTTCTGACTGCGGTTCGAAGGGGGCCCCGGCGTCAACCCCCCAAGGAGCGCGAAGAAACCTCGTCGGACCGCGAAGAAATCTCGCTCCTGGGCCTTGCCCTCCCGCCCCGCCCTGTTATTGTGCTCTTTGTACCCGTTGAGTCGTAAACCGGTTTCGGCCGGGACGAAGGCTCGGCGGGTGCATTTTTTTATCCCCTTTCCCCCCAGTTGCCCGTCCTCGGCCGTTGGCCGTTATCCTTCGCGCTCACGAGAAACTGAGACAGGAGCCCCGTATGGCGGACATGGGCGTCATGGCGTTGGAGACGGCCATCAAGGAGATCCAGGGCGTGCTTGGCTGCGTCATCCTCACCCACCCCGACGGGACGCCGGCCGAGGTGCAAGCCTTCATCCGGGCGGGGGTCCAGCGTTCCCAGATCGAGCACGCGATCCTCGACCAGGTCTCCGGCGGCGGGCTGGCCCCCCTGAGACAGGTGCACGTCTTCGAACTGGATGCAGAGTCCGGGTTCGGCGATCGCGAATCGCTCAACCGGGCGGCCGAGCTAGCCGAGCAGGAGGCGCGGGCGCGTGGCCCGATCACCGGTGCTTCGGCTCAGGCGCCGTCCGATCTGGAGGCGCTGCGCCACCGGCCTCCCCTCAAGAAGGTCGTGCTGACCTCGTCCACCTGGCGATCGGAGGCCTCGGTGGCCCTCGGTGAGGGAGCCACCGAGGTCGTCGGTGAGGCCAGTGGCGAGAAGACCCCTCATGGGCTCCGCGTTCTCGCTCAGGCCACGCTGGATGCGTGCGCCCGGCTGAGCGACGAGCTGGAATTCGATCTCAAAGGCGCCTCACTGGTGGAATCGCTGGGGCGGGAAGCGGTGCTGGTCCTGGTGGAGGTGAACGAGCCGCCCGAGACTCTCGGAGCTGCGCTCGTGAGGGGGGGCCCGGTGAGCGAGGCCGCCGTGCGGGCGACGCTCGACGCAGTCAATCGACGGCTGGCTCTGAACGTCTAGGCCCTCGAGCAGGACTCGGGGCTGAGGCCCTCGAACCTTTAGGAGACGCCTGTCCCATGGCTATCCTGGGTGGCGAGCCGGGCGGGCGTTTGTTACTCTGAGAGTGTTATAGGAGTGTGCCGGGAGTGCGGGCGCGCCACTCAGTGGCCCTGCAGCTCCGGGAGCACCTCTCTCAACTCACACGTCGGAAGTCGGCGAGATCGCAAAGGAGAACTCATGCCCAGCACCCTTAAGGACGTGCCCGGATGGCAACCTCACGGCGGGGCCCTGGAGCTTCGGATGGCCGGTGACGACGAGCGCGCCGAGCTGGTGGCCAAGGCCGCCGACCGGCCCAAGATCGAAGCGAAGGCGCGTCGAGTGCTGTCGGACCTCGAGCTGCTGGCGGTCGGAGCCGTATCGCCAAACCGCGGCTTCATGAAGGAGGCGGACTACAAGTCGGTCGTCGACGAGATGCGCCTGTCGAGCGGCATCCCGTGGAGCCTCCCGATCACGCTCTCGGCCACCACGGAGGAGGTCGACGGGCTCAAGAAGGGTAAAGAGGCGGCGATCGTCCACGAAGGTCGCCCCATCGCGATCATCGAGGTCGAAGATATCTACGAATACGACGTCAAGCACGAGGCCGAGAAGACCTATCGGACCACCGACGAGAACCACCCCGGAGTCGCTTATCTCTACTCGCAGGCTCCCTTCTACATCGGTGGCGAGGTGACCGTGCTCGAGAACGTGTTCGGCCACGAGTTCTCCGACCACCGCCTGACGCCCATGCAGCTGCGAGCCAAGATCGCTCAGCGCGGCTGGACCACCGTAGTCGCTTTCCAGACGCGCAACCCGATCCACCGGGCCCACGAGTACTTGACGAAGTGTGCGCTCGAGATCGTCGACGGCCTCGTGATCCATCCGCTCGTCGGGGGCACGAAGGGCGATGACATCCCGGCCGAGACGCGGATGAAGTGCTACGAGGTCTTGATGGAGAACTACTACCCACGCGATCGGGTCGAGCTGTCGGTCTTCCCGGCCGCCATGCGTTACGCGGGTCCGCGCGAGGCGATCTGGCACGCGCTACTCCGCAAGAACTACGGCATGACGCACTTCATCGTCGGTCGGGACCACGCCGGAGTCGGGGATTATTATGGCTCGTACGACGCGCAGTTGATATTCGAGGAGTTCGAGCCGGGCGAGCTTGGTATCTGGCCCCTGAAGTTCGAGCACTCGTTCTTCTGTAGGAAGTGCGGTCAGATGGGGTCCGACAAGACCTGCCCTCACGGCAAGGACGACAGGGTGTTCCTCTCGGGTACTCAGGTCCGGCAGATGGTGAGCGAAGGTCAGGAGCCACCCGCCGAGTTCTCGCGACCCGAGGTGGCCCGGATCCTCATCGACGACGCTCGCAAGGCTTAGGAGGATCCGCTGATGGGTTTACTCGACAAGATCAAGAAGAAGGCGGGAGACGCAACGAGTCAGAGCGAAGGCTCTTCGAGCGCCGCGTCCTCGGAGAAGAAGAACCGCGTCATGGTCATCGGTCTGGATTGCGCGCCTCCGCGCCACATCTTCGACGAGTACGCGGGCGACATCCCCAATCTCACGAAGCTGCGCGAGAACGGAGTGTGGGGGCCACTCGACTCCATCATTCCTCCGATCACGGTTCCGGCGTGGATGTGCATGATGACGTCGAAGGATCCCGGCACTCTTGGGATCTACGGGTTCCGCAACCGCAAAGACCACACGTACGACGGATTGTCGTTCGCGACGTCATGGGCGATCAAGGAACCCACCGTGTGGGACATCCTGTCGGAGCAGGGCAAGGATTCGATCATCATGTCCGTGCCCCCCTCGTATCCGCCCAAGGAGCTCAAGGGCGTGCAGATCGGATGCTTCTTGACGCCGAACGAAGAGGCGGACTACACGTATCCGAAGGAGCTCAAGGCGGAGCTCAAAGAGAACGTCGGCGAGTACATCTTCGACGTGCGCAACTTCCGCACCGATAACACCCAATACATCCTGGACGAGTCCTACAAGATGACCGAAGCTCGATTCAAGAACGCGGACTACCTGCTGGCCAACAAGCCGTGGGACTTCTTCATGATGGTCGAGATGGGTCCCGACCGGTTGAATCACGGGATCTGGTCGTACATCGATCCCGAGCACCCTCGTTACGAGCCGGACAACCCGTACCAGGAGTCGCTCCGCGACTACTACCGCTATCTCGACGGAAAGATCGGCGAGCTCCTCACCAAGTACGCCGACGACGACACGACGGTTCTCGTCGTGTCGGACCATGGCGCAAAGGCCATGGTCGGAGGCGTGTGCTTCAACGAGTGGCTCAACCGCGAGGGGTATCTCGGGTTCGAGGGCGAGCGACCCAACGAGATCACCCCGATCAACAAGATGAACATCGACTGGTCGAAGACGAAGGCGTGGGGCGACGGCGGGTACTACGGACGCCTGTTCCTCAACGTCGAGGGTCGTGAGCCGAGCGGAACCATTCCCCAGGCCGACTACGAGAAGGTGCGCCAGGAGCTCATCGAGAAGATCGAGTCGATGGTGGATCACGAGGGCGTGTCCATGGGGAACAAGGCTCTCAAGCCCGAAGAGCTCTACACCACGAACAACGGCGTCGCCCCGGACCTCATCGTCATCTTCGGAGAGCTCCGCTGGCGCTCGGTGGGGTCCCTCGGTCACGACGGGATCTACACGTTCGAGAACGACACCGGCCCCGACGAGGCGAACCACGCCGAGCAGGGAATCTTCATCATGAACAACGCTCCCGGACAAGAGACGGGCCCACGTGAGGGCCTGCACCTGTGGGACGTGCACTGCACGATCCTCGACCTCTTCGGTCTGGAGCCCGCCCAAGGAGCGCTCGGCAAGAGCGCGCTCGAGAGTTAGGAGAACGAATATGAAGCAGTCGAACAGAGAACGAGGCGCGGTAATCTGGTTCACGGGCCTCTCGGGTTCCGGAAAGACGACTATCGCCCACCTGGTCGAGGACAAGCTCCTCGAGGCGGGTGTTCCCGTCGAGATCCTCGACGGAGACGTGGTTCGCGAGAACCTGTCGAAGGGTCTGGGGTTCTCGAAGGAGGACCGCGACACGAACATCCGGCGGATCGCTTTCGTTGCCCATCTCTTACAGCGCAACGGTGTGTTCGTGATTACCGCCGCTATCTCGCCTTACCAGGCCGTGCGCGAAGAGGCTCGGACGATGATCAAGGACTTCGTCGAGGTCTACGCCGACGCACCGCTCGAGGTGTGCGAGGAGCGCGACACCAAGGGTCTGTACGCCAAGGCCCGTGCCGGCGAGATCAAGGGCTTCACCGGGGTCGACGATCCATACGAGGCGCCCGCGGGTCCCGAGGTGACGTGCCACACCGACCAGGAGAGCCCCGAGGAATCGGCCAAGAAAGTCATCGACAAGCTCGTCGAGAGCAAGTATCTCGAGCTCTAACTCCGCTTCTTGATCGATCTCCACGCTCATACGACCGTCTCCGACGGAGGGGACTCGCCTAGCGAGCTCGTCCGGAAGGCGGTCGACGCGCGTCTGGAGGTCGTCGCCGTCACCGATCATGACAACGATGCTGGTTGCGATGAGGCTGTGGCGGCCGGGCGTGACCTCGGCATCGAGGTGCTACGCGGCGTGGAGATCTCGTGTGATGTCGAGGACCTCGCGGAGCGCGGATACTCGCCCACCGCCCGCCCGACGATGCATCTGCTCGGGTACTTCATCCCGGAGGCACGCAACACTCTGTCGGCTGCGCTGGCCGAGCTGCAGCACCACCGCGCCCATCGGAACGAGATCATCGTCGACCGACTGAACGAGCTCGGGATCCCGCTCACCTTCGAGGAGGTCGAGACGGAAGCCGGGGGCCCGGGGGCCCAGATCGGCAGACCCCACTTCGCCGCGGTGCTCGTCCGGCACGGGGCGGTGCCGGATTACCAGACCGCCTTCGACGAGTACCTCGCGAAGGGGGCCAAGGGCTACATCGCCCGCAAGCTTTACAAACCGCAGGAGGCCGTCGGATTGATGATCGAGGCGAGCGTCGTCCCGGTCCTCGCGCATCCCTTCACTTTGAACCTGCCCATCGAGGAGCTCGAGCGCTTCGTCGATGAACTCGTCGAAGCCGGACTGCGCGGGATCGAGGGATATCACGGTGATCTGCCGGAGGTCGAGCAGGAGCCCTTCCGTGCATTGGGGCGCGCTCGTGGACTCGTCTTGAGCGGTGGAAGCGACTATCACGGCGACATGCGTCCCGACCGGGGCTTACCGGGCGGGAAGCACAACGTCACCGTTCCTCCGGAGGCCCTCGAGGGACTTCTGGAGGCACGAAGGGCGCTCTCGCCGCCATCCTGACCGTCTGATAGAACGACGCCGTGGAGGTCGACGGAACCCGGATTCGCATCAGACCGCTCCAACCCTCGGATGCCCCTGCCCTGCTCGATCTGCGCGTCCGCAACCGCACTGCGTTCGCTCCCTTCTTCCCCCGGCAGAGCGGGTTCTTCTTCACGATCGACGGGCAAGAACGCGAGGTCGAGCGCGCCACCCTCGAGTGGCAGAGCGACGAAGGCTACGTCTTCGGGATATTTGTGAAGGAGGACGATCGCCTCGTGGGGAACGTGGTTCTTCGGAACGTGGCCCGCGGCGCGTGGCAGAACGCGACGTTGGGCTACTGGGTCGATGATGCGCACCGGGGACAGGGGTATGCAACGGAAGCGGTAAGGCTCGCGTTGACGCTGGCGTTCGGACCGATCGGGCTTCACCGGGTGCAAGCGGGAACGCTCTTGGGCAACGAGGCGTCCATTCAGGTGCTCAAGAAGAACAGGTTTCGATTCGAGGGCGTGTCGGAGAAGTATCTGCAGATCGATGGTCATTGGGCCGATCACAATATGTTCGCGTTGACCGTAGAAGATTGGGAGGCTGCCGACGACCATGTTCATAACGAGAGCGACGCGCCACGATAGAGACGACATCCAGCAGTTGCTCGCGGCTCAAGGATGGATGGATTCGGATCTAGCCGAGGGAGTCACCTACTTTGCTCGCGATGGTCGTGTCATCGGTTGCGTCCGTCTGATCGAAGTCGAGCCGCAGATGGTCGTCATCGACGATGTCCTGGTTGCGGAGGCTCGCCGGGGTGAGGGCATCGGTGGTGACCTGATGAGGGCCGCGATGAACGCGCAGGGCGGCGTTCTCTACCTCTGTTGCCACGACGAGCACATCGGTTTCTACGAGGGTTTCGGGTTCTCCCAGGTGGACTCGGACGATCTACCGGGGGCCGTGCGCGCCTACCTGGACAGGACGGGCGACTTGAACCCTGAGCCGGGGCACGTCCACCACTTCATGGTGGCCCGTAAGCCAGAAGGCTAGGCGCAGTTGGGCCAGCGGCTGGCCTGGCCCGCGGCCAGCAAACGCGCTGCGGTGCGTGCTTGAGCGGTGGGGTCGTAGATCGAGCCGTAACCGTAGGCACCCCAAGTCTGCTCGTCGAACTGGAACAGGCCGTGGTAGCCAGCGGGACTCACGGCACCGGGATCGAGACCCGACTCGCAGCTGGCAACCGAGAGAAGGTAGCCCCCGTCCATCCCGAACTCCGCTGCCGCCGCGTAGATGACATCCGAAACGGATCCGCCGGCGGGCGCCTCGGGGGCGGTCTCCGGCGCAACCTCTTCGACCTCGACCGGCTCTGGTGTGGGCGTGGGCTTCGGCGTGGGCTCGGGTGGTGTGGGCCGGGCCTCGAAGACCTCGCGCCGGAATCTGGTCGACGAGGACACCGGGTTGGAGCCCTCGACCGTCACGATGTCCGATACCTGAAGCGTCGGCTCCGAGGGGCCCGAGGCCAGCAGACCCAGCCCTGCGGAGGCTCCAGGGATCCCAGCAACGACAGCGGTGACCCAGGCGCCAACGATGAGGCGACGGTGACGGCGCCTGCGACGGGCGCGCTCGATCGCTCTCTTGTTGAAGCGGATGGGTGCTGAGATGCCGAACCTCCAGGCTGACCGACGGGGGACCTGTAAGGACTACCCCACAATTTCTTCCATAAACTCTTGCTAGCGGATGTGAAATGGTTCACAAGCTCACTTTCGCGCCTTTCAAGAGAGGCAAAATGGCGACGAGGTGGCCTCCGACACCGCCTTTTGCCCCACAGGGTGGGGACGGGGTTCAGGCTATCCTGGCGCCATGACGACCGCCCTGATCACCGGCGTGACCGGCCAAGACGGCTCATATCTGGCCGAGCTCCTGCTGGGCAAGGGCTACGAGGTCCATGGGGTCATCCGCCGGGCCTCCTCGTTCAACACGCAGCGGCTCGATTCGATATACCGGGATCCCCACGAGGTGGGGGTCCGGTTCCGGATGCACTACGGAGACCTGTCCGACTCCGGGTCCCTCGTGAACCTGATCCGGCAACTCGAACCCGACGAGATCTACCACCTGGGGGCCCAGACGCACGTCAAGGTCTCGTTCGACGTCCCGGAATACACCTCCGACGCCACCGGTATGGGGACGGTGCGGATCCTCGAGGCGATCCGGTCCTCGGGCATCAGCACGCGTTTCTATCAAGCATCATCTTCCGAGATGTTCGGCTCGGCGCCGCCTCCACAGAGCGAAGAAACGCCCTTCCACCCGCGGAGCCCGTATGGCGTCGCCAAGGTGTTCGCCCACTGGATGACGGTCAATTACCGCGAGGCATATGGGATGTTCGCCACGAATGGCATCCTCCACAACCACGAGAGCCCGCGCCGTGGCGAGACGTTCGTGACTCGCAAGATCAGCCGAGCGGTCGCCCGCATCAAAGCGGGCCTTCAGGAGAAGCTCTATCTTGGCAACCTGGATGCGACGCGTGACTGGGGATATGCGCCCGAGTACGTCGAGGCCATGTGGATGATGCTGCAGCACGACACCCCGGACGACTTCGTCATCGCTACCGGCGAAGGGCACACCGTGCGAGAGTTCGCGCAGGTGGCCTTCAACCACGTCGATCTCGATTGGGAGCAGTACGTCGAGGTCGATCCCGACTACTACCGTCCGGCCGAGGTCGACAAGCTGATCGGGGACCCAAGCAAGGCCAGGCGAGTCTTGGGATGGGAGCCGCGGACCAACTTCGAGGAGCTGGCGCGCCTGATGGTCGATGCGGACGTGAAGTTGTTGGAGGACGAGCTCGCCGGACGTCTGGTGCGATTGGATCGAGATCAGTAGGCAAGCGTTCCTCCGGACCGCGAAATCATTTTGTCGCCGAAGGCGCAGGTGAGGGGTTCGCCGGTGAGCCGGGTCGTTGACCCAGCGGCAGCGCCCCCTGAGAATCGAACGAGGGAGGCTGGCAGCGCCGGCCGTTGAGGAAGGAGCGCCACCCAGGTGGAGATAGAGATCGGCATAGGGAAGTCCGGTCGGAAGGCCTACGGCTTCGATGACATCGCGATCGTCCCGTCCCGGAGGACCCGGGACCCAGACGACGTCGACATCAGCTGGGAGATCGATGCCTTCACGCTCGACCTTCCCTTGATGGCCTCGGCCATGGATGGGGTCGTCTCGCCTCGTATGGCGATCGAGATCGGACGCCTCGGTGGTCTGGCCGTGCTCAACCTCGAGGGCATCCAGACGCGCTACGAGGACGCCGATCAGGTGCTGGCCGAGATCGCGGAGCTCGCGGATGACAAGGCGACCCTCCGGATGCAGGAGATCTACCAGGAGCCGGTCAAGGAAGAGTTGATCTACAAGCGCATCCGAGAGGTCAAGGACGCCGGCGTCACCGCCGTCGCGTCGCTCACACCACAGAAGGTCGAGAGCTTCCATAAGGTCGCGCTCGAAGCCGAGCTCGACATGCTGGTGATCCAGGGCACGGTCGTTTCGGCGGAGCACGTGTCGACACGCACGGAGCCCCTCAACCTCAAGAGGTTCATCTCGACCTACGAGATCCCGGTCATCGTCGGCGGATGCGCGTCTTACTCGACCGCGCTCCACCTGATGCGCACGGGCGCCGTCGGCGTTCTGGTCGGCGTGGGACCGGGGGCCGCGTGCACGACGCGCGGCGTCCTGGGCGTGGGTGTGCCTCAAGCCACCGCGATCGCCGATGCTGCGGGCGCTCGGATCCGTCACCTCGACGAGACCGGCCGCTACTGCCACGTCATCGCGGACGGTGGGATGCGAACCGGCGGAGACATCGCCAAGGCGATCGCGTGCGGAGCCGACGCCGTCATGATCGGCTCGCCGCTGGCAACCGCAGCGGAGGCCCCCGGCCGCGGCTACCACTGGGGCATGGCGACCTTCCACGCGACGCTGCCGCGGGGGGCCCGGGTCAAGACCTCTACCCTCGGCACCGTGGAAGAGGTACTGGTCGGGCCGGCGCGCGAGAACGATGGTCGCCTGAACCTCTTCGGAGCCCTGCGAACAAGCTTGGCTACGTGCGGCTACGCGAACATCAAAGAATTCCAGAAAGCCGAGGTAATGATCGCCCCGTCCCTCCAAACCGAAGGCAAACTCCTACAACGCAGCCAACACGTAGGCATGGGCGCCTAACCCGAGTTTCGCCCTCTCTTCTTGTTCTAGGCTGTGGACGCGCGCATTCGAAGGGGCGGATGATGGTTGAGTTTCGCAAGCCGACCGACATCGCAGTTGACACGGCATCTCCACGGTTGTGGACGAACTTCGAGGGGGAGGGGGACTGGGCTCCCACTCCGCCGAAGCGTTCACGTAGGGTGAGGTTGCTCACCGCCGGCATCGTGATCGTGGTTCTTGCAGGCCTCGTTGCTGTCGCGTTCCTTTGGGGGATCTCGGACGCCCTATTGATCGCAACCGTCGGTACCGGCGCTCTCCTCGTCGGGATCATGATCTGGGGTCTTCTGACGATCGGGAAATAGGAGTGGGGCGCAAAGGTGTTGGAGACTCGGCGGCTATCCCTTCGGCCCGTCACGGACGCGGACCTCCACGAAATGCATCGTCTTTACGGCGATCCTCGGGTCATGCGCGCCTTCGATCCATCCGGTCCCTGGTCTTTGAACCAGACGGCGGAGCGTGTGGCCGAGATCGTTCGTCATTGGGAGCGGCATCGGTTCGGCC
>JALZJQ010000027.1 GCA_030859685.1 Actinomycetota bacterium | reverse complement strand
AGCCCAGGGGTACACGCTGCGGACGACTTTCGGTCCGAGCTGTTCCCCGCCGCGCCACCGGGGGCCGCTCCACCGCCCCCTCCCCCAACCGCGCCACAGCCCCTGTGGGGCACCCCGCAAGCCATGCAATCGACGCTTGCCTCTGCTTCCTCCAGTGCGACCCGAACGATGACACCGCCTCCGCCTCCCGTTTCAGGTCCGCCGGTCGCGTCGTGGTCCCGTCCAACCCAACCGGTCGATGGCCCGCCCGCCGACGCCTACTTCAAGAAGGCCGTCGTTGCCCCTCGAACCTCGTTCGAGGCCGATCTCTCCCAGGCGCCGACCGACACGACGAGATCGAAGTCGAAGGTGCCCCTAAGGATCCTGGCGATAGCCGTCGTGGCCGTGGCCGCGTACTTCGTCACCAGCACCCTGTTCTTCAATGGCGAGCCGCACCTCAATACGGGAGCCGACGGAGAGATCACGGTGATGAAGCCGAAGAGATTCTTCCGCCCGCTGATCGGCTACCAGTACCAAGAGGTCCCCGAGGTTTTCCTCGAGCAAGCTCGCTCCATCGTCGCCGCAGATCCTGTCGCGCAGGAAGCGATGGAGAACCTCACCGCCCGTGGCGTGATGGAGGGGGGTCAGGTCGTGGCCGGGGCGGTCGTGATCTCGATCGACCCCGAATTCATGAGCAACCGAGGCGAGCGTCGGAGCGGTCTGGTCGAGCTCGAGAAGGCAACGGACGCTTCCGCGGAGCGGGTCGAGATCGACGGGAAAGTGGCCTATCTCTCATCCGGGGCGGCGTGGTCGGGGTCCCTGACCTATTACGAGAACCTCATGGTGATGGTGGCCGGGCCCACCGAGCAGACGATGCGCGCAGTAACGGCCGAGTTGCTCAAAGCCCAGCCGTAAACAAGGCTCGGCCGAAGCGTCAGCGCCCCGCCGGGGGCCTCGAAGCCTCGAAGATCCTGTTCGAGGACACGAAATCGTCCGTGAGATAGAAGTCGTCGCGGGTCAGCGTTCGGGTCTTCAAGCTGAATATCAAGGACAACTCGCGCCGTCCGTCCTCGTAGTGCAAATAGGCCTTGATCGTCGAGGCGTCGATCTGGATCTCGTTCCACGACGGAGGGGTGAAACCTCTGACCCGCCGGGTTGAGGCCGTCCCCGAGTTGCAGATCAACATCCCGTTCAACCCCCAGAAGAATGGGACGTGCTTGTGGCCCGACAAGACCACGTCGATGTCCAGCTTCGTTAGCTCTGCCAGGAGGTCCCCGGCGTCGGTGATGATGTTTCGCTCGCGCCCGGTACCCGGGATCGACACCATGTGGTGATGGATGGCGAGCACCCTGAGGTCATCGGGTTGCTGCGCGAACTGTTCGCCTATCCACGCGTAATGCTCGCGTCCCACGTGCCCATCATTGAGGTCGGGTGACGACGAATCGACCGCGACGATCGTCACGCCGGTTGCCTGGAGACGCTCTGCCCGCAGCCCCTCGAACTCCTTGCGAAACAGTGAGAATCGATGCCCGAAGTACTGCTCGAAATGGACGTAGCCAACGTTCCGCGAATCATGGTTCCCGGGGATGACGACCTTCGGAGGCTCGATCTGCTCGAGCCAGCGGGCGGCGTCCTCGAACTCCCATTCGTAGCCGCTCGCGGTCAAGTCTCCGGCGATCACGACTACGTCGGGGCTCATCGCATTGATCCGCTTGATGGCCGATTCGAGAAGGTGGGCATCGAAGGTCAATTCGCCACAATGGACATCGCTGATCTGGGCGATGCGTAGGGGGATGCTCGAGACGTTCATCTGCTCTCCACGCTACCCTCGTCGATGATCACAAAGGCGATCATACGGAGAAGAGATAGTGGATCGTACGCAGATCAGTCACAGCCTCGTAAAGACGTTGCGCAAGGTCCCGATGTTCGAGGGATTGGACGATCACGACCTTTTGCACATCGTAGGCCTGTCCGCCAATCTGCAGTGGCCCGCCGAGGGCATGGTATTCACCGACGGTTCAGCGGGCGACGCGCTCTACATCGTTCTGTCCGGCAGGGTTCGGATCTACGCCACGGTCGATGGGAAAGAGATAGATGTGGCGTCGATCGGGCCGGGGGATTTCTTCGGGGAGTTATCGCTGATGCGCGAAGAGCCGCATTCCAAAAGCGCTCAGGCGACGGAGCAGACGGAGTTGATGGCGATCCCCAAGGATTCATTCGCCTCTCTGCTGGCCTCGGATGCCCGCCTCAGAGGAGTGGTCGACCAGAGGATCTCGGAGCGCCTCGCTGCAAACGACCAGGCTCTTAACCTGAACTAGGGTACCGCCCCAGGTCGATCTCGAACCAGGCCCTCGTCTGTCCATCCTGTGACACTCCCCATCGGTCGGCGAGCTCCTCGAGAAGGAAGAGGCCCCGCCCACCGACGTCCATGAGGGCCGGCTGCGCGATGACCGGAGAGAATCCGATGCCGGAGTCGGTGACCTCGGCTCTTACGACTCCAGAAGAAACAGCGGCGTGGACCTTGATCCACCCATCGGCGCCCAGTTTTGCGTGCCGGATGCTGTTGGTCACCAGCTCGTTGACCAGCAGACAGAGGTCGTCGTAGAGGCGTTCGGGGATGGCGTCACCCAAGGCTCGAAGCGCTCGGCGCGCCTTCGCAGCCGCTTCCGGTCCCCCGGTCAGCGTCATTTCCACCGTATCCTGGGCCACGTCCACACTAGTCCCTACCCTTCCGGTAGAGACTCAACCTCGCCTAGAAGGAGCGGACTGTGGCGGCATTCGACAGGATCCGTGCGATGGATCCAGAGCCCGCGTCTCATGGCCCTCGGACGATCGAGTCGCGGGCCCCCAGGGCCTCGGAATATCCTCACGATGGCACAAGCCGTGCCACCTGGGGGGGAGCGTGAAAGCGGAGCAACCGACCTGGCTCGAAACTTTTCTCCTCGATCAGGTGCGCGCGGCCGTGATCGCAACGGACCTCGAGGGGATCGTCACCTACTGGAACCACCATGCCCAATCGTTGTACGGATGGTCGCGGGATGAGGCGGTGGGGCGCTCGATCGGTGAGTTGCTCATCCCGGAAGACCAGTTGGATCTCGCCGGAGCGGTCATGGCCCGCGTGGGCGAAGGCCACTCGTGGGAAGGTGAGATGCGGCTCAACCGCAAGGACGGGACGTCGTTACTCGCCCTCGTTACCGACTCCCCCATCGTCGACGCCGAGAGAGGCCTCGTCGGCGTCGTCGGTATCTCCAGCGACATCACCGAGCGCCGTCGGGGTGAGCTACGGATCGCCGCCCAGTACGCGATCAGTCGCATACTGGGCGAAGCTCAAGACCTTCCCACCGCGGCAGCGCGCATCCTACGCGTGATCGCGGACAGCCTCGGGTGGGATGTGTGTGCGTTGTGGGTTCGGGATCGCTCCACTGACCGTCTCCTGTGTCTGCGAGTCACGGAACCTCCTCGCCCTGCCGTCATCGCTTTCGTCGAGCAGACCGCTGCAACGACGCTGGGGTTCGGAGAAGGCCTTCCGGGCCAGGTGTGGAAGGCGGGCAAACCCTCCTGGTTCGAGCACGTAACGCAGGACCTTCACTTCACGAGGACAGAGACCGCCGTCGAGGCCGGTCTTCATTCGGGCTTCGGGTCCCCCGTTGTCGTTGCTGGCGAGATCCTCGGCGTGATCGAGGCCTTCAGCGCAGAGGTGCGGCCCCCCGACGGAGACCTGCTTCAGGTCATGGCCGTGGTTGGCAGCCAGATCGGACAGTTCATCGAGCGGAAGTGGGCGGAGGCGGAAAGGGCGCGCCTTCTCAGACTCGAACAAGAAGCCCGCACCGAAGCCGAAGCTGCCCAGGGGCGGCTCGCGTTCCTCGCGGAAGCCAGCCGCGTCCTGAACCGGTCGCTCAAATATGCGGAGGTCCTCGCCAGCGTGGGGAGACTCACGGTTCCTCGCCTCGCCGATTGGTGCGTGTTCTACGCACAAGAAGAGGGGCCGGCCCCACGCTGGGTTTACTTCGCCCACTCCGACGACCGCATCGAACAGATCCTCGAGGGCACGTCCCCGGTTCAACGCGCCGCGATCGATGCGCTCCTTCCAGTGAGAGAGGTGCTCGACTCGGGTTCCCCCGAAGTGCTGGGCGAGATCTCTCGACCCGCGGGTGGAGACCTCTCATCGAGGGAGATCGATGCGCTTGCCCCGAAGTCCGCGATGGTGCTTCCACTCGTAGTCGGCGGGCGCTCGCGGGGCGCGCTGGCCCTGATGTCCTCGAGCGACACCCGGCGGTATGGATCGGATGACTTGGCTCTTGCAGAGGATCTTTCACAACGGATCGCTCAGGCCATAGACAACGCGCGTCTATATCAAGAGCGCAGTCACGTGGCGCGCACGCTGCAACGCAGCCTTCTCCCTCCGGAACTCCCTCACATCCCCCGGGTCGAGATCGGGGCACGGTACCGGCCGGCCGGTGAAGGCAATGAGGTCGGGGGTGACTTCTACGACCTGTTCGAGACGAGAGCCGGCAACTGGGCGGTTGTCATCGGCGATGTCTGCGGCAAGGGGCCCGACGCCGCCGCATTGACCGGGCTCGTGCGTCACACGATCCGCGCCGCCGCGGTGGCGGGTCACTCACCCGACGAAGTCCTCGAGCTCACCAACAAGGCGATCCTCAGGCAGGTCTCGGATTCGCTCTTCTGCACGGTCACATGCGTGGAGTTACAACTGAACGAGGACGGCGCCCGGATGGTGTTGTCATGTGGCGGACATCCGCCGCCGCTGGTCCTGAGGGCAAATGGCAAGGTCGAGAAGGTCGAGTGCGAGGGCACACTGCTCGGTGTACTCGACGAGCCCGAGATGGCGAACCACGAGCAGGCCCTATCCCCCGGCGATGCATTCGTGCTGTTCACCGATGGAGTCACCGAGGCGGAGGGTTCCGAGGATGAGTTCGGCGAGCAGCGATTGGAGGAGCTCCTCGAAGGCTGCGCCGGTATGAGCGCCCCCGAGATCGCCGGGACCATCGAGCGCACGATCGTCGATTTCCAAAGCGATACGCCGCGCGACGACGTCGCGATAATCGCCTTACGAATCAAGGCTTGAAACCCCGCCTCAGCACGCTGTTGGGGCGGGGTCTGACCCGCCGGTGTCCTCGCTGTGGTGAAAAACGGGTGTGGCATTCGTGGTCCAAGCTCGTCGACGATTGCCCCCGTTGTGGGTGGCACTTCGAGCGCGAGGAGGGCTACTGGGTAAGTGCGATCATCGTGAACACGGCAGCAACCGAGGCGCTCTTCGGGATCTTCTTCGTTGGAGTCCTCATCGCCACGATCCCCGACGTGAAGTGGGGACCGGTTCTTCTCGTGGCGGCGGTGACCAATGTCGCGTTCCCCATCCTCTTCTATCCGACCTCGAAGACGGTGTGGGTCGCCATTGACCTCTTCTTCCACCCGGCCATGGAATGGGACGGGGTCTAGGCCGGCAGAGGTTCCTCGACCCAGTCGCGCGTAAGGAACAACCAGAAGGCGAGGCCCGCGTAATCCTTGTACCGGCGGAAGCGACGCTCGACGGTCGAGTCCTTCACCGTCCGGCGGCCGACCAGACGCGCGTACTTCGGGCGGGTCCAAGAGTCCAAGATCAGCCTCGAGTAGCGGCCGATCATCATCATCACGTGAGCGGCCGCGTACGGGCCGACTCCGGGCAATGCCAATAGCCGCGTCGCCACCTCGTCGTCCGGTATCTCGGCGACGGACGACGAGCCGAGGATCTCGAGATCCACCTCTTCATCCCGTACCATCCGAGCGAGTTCGATGAAGTAGGGCCCCCGGTACCCGGCGCGCACCACCTCCTTCCTGGTGGAACCCCAGGATGATGCGGGCCCAGTCCGGAGCTGTCCCCACTGAGGTGCGGTCGACTGGTGTAATGATTTCCACGTTATCTGCGATAAGGCGCGTACGCGCGCTCCGCGATGCCGTCGCGAGAGGCGGCGCCCCAATGATCGCGGTGGGGCCACTGCTAGTTGACGTTCTTAGGGGACTCCGGGGATGCTCGAAGCATGGGGAGGGAACGTTTCGAGGCAGAGTTCGGCTGCTATTCAGAATGGCTGGTAGAAGCCGGTCTCGTTCTGGGGGTAGATCCCGTGCCGGCGGTGTCGCGCGGCACCGGGAGGCCGGCGCTCCTGAAGCTTGCCTCGGCTCCCCTTGATGCCAGACCCGGGAGGATGATCCTAGATCTCGGGTGCGGTCTGGGAGGACCGGGAGCGTGGCTCGCGCGCAATACCGGTGCGGAGGTATTTGGAGTCGACGTGATGCTGCAATCTGTATCGGGACTGCGGCGTCTCAGTCCCGAGCTGCATGGTGTAGTCGCGAGCCTGAGGGCACTACCGATGAAGGATGATCTGTTCGATGCGGCTTGGTCGCTAGGCGTGCTCGAAATGGTGGCCGATAAGGCGGCGGCCAGCAGAGAGATGTGCAGGGTCTTGCGACCTGGTGCTCCACTAGTTGTCTACGACTTCGTCTTGACCCACACGCATTCCGGGCACATCCCGGAGGCCGACCGCTTCTCGCTCCCCAGCGACACACTTCGTTGTCTGAAGGAAGCTGGTTTCAAGATCCGGGATGCGTTTGCTCTCCCCAACCTTCCCCCTGCCCCTGCGGATTGGGTAGCGGCTCGAGACTCCGTGCGCGCCGAGGTGTGCAAACGTCACGGTGATGACGAGAGGTTCAAAGTCGTGGAAGAAGAGCAGCAGACGTTCAGGGACCTAGTTGCTCACGCAGCTATACAAGAGTGGATGTTCGTTGTATCGAAGGAGGCACCGTGACAGATCTGACATCAGAACACCCGCAGGAGTACCCCAAGGGGACGCCGAAACTGGCGGATGATGACGTGAGCAAGATCTCCGCCGAGGTCCCTGATTGGGCGGTGCGGGAGGGGAAGCTCGTTCGTGAGTTCGAGTTCCGAGATTTCAACGAGGCTTTCGGGTTTCTCACTCGGGTTGCTCTTCTGGCCGAAGCCGAGGGCCATCACCCCGACATCCACAACTCGTGGAACCAGGTGACTCTGGAGTTCTGGACCCACACCGCGGAGGGACTCTCTCGAAACGATTTCATCATGGCGTCCAAGATCGACCGCTTCTGACGGCACCATTGCCAGCAAGGGTGATCGCACCCGCGAGAAACGCTATTGGCATAGACACGGCGCGGGCCTAGGCTTAATGAAGAACGATGCTCGACAACGTCATCGCCAGCGTCCGGCCGACCTACAGTTTCTCGTGATCTCGCACCCGGAGGGCCGCGGCCGCCCTCACGTTGTGATCGTGGGGGCAGGGTTCGGGGGACTCTACGCCGCCCGGGCCCTACGGCGGGCGCCGGTCGACGTCACCGTCATCGATCGGAGAAATCACCACCTCTTCCAGCCGCTCCTTTATCAAGTGGCGACCGCGGCCCTGAACCCCAGCGATATCGCAGCCCCGATCCGCAAGATCCTGCGTCGGCAGAAGAACACTACGGTTCTGCTGGCAGACGCCACGCAGGTAGACGTCGAGCGCAAGAAGGTTGGCCTCACCGACGGGAAGATCGGGTACGACTACCTCATCCTCGCGACCGGGGCGACCGACTCATACTTCGGGCATGAGGACTGGGCGCCGTGCGCACCGGGACTCAAGAGCATCGAAGACGCCCTCGAAATCCGGCGCCGCGTGCTCGGCGCGTATGAAGCCGCCGAACGAACCGAGGATCCCGAGCGGCGCAGTACGTGGCTTCAGTTCGTGATCGTGGGGGCCGGACCGACCGGTGTTGAACTTGCGGGAGCTCTCGCGGAGATCTCTCGCCGTGCGCTGGCGCGAGATTTCCGAAACATCGATCCGACCCAGGCGCGCATCCTCTTGCTGGAGGGGTTGGACAGGGTTCTCCCCACGTTCCCTCCGCAACTTTCGGAAAAAGCCCGGAGCCAGCTCGAAAGGTTGGGCGTCGAGGTCCGGGTTCAGAAGAAGGTCACCGGGGTGGACGAGGAGGGCGTGTCCTTAGACGACGAACGGATCAAAGCAAAGACCGTCCTCTGGGCCGCCGGCGTCGCTGCGTCGCCAATCGCGCAGTCCCTCGGAGTGCCACTCGATCGCGCCGGTCGGGTTCAGGTCATGCCTGACTTGACGATTCCGGGGCGAAGCGATGTTTTCGTGATCGGGGACCTCGCCGCCTTCGAGCAAGACGGGCAGCTCGTGCCCGGTGTTGCGCCCGCGGCAATCCAGGAGGCGCAACACGCGGCGGGAAACATCACCCGCGCCGTAAAAGGGAAGCTCTACGTTCCGTTTCGCTACCGGGACAAGGGCATGCTGGCGGTGATCGGACGGGCGGCGGCCGTCGCCAACCTGCGGCACCTGAAGCTCTCCGGCTTCATCGCCTGGCTGACCTGGGTGATCGTCCACCTCTACCTCCTGATCGGTTTCCGCAACCGGATCATCGTGATGTTCGAGTGGGCGTGGGCCTACTTCACGTACGAGCGGGGAGCCAGGCTGATCACGGGCCGGATCGACCGGCTTAAGGACTAACAGTTTTTCTTCAGAGAACGAGGGGTCGCACCTCGTGGGCGCCCGCGATCTTGTGGGCGACGCGGTCGGCCAATGCTTCTATCGCTGTTGTACCTGGTGATTCGGATAGCTGCTCAGGCTGCTGGTTCGAGATGGCCAGGACGAGGCCCGCCAAGGATCGATCCCAACGTCAGACCTATGGACTTCACCGGCCGACCCATGAAGCAGTTCCTTTTCGTCTCCCCCAAAGGTGTGGCGAAAGAGACCTCACTTCGGAACTGGGTCGCGGAAGCCCTTGAATTCGTCAAGACCTTGCCACCTAGGAAAAGAATAGGTAACAGTCTCAGGCGCTCAGGTCTCGAGTTCCTCGACCACCCACTGTCCGTAGTAGTTGATGGAGTGTGCGCCGTGCTCATGCAAGATGTCGTGCGCGGCTTCTTTGTCGATCAGATCTGAGGTTGGGATCCCCACCAGGTATTCACCCGCTTCCACTTTGCTCTCATAGAGCTCGCTGAACTCGTGCTCCTCGGAGAGCTTTTCAGCCGCTCGGGCTGCTACCTCGAATGGTCGACTCCCGCTCTCATCGGGTTCGGTGGTCTGAGCGTCCTCTTGTCTACGGACAACCTGCACGTCTTCTTCGGCAATTCCTCGTTGTTCCAGTTCCTGAAGGATGCTCTTGACGGCCTCAGGCCGATCCACAAGGCCAAAGACGTGATTCTTGGGATGCCGCTGCAACAAGTGCATGCTGCCCTCCGTTCCCTAACGGTGTCGCCCTGACAACGGGACGGAGACACGAGGATTTAGCCGCGTTGCCCCATGCTCTTGTGTTCCCCGGTCCCCGGTCCCCGGTCGATGTGGGCCGCGGCCGCCTTCTCGGTACCTACGACGCCGCGGACGCGACTCGATTCGTTCATGATCTGGTCGAGACAGTTCGGACACACCATCTGGCGAACGCGTGTCCGCCCCTCCTCATGTACGACCTCCTTGAGGCGTCTCCTAGGTAGCTCCTTGCCGCAGCGCATGCAAGAAGTCGTCTCGTCCATGAGGCCTCCTTCGATGGCCGCGCGAACCGTTGACTAGTCTGACAAGGAAGAAGGTAGGCGGTGCGAGCTCTCGTTCGGGCCTCGGTCATGCACCGGCGAGGCGCCGTCTGAAGACCGGTATAAGGCCCCCGGCGAGGACCATCTCGGCCTGTCTCTTCGATAGCCGGTGACGGAGCGCGTACTTCTCGCTTTTCGTCTCGTTCTCCACGGTTATCTCATCGCCGCCGTCCTGTAGCACCGACCTCAGACCTCCGAACGCCAGCACGTCGCCTTGCTCGATGGATTCGTAATCCGAGTCGTCCGTGAATTCGAGGGGGAGGACCCCGAAATTGACGAGATTCTGCCAGTGGATGCGCGCGAAGTTCTTGGCGATGACCACGCGCAGCCCCAGATATCGAGGGGCGATGGCCGCGTGCTCGCGACTCGATCCTTGACCGTAATTACCCCCTCCGACAACGGCGTGCCCCCCCTTTGCCGCACGCGCCCTTTCGGGATAGCTGTCGTCGATCTGTATGTAGGTGAACTCCGAGATCTCCGGGATGTTGCTGCGGTAGGGGAGCACCCGCTGCCCCGCGGGCATGATCTCGTCGGTGGAGATGCCGTCGCCGACCTTCAAGAGAACCTCGATCTCCATGTCATCGAGAGGTTCGAGGTCGGGGAGCGATGAGATGTTGGGGCCTTTGATGAGATCCACACCCTCGCCGGACTCCGGCGGCGCTACGAGCATCTCCTTATTTATCTTCTGTTCGCTAGGTAACTCGAAGACCGGGTAGGTCATGCCATAGATGTCTTCGAGGTCGCGAGGATCGGTGATCTTTCCGGTGAGCGCCGACGCGGCCGCCGTCTCGGGGGAGCACAGGTAGACCAAGTCGTCCTGGACCCCGGAGCGCCCGGGGAAATTGCGGGGCATGGTGCGAAGGCTTATCTGACCGGTAGCCGGTGCTTGGCCCATGCCGATGCAGCCCATGCAACCGGATTGGTGAAGGCGTGCCCCGGAGCGGATGAGAGGGGCCAAGAGACCCATCGAGACGAGCGCCTCGAGTGTCTGCCGCGAGGTGGGATTGACGTCGAATGAGACCCTCGGGTGGGTCTGCTTGCCTTCTACGATCTTCGCAACGATCCCGAAATCCCTCAGACCGGGATTGGCCGAGGAGCCGACGACGACCTGATAGATATCCGCGCCCGCCACCTCGCGTACTGGCACGACGTTGCCGGGGCTCGATGGTTTGGCGATCAACGGTTCGAGCTCGGAAAGATCGATCTCTTCGTCGATGTCGTAGGTCACATCCGGATCTGGGAGGAGCTCGACCCAATCCACTTCGCGTCCCTCGGATGCCAGGAAGCGGCGCACCTCGTCGTCCGAAGGAAAGACGGTTGTCGTTGCGCCGAGCTCGGCCCCCATGTTTGCGATCACATGACGGTCCATGGCAGTCAGGTGTTCGAGGCCTTCGCCGTAGTACTCGATGATGCGCCCCCGTCCCCTATGCACGTCGTGACGACGGAGCAGCTCGAGGATCACGTCCTTGGCGCTGACCCAGTCGGGCAGTCGCCCGGTCAGCTTCACCCCCCAGATGTCCGGCATGGCCAGATAGAGAGGTTCGCCCGCCATCGCCATGGCGACCTCGAGTCCGCCGACGCCGAGCGCGAGCATCCCAAGGGACCCGGCCGCGGGGGTGTGGCTATCGGAGCCCGCAAGTGTCTTTCCCGGAATGCCGAAGCGTTGCATGTGGACCGGATGACTCACTCCGTTCCCAGGTTTCGAGTACCAGATCCCGAAGCGCTGGCACGCGCTGTAAAGGAACACATGGTCATCCGCGTTCCGCTCGTCGGTCTGGAGAAGGTTGTGATCGACGTACTGAGCGGAGAGCTCTGTGCGAACGCGGTCGAGCTCCATAGCTTCGAGTTCGAGCATCACCAGGGTCCCCGTCGCGTCCTGAGTCAGGGTCTGGTCGATGAGCAGACCGATCTCAGAGCCAGGGGTCGTCTCGCCGGAGACCAAGTGGTCTTCGATCAGCTTCTGAGCGACGCTCCCACCCATGGAACCTCCTGTTGTCAGCGCGAGCTGCCGAGCATCTCATCTACCAAACCCTGCAGCCTGTCCGAGAGACGTACCGGATAGGGATCCTGCGTTCCCTCCAGCGAGAGTAGCTCTCTCGGAAGTGACGAGATCGCGCGCTTGCACCGCTCTCAGTTCGGCGAGCGGCTCCGAGGGGCGGACGGCGTTGCCATCCTCCATGACCTTCTCGAGCAGAGGTCGGCCGCCCGGCACGTCCTCGTCTTCCAGCGTGATCAGGTCATAGGACTCACCCCCTCGAGAGAAGCGGTAGATCTGCTTTCGCCCCGGGGTCGTTGCCTTGCCGGTCGAGAGCTTGATGCGGGGGCCGCGCGCGTCCTCGACGAGCTTGTAAGCGCCTCCCAGTGAGGGGGCGTCACCGCTGGTGCCAAGCTGAGTTCCGATGCCGAACGCATCGGCCGGAACCCCTGCGTCCAACAACCGCCGGATGTGGAACTCGTCTAGGTCACCCGAGAGCACGATCTGCACGTAATCGAGGCCGGCTTCGTCGAGGATCTTTCGCACCGACCGCGTGAGGCTTGCGAGACCGCCGGAATCGAGGCGCACTCCTTTGATCCTCGTGTCCCGAGCTTCGGTCTCCTTCGCCACAATAGCGGCGTTGCGCGCCCCGTCCCCCACGTCGAACGTATCGATGAGAAGGATGGTTCGGTCGCCGAACGCGCGCGCGTACGCTCTGAAGGCACTTATCTCGCTTTCGAAAGCCATGACGTAGGAATGAGCCATGGTTCCGCTCACGGGGATCCCGTAGAGCTTACCGGCCAGCACATTGGATGTCGCCGAAGCTCCTGCGATGAACGACGCGCGCGCCGCCTTGAGTCCCGCGTCCGCGCCGTGATCTCGTCGCAACGAATAGTCGACGAACTGACGGTCGCCGCATGCGACGGCCACTCGCGCGGCCTTCGACGCGACCATCGTCTGGAAGGTGATGCAGTTCATGAGGAAGCTCTCGACGATCTGAGCCTCGATGATCGGTGCCGTCACTCTGATGAGGGGCTCGGATGCGAAGACGGTCTCCCCCTCGGGCACAGCCCATATCTTTCCGGTGAAGCTGAGACCCCCGAGGAACGACAGGAACTCGTCGGTGAAGAGCCCGAGCGAGCTGAGATAGGAGAGCGAGTCGTCCTCGAACCGGAGGTCCTCGAGGTACCCGAGGGCCTGCTCGAGCCCACACACCACCAAGAAGTTGCGTTGCTCGGGAAGCTCACGGATGAAGAGGTCGAACGTCGCGGGCCCGTTCATCCCGTTCTCGAAATAGCTCGCGGCCATCGTGAGCTCGTATAGATCGGTGAGGAGGGCGACGTTGCGGTCGTCGACCCACTCGTTCACTCGATTACGGCTCCCGCGCGTCGCACCTCTTCAAGAGCGCGCTCGTCATCGCCGGGGTCCCGATTGACCGCGCGGATCCCCTCTGAGTACGACAGTGGAGAAGCCCTTTTGGGCGGCATCGATCGCGGTGCCTTTCACGCAGTAGTCGGTTGCCAGTCCCGTGACGACCACTTTTTCGATGCCTCGTGCCCTGAGGATGCTCTCGAGCCGCGTGATCTCTTCGTTCCCGCTCTCGGGGTCCCGCACGGTGAATCCCGAATAGCCGTCCTCGCCTTGCGTCCCCTTGCGGTCGATCTCACTGGCGACCTTCAGGTCGGGATGAAGCTCGGCCCCCCAGGTCTCCTTGACGCAGTGGACTGACCAGATGCCTCCGTCCTTTCGAAGTGAGGTGTATCGGGTGGATGCCAGTCCTGCGTATACGCGACGAGAGCACCGCCCTGTCGATCTCGCGATTGACGACGGGGACGACCTCTTCCCCGCCCGGCACGTGCAGAGTCCCCTTGGGGTCGGCGAAGTCGTTCTGGACATCGACCACGATGAGGAAGGTACCGGCGTCGTAGTCCACTACGTCACTCCTTCTTTCCGGTCGATACTCCTCTATCGTCTCACCGATGCGGATTGCCCTGGCTGGGGACGCCATGCTTGGGCGAGGCGTCGCCGAGAAGCTCGAAGCCGATCCTCGCGCGCTGCTTTTCGATTCTCCGGTCGCTGAGATCTGCCGGGAAGCCGACTTCTGCGTGCTCAATCTCGAATGTTGCATCTCCGACCGGGGCGAGCGATGGGCAGATCCGCTAAAGCCGTTCTTCTTTCGTGCTCCTCCGGTCGCCGTGGACGTGCTCACGGGGCTGGGAGTTGATTGCGTGAATCTGGCGAACAATCATGCTCTCGACTTCGGCTACGACGCGCTCCTCGATACCTTCGAGCATCTGCGATCGGCGGGTATCCAGTGGGTAGGCGCGGGCCGCGATGTCGACGCGGCGCGGGCGCCTACCGCGTTGGAGAAGGGCGCTTCACGTTTGGTCGTTCTCGGAGCGAGCGACCATGTGGCTGACTTCGCCGCGGGCCCTGCTCAGCCGGGCATCGCGCTCGCGGAACTCGGAGGCAAGGTATCTCCATGGTTGCTGGCCGCCATAGAGGACCACAGGCACGACCCGGTGCTCATGTCGCCACACTGGGGTCCGAACATGAACCCAGAACCGCTTCCTCGCATCCGAGCCGCGGCCGACGCACTGGTCGCGGCGGGAGCCGCTCTGGTTGCCGGTCACTCCGCGCATCTCTTCCACGGTGT
>JALZJQ010000155.1 GCA_030859685.1 Actinomycetota bacterium | reverse complement strand
TCGAACTCCACGAACCCCGGTTGGAGGAACGGCCTTTCGAGATAAGCGTCGAAGTGGACCTCTGTACCCCGAAGCTGGTTGACGAGCTCAAGGAGATCCTCGGGAACCACCCGGGGAGCACCCAGGTGTTCCTGCATCTCGCGACCGGCGAGCGCACGACGGTGTTGCGCCTGGGGACCGAGTACTGCGTCGACACGTCGAACGGCCTCTATGCGGAGCTGAAGGCCAATCTCGGAAGTTCGCTGACCATCACGCTCTAGCCGGTGCCTGCCCGCGGCTGGAGACGCGCTGAGGGCCGGGCCGGCAGACCGGCCCTCGACCCCTCGACAAGGTTCAGGTGGTCAGCGCTGGATCGGGTAGGCCGTGACGGGCACGACGACGCTGTCGGAGATCTTGTCGTGCCACGTCTGCTTCTCCTTGTCCCACAGCATCCAGAGATAGCCGAGCAAGCAGATGCAGAAAGAGATGAACGACCGGATGAGCGTTCTGACGAAGGCCTTCCCGTACCCGATGGGTCCACCGGTCTGCATGCTGACTACTCGGATGCCCACAGCTTTCTTGCCGAGGGTTTGTCCCGTGGCGCCGCCCTCCAGAAGGATGTAATAAGGGAAGGCTGCCACACTGATCAACACCCAGAGCAGTATCGATACTCCCGCGGCGGCGCCGTCGACCTCGCCCGTGCTCTCGTCCACTCCAGCGCTGAAAGCCGCGGCGAGGATGAAGAAAAGAATATTCAAGGGCACGACGAGGATGAGCGCGTCCACCAGGGTGGCTCCCAGGCGCTGGCCGAAGGAGGCGCGGGGGCCCGACGCGCCCTGAGGTGGCGCTCCGTAGGATGGAGGCGCTCCCTGGTATTGCTGCGGATACCCCTGACTGCCCGGTGGGCCGGAGGGCGGTGGGCCCGGCGGGCCGGAGGGCGGCGGGCTCGGGGGCTGGGACGGTGTGTCAGACATCGGTGGGTCCTTTCTGTTCGGTGGACCTACAGGATGGAGAAACGGACCAGCTGGCCGATCCACATCGCCGCGAGGATCGCCGGGATCATCAGAACGGGGAGCGTCATCCGGCGGGGCCGGAACACGATCAGCAGCACGGCCGCGAGGACCGCGGCGATCCCTGCGGGATTTGCCGTCCACGCCTCGCGCAGCTGAAGCCGAACCGCTTCTTTCACGCTCGTGGACATGCCGCAGAAGGGACACGGAACGCCGGTGAAGGTTCTCAATAGGCAAGGGATGCCGGGATATCCCGGAACGAGCGGGAGCGTCACCGCAAGGAACAACATGGCCGTGCCCGCCACGCGCATGTCGCGAAGGTCGATCGCGGCAGAGCGCGCGAGAACCATCCTGAGCGTAGACGGTCGCTCGCCGGACGCACGGATGGTCGGTTTCGAGTGCGCGGGTTCGTCCACAGACGGCACCCTATCGAATCGCGCGCCAGCGCAGCCGGAGATTCACGTGCGTGCGACCTTCACCGCCACGACCTGTTCGACGAAGTACTCGGGGTGCACGTCGGGAGGAACCCCTGCAACCTTGGGGCGAAGCCGTTCCGCCAGCTCCCAGGCCAGACGGGCACGGGCGTCGGCCGGAAGCTCGTAGCGGCGATCCAAGAATCTCCTGAGGGCCACGACCTCGTCCCCGGTGACCGCGCTGACATCCCAGGTGGCTGCGGCGGCGTCGGGGGGCGCCCAGGTCGCCTGGACGGCCCACGACGGCCGGGCGTCTCCGCGGCGCTCGCGCACGACCAGGGTCCCGGCGGCCATGTCCCCCAGCCGTTGATTGCGTGGGCTGACGAGGATGCTGATGATCCCCGCCGCGTACCCGAAGGGAAGCGCATCCACCAACCGTAGAAGATTGCGCACCGCGCTCGTCGTGAACGTCACCGGTCCACCACTCAGTCTCACGACCCGGATCCCACCGGCGCGTTTGCCGGGGGTCCGTCCCGATGCCAGCGTTTCGAAGGCGACGTCGTAGCCGAACGCGATGAGGAACAAGAATAAGGTGGCTAACGCGATCGCGATCGGCCGGCCCTCCATCACGGCAAACGCCCAGATGATGACTATCAACGAAGGGATGCCCTGGACCGCAGCGTCGATCGAGGCGGCGATGAACCTGGAGCCGAGCCCGGCCAGCGTCATCTCGAGCTCCACTCCCTCTGGGGTGGAGATGGTGAAGCGATCCTCGTATCTCACCGGCCGAACCTAGAGCAATTCCGCCCCCTGCATTGGGCGCTTGCGGCTGCTGCACCCAGATAGTCTTCCGGATGGCCGGCCGCGGCGGCCGGGACCCGACCCAGGAGTGGGATCGATCGAAGGGAACGGAGTAGCGCCATTCGCTCACGCGCCGGGAGGCGCCCGCTTCGTCACGCCCGATGCCCATTATCAAGATCTCGAGCGCGCTCATCCGCGCGACATCCTCTCGTGGGCCAGCTCCACGATCGACAGGTTGGCGATAGCTACATCGTTCGGTTCTTCCGGCCTCGTCCTCCTACACCTGTTGCGCACGATCCAACCGAACATCCCCGTCCTGTTCCTCGACACTGGATTCCATTTCCCGGAAACCCTCGCATTCAAGGAGCGCATGCAAGAGGCGTGGGATCTCAAGGTCGTGGAGCTGCGAGGCGAGCACGACTCACCGGAGCGCCAGGCGGAGGTACACGGACCACATCTCCACAGCCGTGACCCTGACAAGTGTTGTTCGATCAACAAGGTTGCACCCTTGCAGAAGGCTTTGGAGGAATTCGATGGATGGATCTCCGGCATCAGGCGGGAGCAATCTCCGCTGCGTGCTCGCACGCCGATCTTGGAGGCGCAATTGCTGCCCTCCGGCAACGAGATCCTGAAGATCCACCCCCTCGCGGCCTGGGCGCGCTCCGATGTCAACGACTACGTCGCACTTCATGACATCCCGACGCATCCCCTGCTGGAGCAGGGCTTCGCATCGATCGGATGCGCCCCTTGCACCATCGCGGCATCGATCGAGGATGAGCGCGCAGGTAGATGGCCGGGATTCTCCAAGACCGAATGCGGCATCCACTCCTTCGGAACCGGCGACGCGGGGCGCGAGACGGAAGCGGATCAATGATGGTCTTGCCGATCGAAGGGCCGGCGACCCGAAAACCCTCGTGAAGCTCGATCGGTTCGTGGCGGAGCGGGGGCCGGGATGGGGCGAGCTCGAGCGCCTGAGTGCGAGCGCGCGAAGGAAGCCGGAGCGGTTGGGTCCCGACGGCGTCCGATCTCTAGCGGCTCTCTATCGAGGGGCCGCAGCCGATCTCGCTCTGGCGAGGCGCAAGTTTCCCGGTGACCCGGTGGTCGCGCGGCTCGAGGAGCTCGTAGGCCGCGCGCGCCACCTCGTCTACGACTCCAAGACGCGGCGCTCGTCCGCACTGCATTTCTTCAGTCGCCGCTACTGGCGGTCGGTCGGTTCGCGACCCATCCCGTTACTCGTGGCGGCGGTGCTGCTGTTCGCCCCGGCCGCGCTCGCTGGGGGCTGGGCCGCGACGGATCCGGACAAGGCGATCGGCCTGGTCCCCGCGGAATTCCGGTCGTTCGCGGAGCCGCGGGAAGGGGGGACCGACCTCGGCCTCTCGCTCGAGGAACAGGGCACCTTCGCCACGCAGATCCTCACGAACAACATCCGCGTGACTTTCCTAGCCTTCGCCGGAGGCATCTCCGCCGGGTTGCTCACGGCTGCCCTGACGCTCTACAACGGCGTCGTTCTGGGCGCGGCGGCGGGCCTGACCGTGTCGGCGGGGAACGGGGCCGCGTTCTACGAGCTCGTTACGGCTCACGGTGTGCTGGAGCTCTCGTGCATCGTCGTCGCCGCTGCGGCCGGATTGCGGATGGGCTGGGCTCTGGTGGAGCCCGGGCGGGGGACGCGTTTGGGCGCGGTCATGGTCGAGGCCCGGAACGCGGTCGAGATCATCTTGGGAACCGCTCCCTGGCTGGTGTTCGCCGGCCTGGTGGAGGGATTCGTGACCCCGCGAGGGCTCGGCTTCGTCACCGTGACGGTGGTTGGCTTTGGCCTGGCGACCGCGTACTGGGGTCTCGTCCTGTGGCGAGGACGTGAACCTCAGGACGTGAGGACGGTCTAGAGACGGGCGCGGACCTTAGCGCGCAGGTAGGCATCCACGCACGCGGCGGCCAGCTTGTCTACGGGAGCCTCGAGCACCTCCGCCCCGGTGGCGCGTAGCGATGTCGCCACGCGCTCCCTGGCGTTCAAGACTTCGAGCGAGGCGGCGGCGCGATACACGTCCGCGGGCGTTTCCGGCCTACGGGTGACGAGCCCCTTAAGGTCCGAGTCCTCCGCCGTTACCACGGCGAGGGCATGCCTACGCGCGAGCACCGGGACCGCCTCTATCAATGGACGCGCTGCGGACTCTTCCAGAAGATCGGTGAACACCAGGACGTACGAGCGCTTTAATCCGGACACGTGCCTGAACGCCAGTTCGTAATCGCTGTCCTGGGTGGTCGGCTCGAGGTCGAAGATCCCTCGGACCACGGCATTGCCGCCCTTCCGTTGTGGCGAGACGTTGCGCTCCACGCGTCCGGCAAAGGCGAGGGCACCGCAGCGATCGCCGACCTCATCGGCGACGAGAGCCACAGCGGCCGTTGCATCGACCGCTGCATCGAGTCGAGTGCGACCCTCGAGCGGGGCAGTCATGAGCCGGCCGGTGTCGATCAAGCAGATGACATCGCGGTCTTGCTCGATCCGGTACTGGTTGCTCATCGGCCTACCGAGGCGGGCCGTGGCCCTCCAGTTGACCTGCCGGATGTCGTCGTCGGGCAGGTAATCCCTGATCGACTCGAACTCGGTCCCCAAGCCGAGGGGGCCTCTGCGCCGGTCGCCGGCGTCGCGGTAGCGGCTTCGACGCACCGACAGAGCCAGCCGCCACGCAGTCGGCATGTCGGGATAGACGAGGATCTCTCGGTTCTCGGCGAACCTCCCGTAGTAGCAACCAAGTCCCAACGGGCCCTCGGCTCGGACCGCGGGGGCCGGCAAAGTGTGCCGTCCGCGCCGCGTTGGGATCACCTGCGCCTCGAGACCTCCATCGCCCTCAGGCGGGTCGATCGACAGGTCCGGCGGAACCGGTTGTCGCATGCGCAGGGAACCGGACGCGGGCCCGGCCGCAAAGAGGCGTAGTGGCGATGCGACGCCCCGCGACATGATGTCGTTGGTGCTTTGATCCAGAGGCGGCACGCGTTTCGCCCGTAGCGCATCCGCGACCGTCGCTCCCACCAATACGACGGCCAACAGGGTCACGACACCTGCCGGCACGAACAGAGCGCCGAGTGCAAGCGCCCCCAGGATCAGCGCCGTGCGCGGCGTGAGGCTCAACGGGGAACCGGAACCCCTTGTAACGCAGTGTTCACTGCATCGTCGGGACGGTAGCGCTCGAGCTCCGCCTCCGGTCGGAGTATGAGTCGGTGCCGCAGCACGGGGAGTGCCATGCGACCAACATCGTCCGGCGTGACGAAGTCGCGACCGGCGAGGCGCGCTGCCGCTTTGGATGCTGCCAGCAGGTGGACCGCGGCGCGAGGGCTGGCACCCAGCGACACGCTTGGAAGGTCTCGTGTGCTCCTTGTTACCGCCGATATGTACTCGGTCACCTCATCTGAGACGCGCGTTGCATCAACGTCCGCCCGCGCGGCGCGGAGATCCTCGACCTCGGCGACCCTGGCAACATCCTCGAGCGTCGACGGCGCGACTCCCCGGTGCGCCATCTTCAACATGGCCACTTCCTCGTCGGCCGACGGGTAGGTGATGTCGACCTTGAACAGGAAGCGATCGAGCTGCGCCTCGGGCAATGGGTACGTCCCCTCGTACTCGATCGGGTTCTGGGTGGCGACAACCAGGAACGGGTCCGGCAGCGCGTGCCCGGTTCCGTCGATCGTGACCTGCCCCTCCTGCATCGCCTCGAGCAGAGCTGCCTGGGTCTTCGGCGGCGTGCGGTTGATCTCATCGGCCAGCAGGATGTTGGTGAACACCGGCCCGCGTCTGAAGGCGAGCTCCCCGCCGCTGAGGGTCATGGTGCCGGTGAGGTCCGAAGGAAGCATGTCGGGCGTGAACTGAGCGCGATGGAAGGTAACGCCGAGCGTCTTGGCCAGAGCGTTGGCGAGCAACGTCTTCGCTACACCAGGAACTCCTTCGAGGAGCACGTGGCCCCCCACCGACGCGGCCGCCAGCAACATGTCCAAAGCATCTTGTTGACCCACCACAACCTTGGCGACCTCGCGGCCTATGCGATCCCTGAGCTCTCTCACCGTCGTCCTCCCTGTTGTAGTTGCGCCAGCGCTCGCCCGGCCTCCAGCACCTGGGCATCACCATGGGTGCGCCCGGATATGGCCGCGATCCCCGCCTCCGAAACCCCCAGTCCTCGCGCGGCGGCGGCGACGGTTTCGTCGTTCGCTTCAGCCCGGAGACCCGCTCGCCGGATCGTTGCGGCGCGCGCCGCTGTTGCCACCGGTGCTATAGCGGCTTGCGGGTGCCCAGTGCGCGCAAGTATGCCCGCGACCGACTCGACGTACGCGATGCGCGGTGGCGCCAGATCTCTGCTCGTCCGTTCGGGAGGGCCCAGCCGTCGACCGCGCGCGATGACGAGCCCGATCGCGGCCAGCCCGAGCCCCGCCAGCGCTACTTTCCACCCGGTGGGGAGGGCCGAGAGCCCGATGCCCTCGCCGTAGCCATGGTGGCTCTCAGCGAAGAGCACGAGCCGGTCCGGTTCGCCTGCGAGCGCCAGTGCAAGAGCGGCGTTGTCGCCTGTCGCGAGCCCATGATTCTGGAGAGGCGATGCATCGGCGAGCAGTGCGATCCGGCCCTCGCCGGCGGACGCGATGGCCAGCAGGATGCCCTCGTCGGTGCCGTCGCCCAATGCCGGCACCGCGCCGCCGAGCTCCGTCCAGTGTCCCGTCCCACCGGCCTGCACGCCCTCGACACCGGCCACCTCCTCGACGGACACCAGTGGCCGGACCGCGCTGGGGCCGCCCGGGGCCCACGAGACCGGCTCGCCGGTGACGGTCTCGAGCCAGGGGGCGCGATCCATCACGCTCACGACGAGCCGGCCGCCGCGCTCGACGAAGTCTCGAAGGGCGCGGGCCTCCTCCCCGGTCACCGCGCCCGGGTCGAGGAACACGATCGTGGCCGAACCCGGAACGTCGATGTCGTCCACGGGCACCCGCAGGCGCTCGACCTCGTGTCCCTCCTCCGCAAGAAGATCTGCGTAGGCGCGTACGCCCGCCGGTGAGGTCGCGTAGCTCGACGACATCGGCCCACTGGGCCCCCCGGCCGCCTCGTTCAGCCAGAAAAGGATGACGTTGAGTCCGACGACGATGGCAACGCCGACGAGGATCGCGCGGGTCGACCGTTTCTTGGGCCGCCAGCTCGGGGGATTCATCTGCTGCTTGCGTCTTGCAGTACTCGGGCCCAACCCGAGCGACTGGCCGCGGCGTCGTTCGGCTCCGCCGTGCGGCGTCCGTACACGACACGATCGAACGTCGCAGCGATGCCGTCGAACGCGTCGGAGTGCAGCTTTCGAGCTACCTGACCACTTGTGATCCACGGATAGAAATCGATGATTCGGGCGCGATCCAGGCGCAGCAGCCCAGCGAGGAATCGAAGTCTGATCGCGGCCTCCAGGTCACCTCGAGCTTCCGCGTCGTCTGCATCCCGCTCCAATTCGCTCGGATCATCGCCTTTCGTCACCTTGTGATGAGTGGCAGCGCGAGCCACGCTTCGACGCGACCTTCGTACGAGCAGCAGGCTCGTGATCCCCATCGCCGCGAGGAAGACGATGATCGCGAGGATCCACCACGCCGGGCTTCCGGCGCTCGGCCACAGGTCGACGACCCAGTTGACGACCCCTTCCAGTGGGCTGAGCCAGTCACCCAGGGTCTCGAAAATGCCCTCGAAGGGCCGCGGCACGTCGGGTTCGCGGTAACCGCGGCCCCCAAGGATGTCTTGTGCACGGTCGCGCGCGTCCGCCGAACCTCCAGGCGCGCCCGCGTGGGAGTCGGCGATGATCTCGAGACGGCGGTCTAGCTCCTCACCCTCCGCTCCGGCGAGCGCCGGTCCGATATCTATCGGAGCCCCGTCGACGGTCTCGACCCGGCGCAGCCGGGCGAGAGCTTCGGGATCTCCGATCGCGTCGCGCGCCAGCGAACGGAACTTGGAACCCGTCACGTCCGATGCGGCGAGCGCCGGCGCGGTCCCCAGCACGACGAGGACCAGGAGCGCCACGCATAAGGCGCGCCTCACCGCTCGGGGGTGTCGGCCGGCGGCGGTTCCCAACCCGGCGGTGGGGGCCAGAAAGGGGGCTGAGTCGACCGTTGTGGCGGGACGCCTTGTGTCTCGCCCGGCGGCGGCGCGGGGGCTCCACCCGACCACAGGGGCGCGTGAGGAGGGGGCGCCGGTGGCGGGACCCGGGGCGGGGACGGCCCCTGCTGCCATCCCGGGGGAGGGGGCCAGAACGGAGGCTGCGATCCCCCGGGGCCTGGGCGCGCCGCCGGCAGGTAGCCGGTCATGGGTCGGAGCTGACCCAGAGAGCCGGGGGCCAATCCGATCCTCTCCGCGAGGAGCTGGAGATCGAATCCCTCCTTGCGGACCCGAAGGTCGAAATAGAGAACGATGATGAAAGCGGCGATGAAGGGCGTCGTGATGACCGCTGAGACGGTCTGCCCGATCGCGTTGATGATCAAGCTCAACGCGAACGAGTCGCCGATGTCGGTGAACTGCAGCGCGGTAAGGATGCTACCGATGATGTTTCCGACCACCCCTACCAGCAAGTTGGCGAGGAGGTAGAGGCCGAAGGTCCGCCACCACCGTCCCTTCACCAACCCGAAGGACCGCCCGAGAGCGCGCCGCCCTTTCGTTTCTTCCGTGAGGAACGCGGGCACGGCGACGACCCAGCCGATCCATATCCAGGTCGCGACGACCATCGCAGCGATGATCAACAACGCCCCGAGTATCAACGCGACCTCGTCGATGAGACCCAGCGCGGCTGTCAACGCACCCGCTGCAACGACCAGTCCGAACGCGATGAGCCAACCCAAGATGCTGATCCACAGGACGGAATGAAGGCGCCGGCCCGCGAACGCCAGCGACGTGCGCCAGTTGGGCTCGCCTCCGAGGTACGCGTCGCCCACGGCTTTGAAGCAGGCCGCGGTCGCGAGGGTGGACGCGATGAAGCTCACGACGACCACGAGCAGGATGCCGGCGACGAAGGCCCATACCTCCGAGGCCGTAACCGTGGGATCCACGCCGGGCTGGGTGGGATCGAAGCTCGGCTGGAGAAAGGTCTCGGCCTCGGGAGTTGCGGAAGCCAGGATCAGTGCCGTGATGGCCTGAACCGGCGCGACGACGATGAGTACCACCCGGAACAGGGTCAGGGCGTTACGCCAGTAGATCTTGATGGCGACGTCGAGCTTCTCGCCAACCGATAGGGGTCGCAGTTCCGCAGCCT
>JALZJQ010000144.1 GCA_030859685.1 Actinomycetota bacterium | reverse complement strand
TACGGCGACTTCTGAAAGGCGCGTGTAGCGACAAGGAAGAGCAGTCCGCCGATCAACCAGAAGGGATCCCACAGTGCGAGGTGCCACGACACCGCGTTCGTTCCGAGAGCTTCGGGCGTGTTGATTGCGCCGGTGGCCATGAGCGCGTGCTGGACGAAGTTCGCGACGGCGTAGAGGGTGATCGCGGCGCCGGTCACCCAGCCGAGCACTAGCAGCAGCCGGCGTGGCAGAGCCATGCCCTGGGGTTCGTTCAGCGCAAACGCCAGCGCGGCGGCGCCCGCTTTCAGGGCGAACGCGACCCACAGCTGGGCGACGAACGACGCGTCGCGCTCCCGGGCAAGACGATCGATCTCATCTCCAAGCGTCTCACCGCCGACCATCCCGCCCGCGGCCCAGTACAGGCTCATCAGCGCGAAGATGACCGCCCAGGCGCAGGCCGCGCGGCCTGCCCAAGCGGGCGAGGCCCGCTCCTCTGTGACGCTCTCGCCCGATGGAACAGTCATGGCCGACGGTGTGGCTCTCTCGCGCTCCTCATTCAGAGTTCTCGCTCGTAGAAGTAGCTGATGGCGCCCCCGGGTCCACCTTCACGGTTAGTGAACCCGAGCCGCTCGTAGAGTGCCCGCGCGGCGACATCATCCTCGCTCGTACCTAGCTCCATGCGAGCGGCGCCCTCCTGACGGGCGAGCCGGATCGCATCATCCATCAGCGCCCGCCCGAGCCCCTGGCCGCGCCGGTCTGGAACGACGTACAGCTCCTCCAGATAGCAATCGAGAGCTTCCGCCCAGAGCGCCGGACGGAATCGGAGCACTGCGAGTCCCTGCGGCTCGGTTCCTCCGAGGAGGATCGTGACCTCGCCGTCGGCAAGAAGCTGCCGGACGCGCCGGGTAAGCGCGCGTGAACCGGGCGTTGGGGCATCGAACTCGGTGTTGAAGTCATGGAGAAGCCGGCCGATGGCAGGGGCATCCCCGACCTCGGCACGGCTGACGGTTAATTGAGATCGGTCGTTCACTTTTGTCGCCTGTGCTCGTCTCGGCCCATCAAGGGGCCTCCTTTCTTGAAGCCGTTCTCTGTCACGTACATGGGCACCTTTCCTCAGGATGAGCGGAGCTCTCGAAGCTCTCCAGCGGCCCCTTCGAGCGAGTAGGCGTCATCCCTGATGCCGGCTTCCTGGGCCTTTTGCGGAGTTCGTCGCGTTTCATCCTTGGCCTCTGTAGCCTGGAAGGCGCCGGTTGCGGAATCTCAAGCTTGTGATTAGAATGTTCATTGATGTGTTCATCTAAATGTGTATACTGCTGTCGATGGAAATGTCTAGCAGGGAGCAGCTATGAGTGACACCGACCTCGCGGGCGCGGCGCCACGCCCCCTTCGTCCCGCCCCTACCCCCTTGGCCAACTATTACCGCCCTGGTCGAAACGATCATCAAGAGTTTCTCAGGCTTCTCTCGGATGGAGTCTTCTCCGCCTCAGGAGTAGTGGCGGACCCTTGTCTCGAGGATCGGCAATCGGACCTAGTCAAGGAGATGCGGCGCAACGGATACGAGACTGTTCTTGACCCGAAGAGTGTCGAACTTGCAACGGTTGGTGGTCGCGGTCGCACGGGAATGACGGAGTTGGCGTGGGCGCTGGATGACATCCACACTCCGGCGTTGCTTACCGGAGAATCAGCGACCCAGTTCGTAGCCCAACTGGCGGATCATGCTGTTGAACACGAGTTCCAATCCGTCTTGGCGCCCACGCATTTCATCGCAAGCGCAGTCGATCCTTGGCTAGCAGTAGACGCGAGTTTGACTCGGGCGTTGCGAAAGGCCCTTAACGAACGCGGGGCAAGTGGAGTCCCCATTTACTACCCACTCGTAATACATACGGATGTCTTCCGTGACCCGTTAGCCCGTAACCAACTTCGGGAACATCTTCGCGGGCTCCCAATAGATTCGATTTGGCTTCGGGTTCACCCGTTCGGGACAACAAATAGCGGTCCACTGGCGCTTCGCCGCTATATCGAGGGGGCTCGGGATCTGCACGCGCTCGATATCCCTCTTGTCGCCGAAAGAACGGGGACCATTGGAGTAGCTCTTCTCGCGTTTAGCGCTGTAGGTGGCATCGAAAGCGGAGTGACGTTTGGCGAGCGATGCGACTTGTCCCCCCTCTGGAGATCGCGCTCGGGCGGTTTCTTGCCTCCGCCCCGCATCTACCTAGCGGAGATTGGGGCCTTTCTTGAGCAGGAACCAGCGCGTGACTTCTTCGGCAAGCGAGGCATGCGCAGTGTCTTTGGATGTCAAACGCCGGGCTGCTGCCGGCGCGGTGCAGATGACATGCTGGGTGAACCGAGGCGACACTTTGTGATTCGTCGACAAGGAGAGATCGCAGCTTTAAGTCAAGCTCCCGCTGCACTCCGCGAGGGCCTCTACATGGAATCCTTCGTTCGTCCCGCAAGCGACCGTGCAGTCTTGGCCGCTCGCGCTGAGCCGCGTTTGGATGGCCATCGTCGACGTCTCGATTCGTGGCGTACGACGCTGAGTGCGATTCAACAGACGGACTTGGAAAGGCCAATGACTTATTCGGCGATTCCTGAAGGCCGGCGTTTACGTCGGGGCGCGTGATGTCGGTCAGCTTGCCAATGGAGGTGAGATGCAGTGGCTAGTGCGCTGAAGGAACGGCTTGACTCAATTAAGGCCAAAGGTGGAGTCAAAGGTACGGACCTGGCTCAGATATTGGACACTACTCCGCAGACCATTTCACGCTGGGCCACCGGCAAGACCGAGCCGCAACCCAATGCGCTTCAACGAGTGCTCTACCTGGAATGGTTAATCGACCAGCTATCCGAGTTTTACGGACCCAAAGAGGCGAGACTCTGGCTTTTCGCCCCTCATCCTCTGCTGGGTGGAGTAACGCCAGCTGCGTGTATCAAAGGCGGAGGTATCGAGCAGGTTCTTGCGCTCATAGATCAACTAAGGGATGGGGCCTACGTCTGAGGATTCTTTAATCGGTGCTCTATGACAGAGATCTCTTAGATGCCATTGATGCTGCCCGTCCAGACAGCTTCAAAGGTGCTGTATGGCGCGTCACTATTGGAACCAACCCTCCCATTCGGCCAAACACACGAGGTGCCCGATGGAACCCACCTGGGACGGTGGCCATCTACGCAAGTCTCGATAAGGAAGTCGCTGTAGCTGAGATTCGTAATCTCTTGGCAACGCAACCAGTCCCTCCTTCCGTCACTTTGACTTTGCACAAGCTTGAGGTCGATCTTGATCCCGTTGCCGATTTCCGCGACATGACGCAACTGCTCACTGTTGGTATTACTCAGGATGAACTCACATCGAGCGATCTGACCGTGTGTCAAAACGTCGGCGGAGCCGCGGCCTGGCTGGGACGCGCTGGACTGCTTGTGCCTTCGGCCCGAGCTCAAGGAGCCAATCTGGTCGTCTACATAAATGAGATGGATCCGGAAGCCGGTTTGGATGTCGTTTCATCCCAACGTCTCGACTTATCGGAGTCGGAATGAGCGGCACAAGGCAAGGAATGCAATATGATGGTTATTGAGATTCCAACCGATCGAATAAGTGACGTCGAGTCCTTCCACACCGTCTTCGCTGAACTCATGGGCTTCCCGGATTTCTACGGGCGGAACATGGCCGCTTGGGTCGACTGCATGTCTTCAGTAGACGATCCCGAAAGCGGGATGACGTCAGTGACCGTCAAAGAGGGTGAAGTGCTGACGCTCAAGCTGGTGTCGTATCCGTCATTTCGAGACCGATGCCCAGACTTGCTGAATGACCTCGTAGAGGAAGCGGTGTTCGTCAATTGGCGGCGGATTGAGTCAGGGCTACCACCGCTCGTGGCTTTGGCCTTCTACGACTGAGCCGAAAAAACGGCCGCGATCGGTTTTGGTCCACACCTGGTCCACAATCCATCGCGAAACCAGGGGTATGAGCGCGAAACAGCGACAAACGAAAAGCTAGTCTGACCTGCCCTTCTATGTTGTCAAGCGGCGAGATTGGCGCCGCTCGTCATGTCGGAGACCAGCTGTCGAAACACCACGTTCGACAGTTGCCGCTTAAGGCATCGCAGCGCTTCCTTGTCGGATTTCCCCTCCTGTCGCAGGCGCTCGACGTAGGCGCGCGTATCTGGATGTCCCCGCCGCCGCGCCAACGCCATCACGTAGAGGGCATAGTTCAGCTGGCGGTTGCCGCCTCGATTGAGCCGGTGCCGGCGCGTTTTGCCTGACGACGCCTCGATCGGGGCCGTTCCAGTCAGCATCGCGAAGGACGCTTTCGAACGCAGCCGCCTCGGATCCCCCACCTCACCGAGGATCTTGGCAGCAACCAGGAATCCGATCCCGTGCAGCTGCGTGAGGGTGGTTCCCGACTCGACAACCTTGCACGCGATCTGCCTCTCGGCCGCCGCAATCTTGTCGACCAGTCGCGAAATCTCATTGATGCGGTCACGGATGAGGCCGGCCCTCACTGATCGATCTGCACGAAGGAGGCCTCGCGTTTCCCTGAGTCTCTTCTTCGAAGTGAGCTTCGGGATCTTCCTCTCATAACCCGGATGAGAGACCACAAGATCCTTGTGGGTGCGGTTGATGAGCTGCGTCCGAGCGCGAACCAGCTGGTCACGGTGGTCGCTGAGGAGCTTCAGGTCCCGCAGGACGTCCACTCGGCGCGGCGAGGAGAGAGGCTCTCCCCGTGCGACAACACGAGCGATCGCGACCGCGTCCCGGAGATCTGATTTCCCGCGCGATGGGTTCCTCCTCCGTTCCCTGTGCGGCAGGAACGCCGGGACCTCTCTGGTGTCCTCGTTCGCCTCGATGAGCCGCTGGGCAAGAGCGGCTCCGAAGTTGCCGGTTCCTTCAATCCCGATTACGCGCTCGACGTCGTGCACCTTGATCCACTCGAGCAATGCGCCGTGACCACGATCATCGTTTGAGAACTCGTCGCTCCCGATCACCCGACCGACCTCGTCGAGCACGGCCACCGCGAGAGTGCTCTTATGAGAATCGACCCCGATCGCCACACCCATCCTGGCCTCCTTTCGCCAGTCGACCTACGATGTGACCAGCGGGAGGACAACCAGGCGTTGGGTTCGGTCACCCTTCTATCAAGTCACTTCCGCCAGTCCGGTCCCGGCCGGAGGGACGAGGCAGGTCAGAGGTCAGTGGCTCTGCTGCTGGCCACGACGTGCGAAAACGGAGTCACCTCCGGCCGGTTACCGGAAACCCTCCCGGAAGGGGAGAGTTCACAGCCGGATTCTCACGCCTGCGAAAACTGTTCCCGTTGATTCGCAACCGTCCGCGTCGGTTTCCAACGTCTCACGGCCTGGAGACGGCCTCGGTGAACCCGGCCCCGAGCGGGTCACCAACCCATGTCACGCGAGACCGCGAC
>JALZJQ010000143.1 GCA_030859685.1 Actinomycetota bacterium | reverse complement strand
AACCGGTGACCCCCGGCGTGTTCCGCACCACGTACCAGGAGTCATCGTCGAGGTACATGCGACACAGCAGGTATCCCGGGAACACTTTCTTCTGAACGACCTGCTTCTTCCCCTGTTTGATCTCCATAACGTCTTCCATCGGGATCACGACCTCGAAGATCCGGTCCTCGACGTTCATCGAAGAGATCCGAGACTCGAGATTCGTCTTCACGCGGTTCTCGTACCCCGCATAGGTGTGGATGACGTAGTAGTCGCCCGGGCGCTCGTTAGGCGGGATGGAGCCTTCATCGAGCTCGAAGGGCTCCTCGGCGTCGTCGGCATCCGCCTCCGGGGTCGCCGTCGCGCCTGGACCGGGCTCGGCTGACGGAACTTCAGTCTCGCCGGCCTCGGCCGCGGCCGGTGCGTTCTCGGTTATCGCGACCGCCTCTGCTTCCGCCGGTGCCTCGTTCTCGTCGACCGCGGGGGCCTCATCCATGGACGGGGCCGAGCTCTCCGCGACCGCCGCCGGGTCGATCTCGGTCTCGGGGGTGGCGTCCGCATCGGTGAGCGGGGCGTCGACCGCGGGGATCACCTCGTCCTCGGAGGCGGCCTCTTCGGCAACCGTCGAGGCATCGGCCTGACCCGTACCGGCCAGGTCCGCAGCCTGAAGCTCTTGGTCTTCCGTATGGGTTTCGCTCATGTTTCTAGGTCCTCCACTTCCCTGCGGTCTTGATGAGGGGCCTCGATCATGTCGAGTTGACCCCGAACAGGGCCAGGACGGCTTTCGTGAAGATGTAGTCGAGACCGAAGATGAGGGTTGCGATCACGATCACGCTGACGATGACGACGATGGAGTACGCGACAACCTCCTGGCGGCTGGGCCACGCGACCTTTTGCAGCTCGCCGACCACCTCTTTGAAGAACTGCCGCGGGCTGGTTCGCTCCTTCTTGCTGGGAGCTCCGGCAGCCTTTGGCTGGGGTCGAGGAGCAGACGCCTTGCGTGCCTCCTCCTTCTTCATCATCCGCTTGTACTGCCTGTTCACTGGTGAGACCTTTCTTCGCCGCCGCCGGACGCGCTTGAAAAGGTCCGAACGATCGGGGGGGAAACGGAAAACTAAGGTTAGCACGTTCGTGAATCGCCACGTAGCGAACTTGTCCTGCTCTCCCCCTACCATTGGAAGCATGACAGAGACCGCCTCTCCTGCCCAGGGTGAGCCCGAGCACGTCCGCCGCAACCGGACGGGATGGAACACCACCTCCGAGGAGTACGAGACGCAGCACGCCGGACAATTGGATGCCATGCCCATGGGGTGGGGCCAATGGTCCATCCCGGAGAAGGAGCTCGGGATCCTCGGGGACGTCGGCGATCTCGACATCCTCGAGCTGGGGTGCGGAGCGGCGAGGTGGTCGATCGCCCTGGCGGCGCTCGGTGGCATGCCTGTAGGGATGGACCTGTCGGAGGGCCAGCTGTCTCACGCCCAGCGGTTGGTGTCTGCCTCGGCGCAGCGAGTCCCGCTCGTACAAGCGTCTGCCGAACGCCTCCCATTCGCGCCGTCCTCCTTCGACATCGTGTTCTGCGATCACGGCGCGATGAACTTCGCCGACCCGGTTGCGGTCGTGCCCGAGGTCGCACGCTCGCTACGGCCGGGTGGGCTGTTCGCGTTCAGCGCCCCCAGCCCTATCCGGCAGATCTGTTACGACCGCGACACCGACGAAACCGTCACGGAGCTGAAGCTCGACTACTTCGACACCAAGCGACTCGAATGGGATGACGAGGTCGACTTCCATCTCCCCTATGGGGACTGGGTTGCGCTGTTCCTCACCAATGGGCTGGCCATCGAAGACCTCATCGAGCCTCGGCCCCCCCATGGCGCGCCCACCACCTACGGGGTGTCGACGGAGTGGGCGAGGCGCTGGCCCAGCGACATCATCTGGCGGGTGCGAAAGTCGTAGGAGTCAGGAGCCGTATCCGATCGGCTCGCGTTCGCAGCGATAGCCGGAGAAGTCCGAAGGTCGTGGTGCATCTCCGGTGGGGGCCGGAACCACCTCGTAGACGTTGACCACGGGGTCCTCGTGAACGAGCGGCAGGAAGTCGATTCCCTCGAACACCTCCGGATCTGCGATGCGAAGAAGGGGGCCCTCGTCGAAGGCGTTCCTCCGCTTGACCACCACCACGTAATCAACCTCGCGCTCACTCAAGAGACCCCGATGCTCGCCCGGTTTCCGGAAGAAGGCGCGCGCCTCGAGGAGAAGGTCCACAACATCTCGCAACATGTCGGGGCGAACGTATGGGGCCATCCCCTCGGTGATGGACGTGCGACCCGTGAGCGACTGGAACGTCCCCCCGGTGCGCTGTCCCACAAGCAGCCGCGCGTCGCACGGAAGCTCCGTTCTCATCCAGTCGATCGAGGCCAGGCTCTCGAAGCCGCTCTTCTCCGCTGCGGCAGGAGGAACGTAGCCGGGGAGGATCAGCGTCGCCGCGACGATCGCGACCGACGCTCCTGCCACGACGGGAACGAACGACCGGATGCGACGCCCCGCATCGAAGATCCACTCGAGCGCCGCCAGGCCGATCAGGAGCACCGGTAGCGCGCAGTAATAGAAGAGTCGCCGGTGTGGGAAGTGCGCCGGCACGTAGGTTTCGAACAGGTACGAGTGCAACAGAGTGACGCCAAAGAACAGGATCAGGAAGAAGAGCGCCGTGATAGGAACCGCGCGGACCCGGTCGGGCCATCTCCACAACGCGAGAGCACTCAGGCCGGCGAATGCGATCGGCAGGGCCCACAGGAAGAAGGGGGCGGGCGAGAACCGTAGAACCCCCTCGGCGTAATCCTCGTAGAGGTCCGACGGAGCGTCGTACCAACCCCCGTACCGCTCCAGCCGGACGTCCGGTTGGAGCTCGGGCGGCTGTTCCGCTCGGCCTGTGCCGATGAACCGGGTTGCGTCGAAGACACCACCTCGCCCTTCGAGGCTCTCCGGGTCGCCGGCCCCCTGGAACCCGAGGTCGCCTCCCGCGAGCACCAGATTCGCCGCCGCTCCGAACGCCGTGATCGCGAGGATGGTCACACCGACCAGAGCCACCTGTTTGATCGCCCGGTCTACGGCGGCTCGCGCCAGGCCGTAACAAGCGAGGACCGATAACGCGACGAAGGTTGGGATCAAGTGGATGCCCGCGGCGGCAGCGAAGCAGGACCCGGACGCAACGATGACGCTCCAGCGGAGCCCACCCCCTTGCCGCGTGTCGCCGTCGACTTCCATCCTCGGCCGGTTGACGGCGCTGATCCCCAGTGCAAGGCCGCACAACCCGACCATCCGTCCGTAGTTGTGCCCGAAGAATCCGTCCGCCGTCCACAGCAGCCCCACGAAGATCCCGGAGAGGACCACCATTAGGGGCGCGGTCAGGCGAAGCCCCAGTTCGCGCCCCACGGCCCATGCTCCCAGCGCGCCGCCCAGCACGGCCAGCTTCATCAGTGGGTCGATCACGCTCAACGCATCGCCATTCAGGCTTCCGGCTGCCGCGTTGAATGAGTTCAGTACGTTCTTCGAAACCGTCGGCACGTACGACTCGCCCCAGTGGAGGGTGTGTGCCGGAACGCGCCCCGCGTCTGCGATCTCGAGCGCGTCGGCCCAGTAACGGAATGGGTTCGCGACTCCGAAGTTCGTTACCGCCGACGTGGTCCAAAGGATGCCGCAGAGCACGAGCACGACCAGCAGTCCCACCCCGAGCATCAACGGCTCGGCCTTCACTTCACGGACGATGTCGGCGGCGCGCGCTCTCCAACCGTGCCTTCTGAGCCCGACCAGCCATGCCGCGACCGTCAAAACGGCCAGGCCGATGAAGAAAGGGGTTGGGGAGAAGACCCGAGCCAGGACGAGAACCGACGCCCACAGGGCAGACAGCGCGTAGCCGAGCCCGACCACGCACGCGAGTTGCGTCGGCAGTCGAACGTCTCCCGGCCGCACCGCGACCAGTGTTGCTCCGATCCCGGGCAGGATGACCATGGCGAAGACCGCTATCGAGGTCAGGTCCAAGGCGAACTAGCGCTCTTGCTTCCGGCTCTGAGGCCAAACCAGATCATCCATACGCGGAGTGTAGGAGCAGGCCCCGCGAAAGACGCAGGCGCAGGGCGGGAGGTCTGTGATTCCAGCGCAGGGCGGGAGGGACTCGAACCCCCGACCACTGGTTTTGGAGACCTGTTCGGGCGGACGGTTGACCTGCGGGTTTGCCGGCCCCTGGGCCTCTGACCTGCGAAAACTGTTCCCGTTGATTCGCAACCGTCCGCGTCGGTTTCCAACGTCTCACGGCCTGGAGACGGCCTCGGTGAACCCGGCCCCGAGCGGGTCACCAACCCATGTCACGCGAGACCGCGAC
>JALZJQ010000133.1 GCA_030859685.1 Actinomycetota bacterium | reverse complement strand
CCGTGACGCCGGCTTCGATGCCGCGCCGCAGGCGCGTCCGCTCGAGATCGTTCATTGCCTCGGGCTCGTCATCCGTGAGCGCCCTCACCGCGACGAGCTCGCTGCGGCAGGTGTCGCACGAGCCGAGATGCGTCTCGACCTCCCGGGACCGGTCGGATCGCAATTCACCGAGCGCGTAGGCGCGCAGATCCTCGCTCACGTGTTCTGTCGGATCGCTTTTCATGTCATCTCTTTCGACGTGCGCCCCTCGGGCTCTTGTTCCAAGAGCCCGGCGAGGAGGCGCCGGCCGCGGCTGATCCTTGACTTGACCGTTCCAACAGGCACTCCCAGCCGGAGGGCTATCTCCTCGTACGGGATGCCTCCGACATCGTGCATGACCACCGCCTGCCGGTACTCCTCGGAGAGCTCGTCCAGAGCCCGGGCGAGATCGAGGCGGGTCAGCACGAGATCCTCATCCGAAGGACCGGTCTGAACGGGCTCCGGCAGGGCCTCGCTCGGCACGGGAGAGCGCTTCTTTCTCCGCAACAGGTCGCGGCATGCATTGACGCCGATGCTGTAGAGCCACGTGCCGAAAGCCGATTCCCCGCGGAACATCCTCGCCCGTCGGAACGCGGAGATGAAGGTCTCCTGGGTGGCCTCTAGTGCATCCGAGCGGTCGCCGATCATCCGCAGGGCGAGGGAGAAGATGCGCTCTTCGTGTCGAATGACGAGGGCCGTGAAGCTCGCGTCGTCGCCGTCGAGGAAACGGGCTAGGAGTTCGTTGTCGGAGCCGGCGTCATTCGCCAACGAACCGGACCTCGGAGATCGTCGCGCTACCGCCGCTGCCCCCGGGGAGGCTCGTGATCCAGACGAGCCAGTAGCGGCCCTCGGCTCCGTCCGCCTCGATCTCGACCTTCCCGTCGACATCGGAGACGTCTCCGATCGCGTCGTAACCGCCTGAGTCACTCGCCTCTTCGTCCGAGGCCTTGAGCTCGAGGGATCCTGCGGACCCGGATATCTCCACGGAGCTCACCGCGAGCGCGTCGCCCAGATCGAATACGAGGCCGACTCCGGGCTTCCCCAGTAGCTCCAGCGAGGCGTTGTAGCCCTCGGTCGTCCAGGCCGTCCCGGGATCTCCGTCATACGCCAGCGGAACGTCTTCGGAATGCTCGCTCCCGTCTCCGGAGGGATCGAAGTCCGAGGCACTCGAGATGTCCAGCTCACCACCGCCTCCATCGCCGGGCTCCTCCAGCGACCCCCCGTTCGTGTCTGGCTCGGTCGAGTCGTCGATCAAGCGCGGAACGAACAGGATCAGCAGGATCGCCGCGACTATCAGCAGGACGACCGGAAGAAAGCTGCGAGCCTCTCGAGCGACGCCGGGGGCCCGACCGGGCGCGGAGGGTCGGGCCGGCGGGGCCGCGGTCGTCTGAGGGCCGAACGCCGTGGTCTGAGAACCGCCGCGCCCGGCGGCGCCCTCCAGGCCCCTTTTCATCGCCTCCGCGGACTCATACCGATCGCCCGGGTCCTTCTGCAGCGCCTTCATCACGACCGCCTCGACCGGGCGGCTGATGCCGGCGCGGATGCTACGTGGCGGGGGCGGCTCCGCTCGAGCGTGCTTCATCGCCACGGCGATCTGGCTTTCCTCGACGAAGGGCGGCCTGCCAACGAGCATCTCGTACAACACCACTCCAAGGGAGTAGAGATCGGAGCGAGCGCTCGGCTCCTCGCCCTGCACCTGCTCCGGCGAGAGGTATGTCACGGTTCCGAGGATCGATCCCGTGGTCGTGATGTCACCATCACCGAACGCCGCCTTTGCGATCCCGAAGTCGGCGACCTTGAGGGTCCCATCAGAGGTGAGCAGGACGTTCGCCGGCTTGATGTCGCGGTGAACGACCCCGCTCGAATGAGCGTAGGCGAGTGCGTCACAGATCCCGCAAGCGATGCCGGAAGCTCGCTGGGCATCCAGGGGGCCGTGCTCTTGGATGACGTCCGTCAAGGTCCCGCCTGCGCAGTACTCCATGACGATGAAGTTCCTAGGAACGTCGTCAGCGGATCTCTCGCTGCCCGTGTCGTAGATGGAGACGATGTTCGGATGGGACAGTCCGGCTGCCGCCAGCGCCTCACGACGGAACCGTTCGAGGAACTCTTGATCCTCGGCGAGATGGGGGTGCAGGACCTTGACCGCCACGGTTCGGGCCAGAACGTCGTCCTTGGCCTGCCACACGGTGGCCATCCCACCGGACGCGATGGGACTTTCGAGTACGTATCGGTCTGCGAGAGTGATGTTGGTGTCCGGTGTCACCAGGTCAGACTATTGCGTGGGCGCCCGTCCGTTCGAGCGCGCGACGCCCCAATCCTCTGTTGCTCCGAGTCGGGAGATGAGGAGGGTGCCGGCGGTGCGCTTCAGGGTTACGTGGAGGAGGTCGGCCTCGCGGTCGTAATGCACGGCCACCAGCTTGGCGTCCGCTTCTCGTGCCAGGGCGCGAGTGGCCCTTTCGATGATGAGATCGTTGGTCTCCGGCAGAGCTCCGTCCTGGATATCGGTGGCGACCTCGAGCGCGATCTCATTGGCCTTCGAGTCAAGGCCGAAGTAGTTGACCACCAGGGCCCCGGCCTCGAACGCCAGAAAGCCGAGGATGCCGAGGATCAGGATCATCTTGGCGAGCCAGTCGACAACGACGCCGCGCTCGTCTGTTAGGGAAATCATGCCTTGCTTATCGGCTCCCCGGTCGGCGGTTATTAGCTCGACTTTCGACCCAGTCGCCGGGAGGCGATCCCCCTGACGAGATTCAATTCCTCAACCCTCAGGGCGGTGGCGAGACCCAGATAGGTCACCACCCCCACCACGACGGGAGCAACGACCGCTGCGATCTGGCCCCCGAAGACCTCCGTGGGGAAGACGTTCTCCGCCACGCGTGAGGCCAGCCACACCAGGAGCCCCATTCCGGCAGCCGCCGCCCCGATCCGAAAGAAGCTCCTCACGATCCGGCGTCCATCGACGCCACCGATCGTGCGGCTGAGATAGCGCCCCTGCAACGTCACGCCGAACGCGTAGGCGACTGCGTGGCCGGCCGCAAGTCCCCGCACGCCGAACCACACGTACATCGGGATATTGATGGCGGTGTTCAGGGCAACAGCTGCGCAGTTGATGAGGAACGGTGTCTTGGTGTTGTGCATCGCGTAGAAGGCGCGGAGGAAGAGCTGAAAGAGTGAGAAAGGGACCAGGCCGAGAACGAAGAAGCGGAGGACCGAGGCGACGAGCTCGGTCGATCGCTCGGTGACGACTCCGCGTTCGAGAAGACGCACGATGGGTTCACCGAGAACGAAGTACCCCACTGCGGCGGGCAGGATCAGCAAAAAGGTCGCGCGCACACCAACCGATAGACGCGATCGAAACTCGTCCCACCGCTCGTTCACCGCGTCCTCGCTCATGCCGGGTAGCAGGGCGGTGATGACCGAAACCGCGAAGAGGCCGTGGGGAAGCATGAAGAAAGTGAACGCGGTGATGTAAGCGGAGTAGTTGCCTACCTCACTGCTGGCGAGGATCTGAGCGACGAAGTACCCGATCTGATTAACGACGACATAACCGAGGACGAAGACCGAGAGCTTGGCCAGCTTTCGGACGGAGGGGTGTCGCAGCGCCACGGTGAGTCGGTAGCGACCCAGCCCGCGAAGGAATGGAAGCTGCGCCAGAGCCATGAGAGCTACCCCGACGGTGGTGCCGAGGCCGATCAGGAGCAGTTGACCGGTGGTGATCTCCTCGAGGGTCACCTTTCCGTAGGCCTGATGGAACGCGATGAAGATCGCGATCACTGCGAGATTGTTCAAGACGGGCGTGTACATGGGAGCGCCGAATCGCTTGTGCGCGTTGAGCAGACCGGCCGTCATCGCAGCCAGGCCGTAGAAGATGATCTGGGGGATGAACAGCCTCAAGAGGAAGCTCATGGCCGGCTGCGCTACGGCTGCCTGGGCGTCGCTCAGCCGGTAAGTGTAGATGTCGGCGATCAGAGGCGCTGCGAGCATCCCGAGGATCGCGATGGTCGTAAGCACTATCAGAGACACGTTGATGATGGCGCTCGCTACCTGCCATGCTCGCTCTCGGCCCTCCTTCTCGAGGAGTTCGACGAACACCGGAACGAACACCGAGGTCAGGATCCCGCCTAGAACCAACTCATAGATGATGTTTGGAGCCGTGTTAGCGAAGTTGTAAGTGTCGGCCAGCCCGCCCGTCTCCGTCACGATCCCGAGCGCGGCCGCGATCGCCGCAAGCCGCAGTAGGCCGGTGGCGCGCGACAGCACCGTGCCGATCGACATGACCGCGGTCGCTCGTGCTAGCGACCTCAAGCGGTCGTCGTCTCGGTCGTCGGCCCTTTGGCGCCCCGCTTGCGACGCCGTACGGCGCGCAATGCATAGAAGACGATCACGAACAGGAGCGCCGCGATCGTCAGACCAAGCGCGACGCGGTTCAACTCCGTGGATCGGATGTATATGCGCTTCTGGGTGACGGGTGATCCATCCGGCGTCTCAACCAGAGCGTCCATCGCGAAGGTTCCGCTGGATCGGGCAGTCGCCTGACGTTGGATGATCCTGTTGCCGGGCGGGATCGTCTCGGTGAAGGCCTCGTCTTCGAATTGGAGCTGTTGAGAAGCCAGCCGGAAATCGAGCGTGACTCTGTAACCGGTGTTGTTCGAGACGACGAAGGACACGGGACCTTCCCTAGATGTAAGAGTGATCGCGTCCCGACCGCTCATCCCGATCTTGGACAACTCGTCCGACACTTCCTCGGCCGCGCGCGTCGCGTACTCTCGCCCGTCCTCCACGCGTAAGGCGTCGGTCCACCATGAACGGCTCTGTGCAACGAGGAGGTTGCGGCGTAGTCGTACCAGGAGATCCTCAGGGGGCCCGATCGATTTGAACTGCTCGACCATCGCCTGCGTCTCGGAGATCTGTGTGTAGTAGCTCTCGTCTGGTTGAAGGCTGGAGTCCGGCAAGCTGGGCACGACTCTCCGGACCTGCGGTCGTGCCCGCCGGAGACCTTCGCGAGGAGTAAGGGTGCGAAGCCACGGAGCCGAAGCCAACCCTCGGAAGAATCTCCGCGAGAGCTGCGGGCCCGGATGCCACCCGGCTGGGATCGTTGCTTGGACGATCCGGTTCGAGACTCCCGGAAGCTCTTCGCGGATCATCGCCGACTCCGCGAAGAAGCGCTGCAGCATGACTTGCTTTTCGCCCTCTCGCTGCAGTGCGCTGAGACGAGCCTGGAGGTTTTCGTCGGCGACGTAACCCACGGCTTCCTCCGCTTCGGATCGGACGCGCACGGGACACATGAATGACGGTGATTGCTCCGGACAACCGTTCAGCGGGTTGTCGGACCCCTCGAGTGAATCCGGCGAGAAGAAGGTACGCGCCGCGATCCCGCTGATCCGCAGATCGTCGAGCGCTCCGGCATCGAGCCTGCCTCCCGGCGGGAACAACCATCGGGCGTTGATCGCGGAGTCCGTGTGATCGGCCATCACCTGTTGACCGGTGCTCACCTGCCGGTCCGCGCTTTCGAGCCTGCTCACCAACGCGGGAAGATCCGGAAAGGAATAGGGGACCAGTAGTGGCTGGACGCCCGCCGAGTCGAGCGTTTCGGTTAGGTCCTCGAGCCAGGCGGCCGCGGTTCGGGCCTCGTTCGAATCCTCCTCGACCTCCTCGACCTCGGACCCGCTGGCGACCCTGGTGTAGCCATTGGCCATGTCGGCGATCTCCTCGACGAGCCGGGGGGTGGGTGCAAGACCCAGGTGGAGGTCGCCGGATTCCTCCTGGATCGCGTTCAGCACTCCATCGAGCCAGCCACCGAGCCGAAGCCCGCTTTCGAGAGGCCATCCCCCGCTCGTAGCGTCCTCGTGGTAGTTGCCGTCGGGTGCCCTGGCCGGAACCTCATTGAGCGGCACGACCGGTACCAGCAACAATCTGATCTCGGGCCTGCTGGGGTAGTAGATGAGTTGAGTGTGCTGTTCATCGAGCGTCTCGCCCGTAGCGGGATCCAGAACGGCGATCGTGAGTGGGTATACGCCGGCCTCCCCCGGACCCAGCGGAAACAGCGTGGAGATCGGGTGCTTCAGCCGGACCGACCCAGCCTCTCCCGGCGGGATGACGCGACGAACCTCTTTCGGGAAGGCCGTGGCCGGACCTGACCCTCCGTCGAAGCTCTCCACGAGCGCAGTGCGGCTCGTCAGCCGCTCGTAGCGGAACAGTTGGAGGGTGAACCCGGCGAGTTCGTCGATGCCTTCGTTCTCGATCCGCACCTTGATGTTGAGGCGGCCGGAGTCGTCGTGCCACGGTGGCTGCCGGGTGAGGACCAGGCCAACCGGCGTTTCGACGAGGTCTCCCTGAGCGGCGACCGGTGTTCCGGCCCCTGCGAGCGACACGAGAGCGAAGACGGCGACAGCGAGCGCAAAAAGACGTGGCGCGGGGCGAGGGATGAGTGGCATGTGGAGGACAGCATAAGAAAGGCCTCCCTCCGCGCGTGGAAGGAGGCTTTAGATCGGGCCAGCGGCCGTTACTTGGAGCCCCCGATGCGTCCGATCTTCTGGTAGAACTCCGACCCGTATCGCTGCTTGGTGGTCTCGCCACCCTTCTTGCCGCCGATCCGGCCGATCCGGCCGAAGTGCTCGTCGCCGTATCGATCCTTGGTGGTTCGTCCGCCTTTGCGGCCCGCCTCGGCTCTCGACATCTTGGTGCGCTTCTCTTCCATCCGACGGCCTCCCCGCGGGTCAAAGTGCTGCTTGATTCGTCCTGGCATTACCTACCCATGGAGAGCGGGGCCGCAAACGGACCAGAAGCCTCTTCCGGACCCCTTTTCCCCTCAATAGGGCCATGGGGCGTGCCGATGAAAAGGGGGTACGCCCACCCACTCACGCCACAAGGGGCCATCCCTGATGACTGACAAGCCAGCCGCCCAGAAGCGAAACGTCCACGATTTTCTCCGTTTCGTGGTGGACAAGAAGGCCTCCGATCTCCACATCAAAGCTGGGGGTCCCCCCTACCTGCGGGTCAGCGGGCGCCTCTCTAAGACCGACTTTCCCGCCATGTCGTCCTCGGATTGCGAGCGAGCGGCGATGGAGTTGATGGACGAGGCCCAAGCCAAGGCCTTCAAGGAGAGGGGCGAGGTCGACTTCGCCTACTCCGAGCATGGCCTGGGACGCTTCCGCGTCAATGTGTTCCTCCAGCGTGGCAGCGTGGCGATAGCCGCCCGCCGCGTCCTTCCGGGTAGTCCGGGTTTCGACACCCTCGGCCTGCCTCCATCCGTGAAGACACTGGCGGACGAGCAGCGCGGGCTTGTGCTCGTCACCGGCCCCACGTCCTCCGGCAAGACCACCACTACCGCCGCGATGATCGACCACGTCAACGCCACACGCTCGTGTCACATCCTCACGATCGAGGATCCGATCGAGATCCTGCACGCGGACCGGCAGGCGATCGTCAACCAGCGCGAGATCGGCCACGACACGGAGGACTTCGCCACGGCCATGCGCGCGGCGATGCGCCAGGACCCGGACGTCATATTCGTGGGGGAGATCCGCGACCCCGAGACGGTGAAGGCCGCCCTTCAGGCCGCCGAGACCGGCCACCTCGTCATCTCCACCTTGCACACCACCGACGTGTCCGAGACGGTGAATCGCATCATCGACTTCTTCCCGCCACATCAGCAGAAGCAGATCAGGGTTTCTCTCGCGGGCTCTCTCAAGGGCATCGTGTCCCAACGCCTGGTGCCTAGGGCGGACGCTCGCGGACTGGTTCCCGCCGTCGAGGTGCTCGTGATGAACGGTCGCATCCGGGATCTGATCCTGAACGCCGAGCAGACGCACATGATCCACGACATCGTCGCCGAGTCCGACTTCTACGGGATGCAGACGTTCGATCAAGCCATGCTGTACCTGTACCGCGCCGGCTTGATCACCCTGGACGAAGCCATGACCGCGGCCACCAGCCCGCACGACTTCCAGATCGCTCTACGCCAAGAGGGACTCCAGCCGATCTCGTAAGCGGCCTGCGCATGGAACCGGGTGCACTTCGCCGGGCGACTAAACGTACGCTGGGAGCGTGTCCAAACCTCTGGGTAGATCCGCGCGCGTCGCGTTCGACGAGCTGCTGAAGCCTGGGTCGCCGGTGCTCGGCTTGGCGGAGCGATTCCGTGCGGCGTCACAGGAGCTCTTTCTGGTTGGGGGGACCGTGCGCGACGCGTTTCTCGGTCGTCCACAAGAGGATCTCGACTTCGCTACCGACGCTCCTCCGGAGCGGACCCTGGAACTCGTCCAGCCCGAGGCGGAGGCGACCTGGCTGCAGGGGATGAAGTTCGGCACGGTTGGTGCTCGGATCTCTGGTTTGCATATGGAGATCACAACCTTTCGAACGGAGACGTACGCGCCGGAGTCCCGTCATCCTGACGTGGCGTTCGCTCCCTCGATCGACTCCGACCTCTCTCGCCGGGACTTCACGGTCAATGCGATGGCCCTGCGGCTGCCCGAGAAGGAGGCCGTCGATCCGTTCGGCGGATTGAAGGACCTGGACGCGCGGTTGCTCCGTACGCCGATCGAGCCGAGCGATTCATTCACCGACGACCCGTTGCGGATGCTGCGCGCCTTCCGGTTCGCCTCGCAACTCGACTTCAAAGTTCACGATGACGTGCTCGCCGCGATCTCTGCGCTGCGAGAGACGTTGGCCACAGTTTCGGCGGAAAGGATCCGGGAGGAGTTCACGCGACTCATCATGGGCGGCAAGCCCGGGAACGCATTGCAGCTTGCCGACCGGACGGGGATCGCGGAACTTTTCCTTCCGGAGCTGTCGGCGCTCAAGTTGGAGCAGGATCCGGTTCACCGGCACAAGGATGTCTTTCTCCACACGCTTGCCGTCGTCGAACGAACGAGGCAAGACGAGGAGTTGCGGGTGGCGGCGCTCCTGCACGACATCGGTAAGCCCAAGACACGGCGGATCGAATCCGGAGGAGTCACCTTCCATCATCATGAGGTTGTGGGGGCCGAGATGGCCGAAAAGCGATTGCGAGCCCTTCGTTACCCGAACGAGACGGTGCTTGCGGTGAAAGAGCTGATCCGCCTTCACCACCGGTTCCATACCTACCGGCTGGGATGGACGGACTCCGCGATCAGGCGTTACGTGCGCGACGCCGGCCCCTTGTTGGGGAAGCTCAACGAGCTCGTGCGCGCCGACTGCACCACTCAGAACCCGGCGAAAGCCCGGGAGCTCGCCGGGCGGATGGACGAACTCGAGGAGCGGATCAAGCTCCTCGCCGAGCAAGAAGAGCTCGCCCGGATCCGTCCGGAGCTGGACGGGATTCAGGTGATGGCCTACATAGGCAAGGAGCCCGGGCCCGTCGTCGGCGAGGCTCTCCGTCATCTGTTGGAGGTTCGGCTCGACGAGGGGATCCTCGGCGAGGAGGTGGCCTACCAGCGACTCGATGCCTGGGCGCGCGACCGCGGGCTGGACCCCCCGGGACTTCGGGTGCCCCCCAAGGAAGAGAAGAGCGATGAGCCCGCCGGGCCGTGATCATCCGGGCGGCCCCTACTTCGAAGCCGTGGCGGAGCGTCTCGGGCGCGCATATCTGAGGTACGGATTCACGCAAGGAACCGAACAAGAGGTCGAGTTCCTCATCTCCTTGCTCGACATCCCGGTGGGGGCGCGGATCCTCGATGTGGGCTGTGGTCCGGGTCGCCATTCCGTTGCGCTGGCGCGCGCCGGATACGCGATCACCGGCATCGACATCTCCGGTCGATTCCTCGAGATAGCAGCCGATGAGGCTCGCCGAGCGGGCGTCGCCGCTTCGTTCTTCGAGGTGGACGCCCGCCAGATGCCCTTCGACGACGAATTCGATGCGGTCATCTCCATCTGTCAGGGCGCCTTCGGATTGATGGGTCCCGACGACGGATTGGTGCTCCGCCGGCTGGCCGAGGCAGCGAAGCCGGCGGGCCGAGTGATCGTCACCGCGTTCAGTGCCTACTTCGAAGCTCATCATGGTCGACCGGGCGCAACGTTCGATGCCGCGGAGGGGATAGTTCACGAGCGAACGACGATCAAGGACGAAGCAGGAGGCGAGCACGAGATGGATCTGTGGACGGGCGTCTACACGCCGAGGGAGCTGCGACTGCTCGCGATCGGAGTCGGCTTGATCCCTCAGGCGGTGTGGTCGGTCGAACCGGGTGACTTCGCGCGCCGGCCCCCCGACCTCGATCATCCCGAGTTCATGCTCGTCGCGTCGAAGCCTTCGGGACGGGAGCGCTGAGGAGTCCCGCCTTCCGCATCGCGGCTCCCATGATTACGCCCAATGCCAGGGTGACGCCTCCCGCCGCGACGAGAACGATCCGCATCGAGGTCCCGCTCAGGAGCACCATGGTTCCCGCTGCCGCGACGCTCGCCAGGTTGTACAGGATGTCGTAGAGCGAGAAGGCCCGCCCTCTGACCTCGTCCGGCAGCGACTCCTGCACGGTTGCGTCCACCGCGATCTTGGCGATGAACGCTCCATAGCCTCCGACGAACATCAATCCCAGGATGGCGGGGAGGTTGCCGAGTCCTCCCAGCACTAGCAAGCTCGTTGCCGAGATCCCGAAGCCGAGGATCACGAGACCGGGTTTCGTCAGTCGCCGCCCTATAGCCGGCGCGGACAGGGCCCCCATAAAAGCTCCGACGCCGGCTGCTCCGAGTGCCAAAGCACTTGCGCTCAGCCGGCCGCCGCGATCGGCCGCCGCCGGGAAGTCGTTCTTGATCACTAGGATGGCTGCGATCGCCACGAAGATACCGACGGTGCGAAGCAGGAAGATGGCCGCGAGTGATAGACGAACCCGCTCGCGCACCCACACTTGATGCACCCCCTCGAACAGTTCGCCGGCCACCCTGCCGACGGCATCCCGGACCTTCTCGAGGTGCGCGTGCGGATGGGCCATCGGCGTGGATAGGGCGAGCGAGGCGATCGCTGCTCCTGCATAGAGGGCTCCGCCGAGCACGAAGGTAGGCCCGGTGTCCAACAAGCCGATCGCGGCGATGCCCAGGATCCCCCCGGAGAGGGCGGCGATCATCCCTCCGCCTCCCGAGATGGCGTTGCCTTTGAGGAGATGATGCTCGTGTAGCACGACGGGGAGAGAGGCCCCTTTCGTCGTCAGGAACAGCCGGCCGAGTCCGAGGACCAGTAGCGCCGTGGCGTAGAGGGCCAGATCCCCGGGCAACGACGAGGACCACAGAGGAAGACTCGCGATGACGACGGCGCGGACGACGTTGGTCCACACCATCAGATCGCGCCTTCTCCACCGGTCCACGAAGACTCCCAAGAAAGGGGCGATGATCGAGTACGGCAGGAGCGTGAGAGCAAAGATCCCAAGCACGCGCAGCGGCGCTTGACCGAGTGGCTCCAGGATCAAGACTTCAGCGAACCCCGCTTGGGCGATGCCGTCTGCTGCCTGAGCGCAGAACTGGGCAAGGAGCAAGAGCAGGAAGTCCCGCTCGAGCTCTACTCCGGCAAAGTGACGAATGCGCGCGCTCACGCAACCATCATGCGCCGGTTCGCGCGGGGATGAGCCCCGGGTCTAGCTGTGGGGTCGAGCGACCGGCTCCGGGTCGATCGTGAAGGTTCCGGACGAGTGGCCGTTGTGGGACGAGCCGTTGGTGCTCTGTGGCACGGGTTGCACCGAGAGAGGCTCGTTCTTGATGAACGCATCGACCTGCTCGAACGCCTCCGAATCCGAGTACTGCACGGGCGGAGACTTCATGAAGTAGGAGCTGGGGGCCAGCAACGCCCCGCCGATCCCGCGATCGAGGGCGAGCTTCGCGCACCGAACCGCATCGATCACGACGCCGGCCGAGTTGGGGGAGTCCCACACCTCGAGCTTGAGCTCCATGCTCACCGGGATGTCGCCGAACTCCCGGCCCTCGATCCGGATGTAGGCCCACTTCCTGTCCTTGAGCCATGGGACGTGGTCCGACGGACCGATGTGGATGTCCTCGGGATCGATGCCGGAGGCGATCTGTGATGTGACCGACTGCGTCTTCGAGATCTTCTTCGATTCGAGCCGTTCGCGCTCGAGCATGTTCTTGAAGTCCATGTTGCCGCCGAAGTTAAGCTGGTAGGTGTGGTCGATGATCACGCCCCGGTCCTCGAAGAGTTTCGATAGGACCCGGTGAGAGATCGTCGCGCCAACCTGGCTCTTGATGTCATCGCCGATGATCGGGACGTTGCGATCCTTGAACCGCTGCTCCCACTCGTTGTTCGTCGCGAGGAACACCGGCATGCAGTTGATGAACGCGACTCCCGCTTCGAGAGCCTGTTCTGCATAGAAACGCGCAGCCTGCTCTGAGCCCACGGGAAGGTAGTTGATGAGCACGTCGACCTTCGTGTCCTTGAGCACCTGAGCTACGTCCACCGGAGCGACATCGGACTCGGTGATCTCTTCGCGGTAGTACTTCCCAAGGCCGTCCAGAGTCGGGCCCCGCTGGACCTGCACCCCCACCTCAGGTACATCCGAGAACTTGACGGTGTTGTTGGGCTCGGCCCAGATCGCTTGCGATAAGTCGAGTCCGACCTTGTTGGCGTCGACGTCGAATGCACAGACGAACTCGACGTCGGACACATGGTACGGCCCGAGATCCACGTGCATCAAGCCGGGCACCCGTTCGTCCGACCGCGCCTTGGCATAGAACTCCACACCCTGAACGAGTGAGGAGGCGCAGTTACCGACTCCTATGATTCCGACCCTTATCTTCGACATGTCACTTGCCCCCTTGTCCGGATACCCTCAAGTGGTTTTAGGACGCGGCATCTCCGGCGCCCTCTCTTGAGTGATCAGTTCTTCGATCCAGGCGATATCGCTCTCCGTCGTCGCCATGTCGTGGTTCTGCATCGAGAGCGCGTAGCTGTCCATCCGCTCGCGATAGGTGAGGAGATTGCTCTTGAACTGCGCGAGCTTTTCCTGAAGGTATGCACGCCGCCGCTCCAAGAGCGTGAGGCGAGTCTCTGGGCGCAGATAGCGGAAGAACGCGAGACGGAGAGTGAAGTGTTCGGCGTCTACCGCTGCCGTCTCTTCGAGCATCTGCGTGAACATCTGTTCGCCGGCGTCGGTGACGCGATAGACGGTGCGCCGCCGGCCCGACGTCAAAGTCGCGTCTCGGCCCCCGCCTTTTCGGGCACCCTTTCCGGATCGCCGGGTGGGCGCGGGCTCGGCCAGCTTCTCGACCGCTCCAGCCTTGGCGAGGCGCCGGAGGGCCGGATACAGCGATCCCCAGGAGACTTGATAGAAGGGGCCGAGCATGGCTCCCAGCTGCTTACGAAGCTCGTAACCGTGCATGGACCGCTCCTTGAGCAGGCCGAGCACCGGCAACTCGAGCATCCCTGGTTGTCTCATAGGCTTTCGTCCTTCTGATCCGAGTGGTATCCAGATGGTATCAGTTCGATATATCGAGACGATATATCAGCTCGATACTAGCGCGTAAAAGGTGGGTGGTGAACACTGTGGGCCGGAGAGGGCTGAGGATCTTCGTGGTCGTGGTCGGAGTGGTTTCCGGCGCAGCGGCCGCGACGGCTACATACTTCCTCGGCCTCGAAGGAGAGACCGACATGAATGACCTGTTCCTGTTGGGGGCGATCGGGTTCGTTGCTGCGGTGATCGTCGGCGCGATGACCTATCTCATAACGCGCGAGGACGAGCCGGAGGCTTGAATCAGGCAGCGGGTCATGGCTCGTCAACGGGTACCATCCTGGGATGGCGGTATCCGGAAGATCGTTCGATCCAACGAGGCCCCCCTCGTCGGTAACGGGCGGGCCCGTTGTCGACTACAGCCTTGCTCGCCGCTCGGTGCTGAGCGCGCTCAGGCGCGGCCATCTAGGAACTCACGATGTCTGCGACGCACACCCCGAGCTTCTGCGCGCTGCGAAGAACATCGGTGAGGCCAGGTCGACCCCCTGTCCAGTCTGCTCGCACGAGTCCATCCGATGGGTCCGATACGTCTACGGGGAAGAGCTCAAACGCAACAACGGTCGCGTGGTTTATCCGGCCGAGTGGCTGCGTGAGCTGGTTGCGACTTGTGATCACTTCACTTGCTATCTCGTTGAGGTGTGCGTTGACTGCGCCTGGAACCACCTCGTGCGCGCCTACTCCGCCGGAAGGAGGTACCAGGCCCCGCCCGCCCGGACCGAGCGCAGAGAACGAGGTTGAGCGTGTCCCTCGTAGGAGCTGCGTTCGCGGCGCGTGCCTCGGGCCTTCTGATCGCGCTCGGGTACCTCTTCGGTCTGGTGCCGGGCCCGGTCGTGGCTGCGGTCGCGGCGCTGGCGCTTGCGACCTTCGGACGTTCTCTTTTGCAAACGCCGGTCGAGCAGGGCTTCGGAGCTGCAGGACTTGCGTTGATAGCCGGCGCCGTGGGGGTCGCGACACTCCGCTGGGGGACCCTCGAGCTGGAGGGTTTGCGGGGGGCGCAAGCCGTCCTCGGCGCAACGATGTTGGTGGGACCGACCCTTGCGGTGGTGGCGGCGTGGTTGGGGGCCGCGTCGGGTCTGATCGGTTTGGGGCTGTGGCTCGAGCCCGGTCGTCCACGCGGCATCGCCCACTGGGTGTGGTGGGTTCTGGAAGCGTTAGCCGGTGGATTGATCCTAGGAGTCGCGTTCTGGGGCCCGGCCGTTCTGTTCGGCGGAGATGCCATCGGGACCGTCGCACTGGATCTCGGGCGCTGGTTCCTTGTCGCCCTGGTGGGAGCGGTCCTCGGCGCAGCGATCGCTTTTGCTCGTGAGCATCTTCCCGCTGTCATCTCGTGGGTCGCGGTGGGTCTGGCCGCGGCTGCGATAACTGTTGCGGCCGGTCTCGTGCGGAGCGCCGTGTAGATGATCGAGTTCGTACTGTTCGCGCCGGCGGCGGTCGCGGTGTTGCTGGGGGCCGTCTTTCGTCGTTTGCAGGAGTGGCGTGCGCGGGTCCTTCTGTACGCGGTCGGCGCCGGCGCCGGCGTGACCCTCTTCGTGGTCGCATCGTCGGGCGAGTCCTGGCGCACCGTCACGCTTGGGCCCGCTTCTGCCATCGCCGGAGCCGCCATCGCTTGCGCGTTCGTATTAGCCGTGGCTCTGGATCTTCGAACGGACCGGTGGAGGGTGCCGACCTTGGTGGGGATAGCCGGGACATCGATGACGCTCGCGGTGTCGAACGACTGGCTGGTGCCCGGACTGCTCTTCTGGACCTGCTCGACGCTCGCGCTGGCAGCTATCGGTAGAGACGCACAGCAAGGGGCGAGCCTGTGGTTGACTTTGTTCGCGTCGGACGCGTTGTTGTACGCCGCACTCGTGGGTTGGGGTGTGTCGACCGATCGCTGGACCATGCCCGGAACGCTGGAGGGCTGGATGTTCTACCTGGCGCTTGCTGCGATCGTGCTCCGTTCCGGCGTGGTCCCGTACTTCGGGGTGTGGCGGATGTTGGATTCGCAGGCCGTGTCGGCCATACCGATCGTCGTTGGTGGTGCGTTCGCGCTGGGCGAGAGGTTCGTCTTCGGCGCCGCGCCTCTCGAAGCGGCGTCCCTCATCGTGGTGGCGCTGGTCGTTGCCCTGTGGGGGACGATCGCACGCAATATCCCCTTCGCGGTCATGGGGTCGTGGCCTATCGCGCTCCTGCTGGGTGCTGCCCTCGCCAGCAGCTCGGCGACGACGGCCGCCGCGCTGGGTGCCGTCATCGCCGTCTCGCTGTTCGCCCTGTGGCCGCAAGCATCCAGTGCGTCGTCGGCCCGCGGGGTCGTTCTGGCGTTCGTTCCTCCCGGCGTTGGATTCTGGGCGGTTCTTGCCGCGGCCACCTATTCGTTCGGTCGCATCATCGAAGCTCCGGATGTCCTCGAGGAGACGTCCTGGGTCGTGGTCTCGGCCCTGCTCCCGTTCGCGGTGGCGACTGCCGTATCGGTTGGCGCACGCGTCGCTCGCGCCCAGGGGGACGTGTCGATGAAACCTGCAGTCGCGGCGAGCTGGGGGCTGGTCGCGCTGTCGTTCGTGGCCGGGCTGTTCCCCGAAGCGATCCTCGATCTCGACGAGGCGGCCGTGCCCGATCCGAGCCGAACCGGTCTGTTGTTCGGCGCCGCGCTCGTTCTCGGGGCGATGGGGGGCTGGTTCGCGAGGAGGAGCGAGTGGGCCGGGCGAGCTCCGGTCACCGCCGCGGCGCGAAACTTCCGTCGCCGTGGGCCCACCCTTGGCCGCCGGTCGACGCTGGCGATGGACTGGACCGCTCTAACCCTGGGACTCGCAACGGTGGCTGTGGCCGCATGGATCACGCTCGAGGGTCTGCGGTCGGGCTTCCTCTAGTTCATCTAGTTCGTTCCACCCTCAGCGTCGCGACGACACGTCAGAGCGCGGAGGCCTCTTCGTCCGCGTCATCACCCAACACCACACGCGTTCTCCATCCCTGGTGTCGGTGTCGAGTACCCGAGCGCCCTGAACGAAGCCCGCTTTCTGGTAGCAGCGGATCGCGGCGGAGTTGTCCACCTCGGTGGTGAGAACTACAGAGGAAGCATTCCGCTCCGTTTCGAGGTACCCGCAAAGGAGCTCCATCATCCGCGTCCCGAGACCGTGTCCGACGGCGTCGCTCTCCCCGATGAATACGTCGACCCCCCAAGCGAGGTCGTCGAACGGGATACCGACCTCCTCGGCTTCGGCCGCGTACGAGTTCCACCGGTAGAACTGCATGAAGCCAACGGGGACCCCTCGAAGCTCGACGATGCACAACGTCGTGGGGGTGGTGGGGGCCGTGTCCGGCTGGTACTCCTCGGTGGCCGCCGCGACCGTGAGCGGAGGCTCATCGGGGTCCCACCAGTACCGAACGTGGGGGCTGTTCCTCCATCGCACCATGAGCTCGTACTCGTCCTGCGCGTCGCGCATGCGTCGTATGACCAACTCGTCTTCCTGCGCCAGGATCGGCGATCGCATATATCCACCTCGTGGCCGAGGACCTCAAGCCCCCGGGGTGGTCGCGACCCCGGGTCGCCGCTCCGTGCCGATACCCGGGTGCCCGGAGAAGCGCGAACCAACTTCCGAGCGGCCCTAGACTGCGCAAATGGCCGCCAATAGTACTTCTCGACGTAGGACGAAGGACCCTCGGACCCGAGGCCAGAAGCTTCTTCTCCGCTATGGCTGGCTGATCCCCCTCGTGACGCTGGCGGTGGGGGCCGGCGTCCTCGCCGTCACCTATGCGTTCGCTTCGATCCCGTTGCCGTCCGATGTGAGGCTGGCGTCTGCAGCCGAGGTGTACGACCGCAACGGCGACCTCATCGGGATCTACTCGGGTGAGCAGCGCAGGTTCCTCATCGACACGAACAAACTCCCCGCGTACATCGGGGATGCGGTGATCGCCGCCGAGGACCGTGATTTCTACGAACACAACGGGATCTCGCCGAGAGGCATCGTGAGAGCGGCGTGGGAGAACATCACGGGAGGCGGAATCTCGCAAGGAGGCTCGACGATCACGCAGCAGTACATCAAGAACGCCGTGCTGCGCGATCCCGAACGCACGGTCACGCGCAAGATCAAGGAAGCCATTCTCGCCGTCAAACTCGAACGTCGCTACTCGAAGAAGCAGATCCTCGGTTTCTATCTCAACACTATCTATCTGGGTCGAGGGGCCTACGGGATCGAGGCCGCCGCGCGCGTCTACTTCGACAAGCACGCGCCGGACCTGACTCTGGGGGAGATGGCATATCTCGCCGGGATCATCTCCGCGCCCGAGTCGTACCAACCGAAGGGCAATCAGGAAGGCGCGCGCGCCCAACGGGATCGCGTGCTTGAAGCCATGGTCGAAGCCGGTTCCATAAGCCAGTCGCAGGCTGACAAGGCGACCCGCAGCAAGGTGAAAGCGATCAAGGACGTGGACGGCGAGACCAAGACGCAGGAGGCCGCTTACTTCATGGAGTGGCTCCGAAAGGACGTGCTCGAGCCCGAGTTCGGCAGCGAGCTCTACACGTCCGGTTTCAAGATCCATACGACTCTGGACCTCGGACTGCAGAGCGAGGCAGAGGAGGCCGTCGACAACCAGCTGACGGCCGAGGACCAGGTCCAGGCGGCACTCGTGTCGATGACTCCACGCGGTGAGATCCGAGCTCTCGTAGGCGGCCGCAATTTCAACAACGTCAAAGCCGCGCGCGGGTTCAACTTCGTCTCGGACAACGGGCGTCAGCCCGGCTCCGCACACAAGCCCTTCACGCTGTTGTCGGCGATCGAGCAAGGCATCTCGCCGTCCTCGAATTTCTCGGGCGCCTCTCCCGCCTACATCGAGGATCCGATCTGCGCCAATCCCGACGGCACTCCCTGGGAGGTGGACAACTACGGGGGCTCCTCGTACGGGACTCTGACTCTCGACCAAGCGACCACGAACTCGGTCAACGCGGTGTACGCGCAGCTGATCGCAGAGATCGGCCCCGAGGGCGTTGCGGATCTTCTGGAGGACTTCGGGTTCTCTCCGCCTGAGGGTGAGAAGGAGATACCTCCACGGTGCGCTCTCGCGCTCGGGGGTAGCGATGTTGACTCGACGCCGCTCGAACTGGCGCGCGCTTACGCGGGGTTCACCGCTCGCGGTGTGCTCCCCAAGGTGTCGCCGGTCCGTTACATCGAGAGCTCCGAAGGAGATTGCGTCAAGTCGTATCTACCGACCGATCAGAAGTGTGGCGAACGATCGAAACAGGGAGGGACGGTCGTCGTCGAGGAGAACTCAGCCGATGTCCTGAACCAGGTACTGACGCATGTGGTCGAAGGCGGCACCGCAACCGCAGCTGCGATCGGCCGCCCAGTGGCCGGGAAAACGGGAACGACCCAGAACAACGTCGACGCATGGTTCGCGGGCTCCGTCCCACAGCTGACGACCGTCGTGTGGATGGGTTATCCGGCCGAACAGAAGGGTCAGCTCGTTCCCGAGATGCGTTATTGCGCGGACCCGGACTTGTGTCGCCCGGTACAGGGGATCGAAGTCACCGGCGGTTCGTTCCCAGCCGAGATCTGGGCGGACTTCATGATCGACGCGACCGCGGAGCTCGAGATCCTTTCGTTCCCGACCCCGGTCAGCATGCCGAGCACGATCATCAACAAAGCTCCGCCCGTCCCGAGCGCGGAGCCGACCGAGGAACCCTCCGAGGAACCCTCCGAGGAGCCGGTCGAGTCCGTGGAGCCGCCGCCCGTCAGCGAACCTCCCGTGACGCCGAGCGCGCCACCGCCCTCGACCTTGCCATCCATAGCACCGAGCCCGAGCGCCGCCGCTGGTGGCGAGGGTGAGAATGCTGCCGCTCGCCGCGGCCCCCGGCGACGGGACGGCCCATAGGGTTCATGCGCGAGCGCGCGCTCGTCCACAGCATCTCCCTTGTCGTGCTCGTTTGCGCCCTGACGCTCGTCGGCGGGTATGTGCTGAAGGCTCGTTGCACGGCCCTCCCGTGGGACGGACAGCAGTACGCGCAGCTCTGCTACAACGACATCCAGCCGTTGTACGGCCAGCGTGGTGTCGAGGACCGTGTCTTTCCTTACGTCGATGGCCGGCTCGTCGACGGCGAGATTCAGGATGGCGCGATCGAGTACCCGGTGCTTACCGGATTGTTCATGTGGGCTGCGGGACTGCTGGTATCGGACTGGACCAGCTATCTCCTGGTGTCCGCGGTCCTGCTCGCGCCTTTCGGGCTGTTGGTGTCCTATCTGCTGGCCCGTATGTCCGGAGCCCGTGCGCTCCTCTGGTCGGCGGCGCCCGCGATTGTGCTCTACGCGTTCCACAATTGGGATCTGCTGGTGGTGGCGGCGACGGTCGCCGGCTTCTGGTTGTGGAGCAGGGGGAGGCCGCTGGGGGCCGCCGCCGTGTTCGGCATAGGTGCGGCCGTGAAGATGTTCCCGATCTTCTTCCTAGGGCCTCTCGTTCTGGAACGATGGCGCGGCGGCGGGTCGCGGGACGCGTTGAAGTGCGGCGCAGCGGGGATCGGAACGTGGGCTCTCATCAACCTCCCGTTCGTGTTGATCAACCCCACCGGTTGGTGGACCACCTACGAGTTCCACCGGCTGCGGACGGCCGACTTCAACAGCATCTGGATCTGGGGTCTGCGCAGCGGTGAGGGACTGCGCGACGCGCTGGCCGACGCGGGTTCTCTCGCCTTCGACGCCGCGCGACTCAACCTCCTGACCTCGGGCCTGACGGTTGCCTCGTTCATCGTGGCGCTGGGCGTGGGTTGGTGGCGAGCGCGGCGCGAGGGCGCCTATCCGGTCGTGCAGGTGTGCGCCGCCCTGCTGGTCGCCTTCTTGCTGTGGAACAAGGTGCATTCGCCGCAGTACGCGTTGTGGCTGCTTCCGTTCTTCGTCTTGATCGGCATCCACTGGCTCTGGTGGGTCGCGTATTCGATCGCCGATCTCGCGGTGTACATCGGGATCTTTCGCTGGCTCTACGACTTCACTGTCAGCGAGAACCCAGCCACGATGACCGCCGCCAAGTGGACGTTGGTGTGGGGCGTGCGCACGAGGGGGCTGCTCTTACTGCTCCTCTTCGCCGTCTTCCTGATGGCGAAGAAGGTGCGGATCGGGCGCTCCGCAGAGACTCAAACCACAGTTGTGTCACAGGGTTCGCCTAGCGTGATCGACGCCGGAGATCGACGGCCGGTTCGAGGCTAGGGCCGGAAAGGAGGTGCTACCATGCCCGCTGAGCAGCCTCGCGGCTGCGACGTGTCCCCTGCCCGACCCGCGGAGCGCATCCCGGGAGGGCCTCGGAGCCTGGATCACCCCGGCTCGAGTCCAGAGGAGGAGATTTCATGCGCACTTATGAAGCCATGGTCATCGTGGATTCTTCGCTCGAAGAAGGCGATATCCAGAAGGCCGTCGACCGCTTCTCGACGGTGGTGTCCGATTCGGGTGGCGAGGTCAAGGGCGTCGAACGCTGGGGCCTCCGCAAGTTCGCCTACGAGATCGACCATCAGAGAGAGGGCTATTACTTCGTTGCGAACTTCATGGCGTCGGAGGAGGCCATCGACGATCTGAGACGCGTCCTCCAGATCTCCGACGAATACATCCGCGGCAAGATCGTCAGACCCGAGTACCCCGTGTCCAAGCCGTCCAAGCCGTCCAAGCCAAGGAGCTGAGCATGGCCGACAACACAGTCACTCTCGTAGGAAACATCACGGATGACCCCGAGCTGCGCTTCACACCTTCGGGAGCGGCCGTCGCCAACTTCACCGTTGCGGTGAACCGTCGGTGGCGTACCCCCGAAGGGCAATGGGAAGACAAGCTCGATGGTTTCTTCCGCTGCAACTGCTGGCGCGACATGGCCGAGAACGTCGCCGAATCCATGACGAAGGGTATGCGGGTCGTCGTCACCGGCCGGCTCCAGCAGCGTTCGTGGGACGACCAGGAGGGCAACAAGCGTTCGGCGTTCGAGATCCAAGTCGATGAGGTGGGCCCGTCGTTGAGATGGGCGACCGCGTCGGTCCAGAAATCGCAGCGTTCGGGCGGGGGCCAGTCCTCCGGCTCCGGCGGCTCAGGCTCCGGCGGCTCCAGCGGTGGCGACTGGGGCGCGCCCGCTCCGGTGGGTGGCTCATCCCCCGCCGACGAGGGGGGCTTCTAGGTGGCGAGAGGAAGAGGCGATCGCGACCGCGATCGGAAGACCAAACCGCAGACGATCCGCAAGGGTCGCAAGAAGTATTGCCAGTTCTGTGCCGACAAGTCGTACATCGACTACAAGGACATCTCGATGCTGAGGAAGTTCTTGAGCGAGCGTGGCAAGATCCGCGCCCGGCGCGTCACCGGCAACTGCTCTCAACACCAACGTCTGGTTGCCACGGCCGTAAAGAACGCGCGTGAGATGGCGCTCATCCCCTACTCGGCGAGATAGGGGGGCGACGTGAAGATCATCCTTGCGGACGACGTAGACAACCTCGGGACGAAAGGCGATGTGGTGTCCGTGGCGGACGGCTACGCCCGCAACTATCTCGTCCCCAAAGGCCTCGCTCTCATGGCGTCCAAGGGGGCTCTCAAGCAGGCGGAGCAGATGCGCCGCGCCCGCGAGGAGCGCGAGCAGAAGGTCAAGGAAGAGGCCGCCGGGCGCGTATCGAAGCTTGGCGCTACGCCCGTCTACATCTCCGCCCGGGCCGGCGAGGGCGGCCGCCTGTTCGGCTCGGTGACCAAGACCGATGTGGCTCGCGCGATCCTGGAGCAGCTTGGCGAGGATGTCGATCGCCACGTCATCCGTCTCGACGACCCGATCCGCACCCTCGGCAAGCACAGCGTCGAGGTCCACCTCCACGAAGAGGTCAATGCGCTGGTGACGGTCGAGGTCATCGCCCACGAGGAGGAGCCCGAGGCGTAGTCGCTTCGGCCGACCTCCGGCACGGCCTCGGCGGGGCAGATCGCGGCTCGTGTCCTGTTTCAACAACGAACCCAGGCTTATCCACAGTTCTCGGGGCGTGATCGACCCTAATCCACAGGGCTGTGCCCCTTGCTACCCACAGGTGGTCGCGCATACCGTCATGGTCGACCGCGTGGACGGGCCGACTTCCCCCGAAAGACCGGCGATTACATGTCGCTGGCCCATGCTTGACTGAGATGAATCGACGGGACGCCAGGGGGAACTGAGTGGCTCAACGTGCGCCGATCGCGCCTGTAAGGACCAACCGGATACCGCCGCACAACCTCGACGCCGAGCTGTCCGTCCTCGGGGCGATGCTCGAATCGAAAGAGGCGATCGCCAACGTCATCGAGGTCGTCAACCCGGACGACTTCTACAAGCCGGCCCACACCGAGATCTACGACGCCATCCTGGCCCTCTACGGACGGGGCGAGAGCGTCGACGCAATCACCGTGGCCGAGGAGCTCAACCGGCGTAACACGTTGGAGCAGATCGGCGGCAAGCCGTACATCCACGGTCTCCTCGAGGCATATCCCACTGCTTCGTCCGCGGGCCACTACGCTCGCATCGTCGAAGACCATTCGCTGCTTCGCCGGCTCGTCGACGCAGGGACGAAGGTTCAGGAGATCGGTTTCTCGATCCCCGAGGACATCCCCGAGGCGATCGACACGGCCGAAGAGCTCATCTATGACGTGGGCAACAGACGCCTTCGAGATGACATCCAGCCGATCCGCAAGTTGCTCACACAGAACATGGAATCGATCGAGCAGCTCTACGAGCGGGGCGAAAGCATCATCGGACTGGCCTCCGGCTTCCCGGACCTGGACGAGATGACCGCGGGCTTCCAGCCATCCAACCTGATCATCGTCGCCGCGCGTCCCTCGCAGGGCAAGAGCGCACTGATGGCGGACTTCGCGCTCAACGCCGCCACTCGACAGAGCGCGCCTTGCGTGATCTTCAGCCTCGAGATGTCGCGCCACGAGATGGTGCAACGCTTCCTGTCATCCGAAGGCAAGGTCGACTCGCAACGGATCCGGCGCGGGACGCTGCAGGAGCAGGACTGGACGCGTCTATCTTCGGCCCTCGGACGACTGGCCGAGGCTCCGATCTTCATCGACGACTCCGCGAACGTCACCTTGATGGAGATGCGCGCTAAGTGCCGCCGCCTCAAGGCGAAGTACGGCCTGGGCCTCGTGATCGTCGACTACCTGCAACTCATGCAGTCGCCGCGGAGATCCGAGAACCGCCAGCAAGAGGTGTCGGAGATATCACGTGGGCTGAAGATCCT
>JALZJQ010000009.1 GCA_030859685.1 Actinomycetota bacterium | reverse complement strand
ACTTTGCGAAGTTTGTCTAGATGGCTACCGCCACGAGGCGGAATCCGTAGCCGCCCATCACGATCCAGAACACGACGGCGAAGCCCTTCTCCCCCACGTCTCGGTTGATACGGCGGCCGATGGCGGTGCCGATCATCATCAATGGGATGGCGGCCGCAGCGAGGCCGTAGGACCAGTTGAATAGGAGAGCCTCCTGACTGAAGACGCCTACCTTGCTGAGGTCGCCCACGAGCGAAGTTAGCGACGCAGCGCCGATGAAATGCATCCGGTCGAGATCGAGTGCTCTCACCGCGACGCCCTTGAGTGGCCCAGAGCTCCCCGATATCCCCGAGGTGATGCCGGAAGCGAACCCCAGGACGGGAGCACTGTTTTTCCGGAAGAGACGCCAGTCTCGCCCCTCTGCGATCAGGGAGACGAGGAGTACGGTGATCACTGCGATCGCGACCAACGGTTCGGGGGCCTCGACGAGGATCGAGGCCCCGATGGCAGCGCCGATCGAGACCGTCACGACCAGCGGCAGAGAGCTGCGGTATGGAAGGACGCGTCTATACGCGACGATCTTCATTATGTTGTTGCCCGCCAAGAGGAGCGCGGCCAGCGCCACCCCCTCCTTGGTTCCGAAGATCAGGGCGAAGGTTGGAACGAGCAGCAGCGATCCACCCAAGCCGGCAGCGGAAGACAAGATGAATGAAGCCAGGGCGCCAACCAGCACCACGACCAGGGTGGGACCTGCCTCGAGGGTCACGGGACCACTCTCTGCGCTGGCCTAGTTAGCCTTCGTCCTCCTCCTCTTCGGTCCCTGCTTCGATCTCCTCGCTGTGGACCTCTCCTGCTGCGAATTCCGGAGCGCCACCCGCGGAGATGTCTTCGGCACCCGTGCGACCACCATGCGGGGCCGTCGCGGGCGTTCCAGGTGCCTCCACGAACGAAACCGGCCCCTCGTTCACCATCTCGGAGGGTGCGGGTCCGGCGGAGACCGCCCCTATAGCCGCGGCTCGCGCCGCCAGTTCCGCAGGAGGAGAGACCGCTGCATCGCCTTCGGCGGTCCCGCCCTCGACTTCAGCCTGATCCGCCTGGGTTGAAACTCCCTGGGCCTTACCTCCGTCTTCCGTTTCGATCGTGATCCGCATGGTTCCCCCCTAGTTGAGTACGGCGTAGCGTCCTTCGAACGTCACCGATATCGGCGCCAGATTCCTGACCGTGATCCAGTAGGTGCACGCGGTCGCGTCGGCGCGCTCGACTTCGACCGTCCAGTTAAGCTCAGGCGCGCCGTTCCTCGGCGTCGTCGGCATCACGTACCAGACGATATGGCTCGAAGCATTCCACCCCCACGTGAACCAGCGTTGGGCCTGACCCGCCGTCAGCGTTCCTGTGAATTGAACTCCGGTGTACATACGTCCCTCCTTAGTAGCGACTGAGGATCGCGTAACGGCCTTCGAACTGAAGTGCTTGAGGTGTCAGGTTCCTAACGGTGATCCAGTAGGTCGCGCGCTCGGCATCAGCCCGTTCAACCTCCACTGTCCACCCGACCTGTGGTGCACCCGGGAGCGGCGTCGTCGGCATCACGGTCCAGAGGATGTGCCACGTCGCGGGCCACCCGAACGTGAACCAGCGTCGGGCCTCATTCGCCGCCAGAGACCCGATCCACTGCACGCCGCACGCTGGCTGCGTCATCCACCCATCGACTGGGATCTCCCAAACCCCGCGGTTGCGAGTACCCGCCCGGAGAACGCGCGCGTGGGGATGGAACACGAGATCGCCGACGTAGGCGTTCGGGAGCGAGGCAGAGAAATCCGCCCACGCCGTACCCGAGTTGGTGCTCTGGTAAACACCGCGGTCGGCCCCGACCCAGATACGGTTGCGGTTGCCGCTGTCGACCTCCACGGCGTTGATGGGCAGATTGGGTAGCCCTGCAGTGCAGTCGGTCCATGAGGTGCCACCATTATCGGAGCGGAAGACGCGCCCGCCGCCGACCCGTGAGCTCGTCGCCCAGATGCGCCCCGTGCCAGTGGTTTCCGCGTGGAGGTCGCTGACCGACGCCCCCGCGCGCGGCGTCGTCAGCGCAGCGAGCGCACCCCAAACCCCCGCGCTGAACCTGGTCCGGAAGACTCGACCATCGGTCATGCCCACTAGCACGGTGTCGGCATCGGGTATGTAGAGAGAGCTCGCGACGCCCGCCGCCGGGAAGCCGAGGCGGGTCCAGGTCGTGCCGAGATCTCGGGAGACGTACAGCGACCGACCACCCATCGCGATCGTGTTGCCCGCTCCGGCGCTACTTTCGAAGGGGGGATAGAAGAGACCCACACCCTCTCCGGCGGGGCGGGCGGGAGTGATGTTGGCCCAGCTCCCGAACCCTCCTCCTGTGGTTGAGCGGAAGAGGGCCCAATTCTGCCTCGTGTGGAACACGACCAGAGGGTTGGCTCGGTTGACCCCACAGTCTCCACCGTCTGCGTCGCCGACATGCTCCCAGGTCGAGGGCCCCATCCATCGGTTCGTCCCGTTGTCTTGGGTGCCTCCGATCAGCCAGCGAGATGTCCCGACGTTGTGGGCGACGTATTCGAACTCAGACACCTGTAGACCGTTGTTGCAGTGCACCCAGTTGATGCCTCTATCGGTGGACCGGTAGACGCCCCCGTCGTTGCCCGCGTAGACGGTTCCCGGCGCACCTGGCTCGAAGGCGACCGAATGTTGATCGGGGTGTATCGAGTTCCCGCCGACGACCTTGCTCGAGAGGTTCACCCACGTCCAGGTCCCGAACGTCCGCGTGCCGCGGTGGATATCGATGGCTCCGCAATAGATCTGACTAGCATTGTCGGGCGCGACCGCCAAGAACCAGTCGTACCAGGCTTGTCCGATCGAGGCGTCCGGCGGGACGCCGATCGAGGTCCAGGTGCCGCCGGCTCGCCGCCATAAGAAGCCGGCCGCGGAAGAAGCTCCCCATGCGTATGCGATCCCGGGATTAGACGGTGCGATCGCGACGGCCAGGCGCTGGTAGGTCCCCGGCGCGCCCGGGAGTGTTACGGCCGTCCAAGTGGTGCCGTTGTTGGTGGAACGGAACAATCCGTCCTGGCAACCGGCAAGGATCTCGCTCCCGCGCAGGGTGATGGACCACGTTGTCTGCGTGCGTCGGCGGGTCCAGGTCACTCCGCCGTCAATGGATACCCAAAGGCCTCCGCGCGTTCCCGCGTATAGCCTCAGCCGATTAGCGGGATCCACCACGAGGCTGTAGAAGCCGTCCCCTACAAAAGGTGTCGTGCAGATCGTCGACCATGTGGCGCCTCCGTTTGTCGACCGAAGTACGCCAACGCCGAGATACGACCACCAATCGCCCTCGCCCGTGCCGCAGTACACGGTTGAAGATGCCGTTGGATCGAAGGCGAGCGCTCCGACCGTCAGCGTGGGCTGATAGTCGGTGCGTGGAGCCCACGATGCTCCTCGATTGAAGCTCTCCCACACGCCTCCGTTCGCGGCACCGGCGAGCACATGGGCGGGATTGGCGGGGTCTACGGCGAGCGCGGAGACCCGGCCGGACGCATTGATGCGCGTTGCCCCGTAGGTTTGACCGTTCGTAACGGTCCACGGCCCGCACGATCTCCACTGGGGGCCGAACGGGGTCGGGGGGCCCATCTGGTCGGCCACGTCCAGATAGACCTGGGCGATGTTTTCAGCGACACCGATGCCATCTCCGACCTCTGCCTCCGGTTCTTTCTTCTTTCCCCCCGAACCTCGGGTCGTTCGCTTACGCCGCTTCGCCTTCGAAGGCGGGGCCATGCCCATGTCCGCCATGATCTCCATGACGTCCGCAGCGTCTTCGTCCGGCACGGCGAGTTCGACGGTCTCTTCCACAAGCTCGGAGTAGCCATCGCTCTCGAGCATCTGGAGGAGACGCAAAAGCGCCTTTCCGCCTGGGGGACGAGGCGGAGCTTCTTCACTTTCCTCTTCCAGCACGGTTCCAGCTGGAACCGGAGCTTCGTCGCCGGGGCCTTCCATAGCCACCTCCTGCCACGTCGATCCCGATATGCAAGTGAATCGTCTTGTCGTTCCATCACTTGGACGTCACTCAGGCGTCACGGTGGAGGCGGATCCGGCACGGTCCGGCAGCGGCCGGGTCGGCTCGTTGTAGCGGTCCGATGGGCCTTGTTGAGAGATGCGTCAGTCAGCGCGAATAATGTCGACGGTAGTCCCGACGAGAATGGTGGCGAACATGGCGCAAGGTCCTGACGAGAATGGCGGTGCTCCAGCTAGCGGCCCGGACGAGAATGGCGAGACCATGACGCGAGATTCCGAGGGGGAAGAGGAGCCCCAGCTCGAGGGCGGCAGAGCGGCGGAGCGGCTGCGCCAGCACCTCGAAGAGCGGTTCGGAGAGGATGCACCTCCGATCCCGCCCGACGAACAAGATCAGTCGGAGGAGGAAGCTGCTTCAGAGCAGCCTGGTGACGCGGCCGACTCCGGTCCATAGGTCATCTCGGTTCCGAGAGATCGTGGCATCGATAGAAGCCCGATTCGAGAGCCGCCGGATGCCCGGGCGTCCTCGCCTGCATACATGGATCGCCCTGCGCTCCCCGAGGCTGACCCAGACTCGGGGGATGACGACCGGATCTGATCCTCATCGCGCAACCGTGAGGCAAGAGGTGCGCAGCCCCTCCACCTCGGGTATTGGACCACATCCGTACTCCGTGCAGGGGGTCAGCGGATGTAGCGACGGCGGCGTTGCGGCGTCTCGATCGTCCTTTTGTGCGTGCTTCTCTCGGGGGTGGGGTTCTCACCACGGGTGAAGAGCGCCAGGTGAACGACTCCTCCCTCCCATGTGAGCGCGTGTCCCACTACGGTCGGCATCGTGAGCATCACGTCCATCCCCAAGCCGATGCCGTCGTGTGAAGTCGTCTCGCCCGAGGAAGCCTCGTCCAGGAATCGCTGCACGGCTCCGTCCTGCATCGACACTGGAGCCGAACCCAACGCGTCCATGGCGTAGCCGCGCAAGAGGCGCGTCCACAGCTTGCTCAAAGTCTCGGGGCGATCGAACGAATCCAGGGCGACGCATCTACCCGATACGCACGCGATCACACCGGTCTGACCGGGCGCTGGTGTCTTGAACTCGTCGAGGATCTCGTCGATATCACCTCGGCTGATATCGAATGCATCGCGCATCGCACCGGTGGGGGAGCTGCACACCGATCGCTCTCGGTGCTTGTGTGCCACGTCGTCCCACACTTCGCCTTGATCCACCCGCCGGCTTCCTTCGGTCCTAGCGCTCGTAGCAGCAGACGCCGCGTTCTTCGAGCGCAACCTCGAGTACGCGATGTCATCCGTGATGGCGAACGCGCCTCGCCCCTCGTAATGCCACCGTCCGTACTCGACGCAGGCAACCGGCAGGACGGTCTTGTGCCCGGCTGCGATCAGGGCGGTCGAATTGAGCACCCGATTCTGCATCGCGCCCTCGATGTGCTCGCCATCGAGCAGCAAGACCGGTGCTTCGCCGCTGTTGACGGCTGCGACCTCGGGGACGCTCCCACCTTCCACCTCGGTGATGGACAGCAGGCCTGCCCCAAACGCCTCCTCGGCGACGAGGTACTCCTTGGCTGGAGCCCCACCAAAGAGAGGTACCAGTTTGAGCCCGTGAGATCCACGGGGTTGTCCGGGGTTCAGTCCGGATCGGATCAGGTCTACGACCTGGGCTACATGATTCATGTACATCCCTCCTTTCACCTTCACGATACGGAGGGGTGTGACACCTAATCCTTGACAAGGGGTGAAAAGGAGCGACAGCTGCGACTCGAGGGCTGAGGCACTCTAGAGACGCCGCTTCAGTGGCACCGGGGAGGGTTGGTGCATGCACGACGACGGCGACTCAGAGATCACCAAAGCCGTTGGCGGGTGGTGAGCAAGCGTGTTGATTAACCAGGTTATGGGATCGATGGGAGCCCATAATGTATAGTGGTATACATCGTGAAACGGACTCAGATCTATCTAGATGACGAGCAAGACCGGCGTCTCCAAGAGCGAGCGAGAGCAACGGGGCGAACGAAATCGGCGTTGATCCGGGATGCCATTGACCGGCTATTCAGCCGAGAGAGGACGCCCTCAGAGCTCGAGAGCGCTCTTGAGGAAACAGCGGGGGCGCTACCAGGCATCACACTTCCGGAGCGGGCCGATTGGGATCGAAGCTATGGCTAAGGTCTTGTTCGATAGCGACGTTCTGATCGACCATCTGAATGGTTCGGCACCAATCGCGACCACGTTCACCGGCTCTTCGTATTCATCCATCAGCAGAGCAGAGCTTTACAGCTGGGAGCACGCGGACGAACGCATCATCGACCGTCTCCTCGATCAATTCGAAGAGGTCCCGGTGGATCGCAGGATCGCTGAAGAGGCTGGACGCATTCGGCGAGAGACGA
>JALZJQ010000082.1 GCA_030859685.1 Actinomycetota bacterium | reverse complement strand
GCGTCACCGTCGGCGTGGGGCTGGCGAGAGGATCGACCGTGACGACGGGAGTGGGACACGGGATCGGGTCCGAGGCCGGGGAGGCAATCGTCGTGTTATCGCGGCGTTCCACGTACACCGCGAACAGACCGGCCGCCGCCACGTCGAGGAGAAGCATCGCTCCGAGAAGTCGTTTCCACATGGGGCTGAGATATCACCCCGGCGGCCGATTGGCTAGCGGCCGGATCCTTCCAGCGGCCGCCCGTAATTCGAGCGACGGCGCTCGCGCACCCAACCGACCACGAAGATGCCGCCCCCCACGAGGGCCGCCCCGATGACGAGGAAGGCAACGAGGGTGGCTCCGGTGAGAGACAGCGCGCCGGTGGCTCCCTCCTCGCCGGCGCCGGCCTCGATCCGGGTTCCAGCTACCTCGGTTCCAGAGATCTCGTTGCCGCCGGAAACCAGCTCTTCGACGTCGTTCTCGGCCTTGGTCGCGCTCTTCTGCCCCCGTCGACGGTCATCGCCCGCCTCCTTGCGCCCGTCCTTCTTTCCCTCCGATCCCGCCTGATCGGAGGTCCCGCCGCCCGAGGATGTCGTCCCCTCTCCCGTCGTGTTGGAGGTGCTGCCGCCCACGGCTCCTTCGACCTCATCGACCGTTTCGTTGACGGCCCCCGTCGGATCCTCCGCGATGTCCTTGACGGTTTCTCCGGCCTCGTCGACGGTGTCCTTCACGCGATCTCCGGCGTCGTCCACCTGAGAAGGAACGTCGTCGGGGTCCGGGATGGAGACCTGAGTGACGGCGGGGGCATTGGACCACAGCGCGCCAAGCAACATGGTCGAACAAACGACGACTAGGAGGCGAGGCCGTGACGGGCGGACCCTCAATCTTCCTCCTCCGACCTCAGGGGCCGAGACGAACGGTGACGGTACGAACGCGGATCTGCATCCTAACTCTCCCATTTCGAGAGCTTGAAACGCTTTTCTGTGCCTTTTATCCCGCGCCCTCTTCGGCGACCCGGACGAAGCGCCTCTTGCCCACCTGGAGGACGGCCCCGCGCAGTGCCACCAGTGGGATCTCTTCGGTCGTCGTGACCCGGCCATCGACCCGCACGCCCCCCTGCCCGATCAGCCGGCGAGCCTCCGAGCGCGAGGCCGCCAACCCGAGCTCGGCCAGGACGCGCGGGAGGTAGGCCACGTCTCCATCCACCGCATCGCCCGGTAGCGGGGCCGTCGGCATCTCGTCTGGCACCCCGCCCTCGCGGAACTGACGGTCGAAGGCCTCCTCGGCGCGTCGGGCTGCCTCGGGCCCGTGATACAGCTCCACCACGGCCCGGGCCACGCGACGCTTGGCGACACCCGCGTCGGGGCCACCCACCGACGACGCCGACTCGATGTCGGCGATCTCGTCCGGGGCGAGCCCGGCCGCGAGGGCGGCGTACTGACCGGCCAACCGGTCGGGAATGCTCATGACCTTCCCAAAGGCTTCTTCCGGCGACTCCCTGATCCCGACGTAATTGTTCAGTGACTGGCTCATCTTCTGAACCCCATCGAGGCCGACGAGGAGGGGCATCGTGAGCGCGATCTGCGGTTCCTGCCCGTAAGCGCGTTGAAGATCGCGGCCCACGAGGAGGTTGAAGAGTTGATCGGTCCCGCCGATCTCCACGTCGGCCTCTATCGCCACCGAGTCATAGCCCTGCATCAGTGGGTACATGAATTCCACGATCGAGATCGGGCGACGCTCCGCATAGCGCGTGGCGAAGTCGTCCCGCTCCAGCATCTGCGCGACCGTGCCGTGCGACGTGAGCTTGAGGAGGTCGGCGAGGTTGAGTTTGTCCAGCCACTCGGAGTTGTAGCGGATCTCGAGGTTCTCCTGGGACAGGATGTCCAGCAGTTGTTCCACACAGGCCTCAGCATTGGCGCGTACGACCTCCGGGCTTAACTGTGGTCGGGTCTCCGACTTGCCCGAAGGGTCCCCGATCCGCGCCGTGAAGTCGCCCATGATGAGGACGGCGACATGCCCTTCGTCTTGGAACGCCCGCAGCTTGCGAAGCGGGACCGCCCACCCCAGAGTGACGTCGCGGGCCGTCGGGTCGACTCCCAACTTGACACGCAGCGGTCGGTCACGGCCCAGTCGCTCGTCGAGCTCCTCCTGGGGAACGACGTGCTCTGCGTTCTGTAACAGCCGTGCCAGCGACTCTTTCGCCTCCCCTATGCCGGTCATGGGGCGATGGTAGTCCACCGCCATAGCCCCATATGTCGGTAGACTCATGCGTTCATGTCCCGCATCCACCGAACCAAATGGATCATCGCCGTTGCGCTCGGCGGGCTGATAGTGGCGGGGTGCGCCCAGCTCGACAACCTTCCGACGCTGACGAAAGCGGACCTCAGGTTCCGACCGGCCCAATCGTCAAAGATCTTCTCAGTCGGAGGAGAGCTCATCACCTCGATGCATGGCATCGAGAATCGCACGGTCGTGCAGAAGCTGAAGACTATTCCGAGACACCTGCAGCGGGCCGTGCTCGCGATCGAGGACGAACGCTTCTACGAGCACGAGGGGGTCGACGCCAGGGCGGTCATCCGCGCGTTCTTGAAGAACGCCAGCAGCGGGCAGATCGAAGAAGGGGGCTCGACGATCACCCAGCAATACGTGAAGAACTCGATCATCGCCCCCGGTGAGGTGGCGGATAAGACCATCGAGCGAAAGATCGATGAGGCGGCCCTCGCCCGTCAGCTCGAGAAAGCACTACCGAAGAAGGAGATCCTGCGCAGATACCTGAACACCGTCTACTTCGGCAAGGGCGCGTACGGAGTTCAGGCCGCGGCGAAGACCTTCTTCTCGAAGCCCGTGTGGAGGCTCAACGTGCGCGAGAGCGCCTTACTCGCGGGGCTGATCCGCTCGCCGGAGAGTTACAACCCCGTGAACCGTCCGAGGGCCGCCCTCAGGAGGCGCAACCTCGTTCTCCGCAAGATGGCCGAGCTCGGCTGGCTCAAGCAGGGCGCGGCCAAAGCCCCGAAGAAGACGGGCTTGCAGTTACATCTGGGCGAGGACGACTCCAGGTACCCGGCCCCCTACTTCGTCGATTACATCCAGCGGCTGATCCAGTTCGATCCCCGCTTCGAAGATCTCGGCAAGACGTGGCAAGACCGCCAGCACGCCTTGTTCACCGGAGGACTGAAGATCTACACGACCGTCGATCTCGACATGCAAGCGGCCGCGGAGCGCGCAGTCGACGGCGTCCTCACCTACCCAACGGATCCCTACGGGTCGCTCGTGGCGATCGATCCCGCGACGGGTGAGATCAAGGCGATGGTCGGGGGCCGCGACTTCTTCGCCAAGAAGAAGGATGACAAGTTCGCGAAAACGAATCTGGCCGTCTCGGCAGAGCCGGGGTTGGCTCCCAAGAAGGAGGGCGGCACGGCTCCCGGCAGCGGGCGCCAAGCCGGATCCGCGTTCAAGCCTTTCGCCCTGGTAACGGCTATAGAGCAGGGTATCCCTCTCTCCGAGGTCTACAAGGGCGGGTCATCGATCACCTTCCCGGGGGCCGACAACGGGGCCGACTACACCGTGCAGAACTACGAGGGCTCGTCCTACAGCGACATGTCATTGCTGGAAGCCACCGTCAAGAGCGTCAACGTCGTCTACGCGCAACTGGGAGAAGACATTGGTCCCCAGAGTGTGGTGGACACCGCCGAAGACATGGGGATAAGGACACCGCTCGGCGCGTACCTCTCGGCGGTACTGGGTACCAACTCCGTCAACCCCTTAGGCATGGCGTCGGGTTACGGAACCTTGGCGAACAATGGCGAGCACCACCCCCCGGTCGCCATCACGAGGATCGAAGATCCCACCGGAAAGCTGCTCTACAAGGACAAGTCCAGATCGCGGCTGGCAGTCGACCCCACAGCGGCATACATCACCACCACGGCCCTGGAGCAAGTGATCGCCCGTGGCACCGCCGCCGCGAGTGGCCAGATCGGCCGGCCGGCCGCCGGCAAGACGGGAACCGCGCAGGAATATCGCGATGCCTGGTTCGTCGGCTACACGCCCGATCTGGTTGCTTCGGTCTGGGTGGGGTATCCGTCGGGGCAGATCGAGATGAAGGCGGGATGTTCCGTGACCTTCATCGGTGAGCGCGAGGTCTGCCGCAACACGCGCATCACCGTCACCGGCGGGTCGTGGCCCACCATGATCTGGCAGAACTTCATGGTCGAGGCTCTATCCGGCGTGGCCCCGACCGACTTCGCTGCTCCTGTCGGGGGTGGGTACGTCACGGTGACCATCGACACGCGAACGGGCTGCCTTGCCTCGACTACGACGCCCCTCGATTCTCGCTCTTCTGCAACGTTCACGCCCTCCACCGTGCCGACCGAGTCGTGCCCCATCGCCGGCGAAGGAGTAACCGTCCCGGGCGTGGTCGGCTTCCCAGCCGGCGAAGCGGCCGGGATCCTCAGGAGCGAAGGATTCAGCGTCTCGCAGACGACCGAGGAGTCGTCCACCTATGCGTCGGGCAGGGTTCTCCGGCAGACCCCTGCGGGGGGGGCGACCGCCGCCGAGGGCATGACCGTAGAGATCGTCGTGTCCACTGGCCCCAGCACGACAGGCGTCCCATCGGTCATCGGCATGTCGCGCTCGGCGGCCGGGTCGGCGTTGCAGGACGCGGGCTTCCGGGCGAGCGTCATCACCGAGAAGGAGGGTGCGAGTTGGAAGTCGAGCCGCGGCGAGGTGTGGAAGCAATCTCCCACATCCGGTGCCAGCGGATCGAAGGGCTCGACCGTGACGATCTGGGTCAACCCCGGCTAGACCGTCGAGCGCCTACCTGCGGCGAGACGCGTAAGGGTGGCCGGGGACGACTCGTCGCCATTCGAGGTCGTCCCCCCGGCCCGCAGCAAGGCCGATACGTCTCGTCCACACGGCTCGGGCGCGGTGGCTTTCGGTCGCTTCGTCCTGGGCGCACCACAATGAGCCGCCGCGCAAGAGAGAGGCCCCATCGTGCGGCTTGCTTATGCCCATCGCCAGCGTCAGGCGAGCGGGGCCGGCGGCCAGCAGCCGGTCGTCAGTTATCCCGGGGCGGCGAACACGCATCATGTCGAGTCCCTCCGCCGGCTCCCCAGCCCTCAGCAGGACCGCTTCGCACACCCCCTCGCGGTCACAGACGACGTTCGCGCACCAATGCATGCCGTAGGTGAAGTACACGTAGAGACGGCCCGGAGGACCGAACATGGTGCGCGTACGGGGCGACGGCCCACGGAATCCGTGGGAGCCGGGATCTTGATCTCCGCGGTAGGCCTCGACCTCGACCAAGCGCACCGCAGTCACAGCCTCCGGGCCGACGTGAACGAACAAGCAGCCGATGAGATCGCGCGCCACCGATAGTGCGTCGCGCGCATAGAACGTTCTCGGGAGTCGCCTCATCGAGGCGCCGCGGTCAGCCCAACAGCCAGGCGAGAAGCGCTTTCTGAGTGTGCAATCGATTCTCCGCCTGGTCCCACACGACCGAACGGGGGCCATCCATGACGTCTTCGGAGATCTCCTCGCCACGATGCGCCGGGAGGCAATGCATGACGATGACCTCGTCGTCCGCAAGGTCGACGGCATCGGAGCTGAGCTGGAATCGTTCGAACACCTTGGTGCGCGCCTCTGACTCCGCCTCCTGTCCCATGCTCGCCCACACATCCGTATAGAGCACGTCGGCTCCTGCGACCGCCTCCGCCACCACCTCCGTGACCGTGACACTGCCGCCGCTATCGATCGCGGCCTGCTGGCTCATCGACACGATGTCAGATCGGGGAGCGTACCCCGCCGGCGTAGCCACACGCACATGCATGCCCAGCTTGGAACCCGCGAGTAAGAGTGAATGGGCCACGTTATTGCCGTCACCGACGTACGCAAGCGACAAACCTTCGAGGGCACTCTTCTTCTCCCGGATCGTCTGCATGTCCGCGAGCGCCTGGCAAGGATGAGACCGGTCGCTGAGAGCATTGATCACCGGAACGTCGGATGCCAAAGCCAGTTCCTCGAGCCGTTCCTGCTCGAACGTCCGAACGACGAGAGCATCTACGTACCTTGCCAGGACGCGCCCGGTGTCCTCTACCGTCTCGCCGCGACCGAGCTGAAGCTCGTCGCTTCGCAGGATGAGTGCATGTCCGCCCATCGATGACACCGCGACTTCGAATGAGACGCGCGTCCGCGTCGAGGGCTTCTCGAAGATGAGTGCGACCTGCTTACCCGCGATCTTGGAGTCCCAGGAGCTGGGGCGCGCCTTGGCTTTGTCGGCTGCATCGAGTAGGCCTACGAGCTCTTCAGGCGCAAGATCGGCGATGGAGAGGAAGTCCCGCTCGTGCATCAAGATCTAAGCTCCGCCCCGGTCTTCTCGCCCAACACGTTCACGATGCGTGAGAGGACCGCGCTCGCGTCCACATCGGTCATGGTTCGATCCGGAGCTCGCATCTCGAGAGCGTAAGCCAAGCTCTTCTTTCCCGCCCGCACCTGTTCTCCCCGGTAGACGTCGAAAAGATGAACCGACTGGACGTCGGGCCCCCCCGCACGTCGCACTATGGACTCGACCAGCGACGCGGGCACCTCCTCGTCGACCACAACCGCGAGGTCGGCGTAAACGGGCGGGAAGCGTGGAAGCTCCTCGACCTTGGGGCGTCCTGGAAGGACCGCGAACAGGGGCTCGAGCGCCAGCTCGAACGCGATGGCACCCGCCCCCACCGGGAACTCGAACGCCTCGATAACGTCGGGATGGATCTCGCCGAGGACCCCCACCGGCGTGTCGTCGAGCCGCACGCGCGCGACCCTCGTCGGATGGAAGGGCATCCCCTTACCCGGATCGAATATCGGAGGTTGAAGGCCCAGGTGCAGGAAGACCGCCTGGAGTATGCCCTTGGCGCCGAAGAGATCCCAGGTGCGGCCGGGTGCGGGCCACGTCTTGGGTGTGCGCTGTCCCGCGAACACCGCGCTCAAGACGAGACGTTCCTCGGGGAGTGGCTCCGCGTTGGGCTCGTAGACCCGGGCGATCTCGAACAATGAGAGCCCCGGAGCACCGTGAGCGAGGTTCCGTGACGAGGACCGCATCAGCCCTGGAATCAGGGTCGTGCGCAACCATCGTTCGTCCTCCGTCATCGGGTTCATAAGCTCGACCGCGCGTCGGGCCGGGTTGTCGTCCTCGACGCCCAGTGCGTCGAGGTCACGATCGGACATGAAGCTGGGGGTCCACGCCTCGGATAAACCCACGCCCACCAGGCAACGCTTGAGAGCGCGCTCCGCGCGCTGCGAGCGCTCGAGTCCGCCGGCCCATCCTTTGGGAAGGGTCGAGGGGAGGCCCTCGAAGCCGGCGAGTCGAGCGACCTCCTCGATGAGGTCGACCTCGCGGCCGAGATCCGGGCGGAATCCTGGGACCTCGACCTCTAGAGCCCCGCCTTTGTCCTCTACGACCAGTCCGATCGCCTTGAGAGCGGCTGCCTGGTCGGACTTGGGAACACGGGCGCCCAGAAGCGACTCGGCGCGCGCCGGGCGCAGCCGTATGGAGGCTCGCGGCTGCGGCGCTGGGTAGGCGTCGGCTACAGCCGACGAGATCGCGCCCCCGCAATGTTCGGCGATCAGCTTCACTGCGCGGGTAGCCGCGTACACGACGTTCTCCGGGTCGGTGCCGCGCTCGAAACGCGCTGACGCCTCGGACCTGAGCTGATGTCTTCGGCTCGTGAACGCGATCGAAGCCTTGTCGAAGTAGGCCGATTCCACGATCACGCTCGTCGTTCCCGGGGACACTTCCGAGTCGATACCGCCCATGACGCCGGCGATGCCCAAGGGCCGGGCTGGATCGGCGATCAGTAGGTCGTCCTCCGCCAGAGTACGTTCGACCCCGTCCAGTGTCGTCAGCGCCTCGTTCGCTTCGGCTCGCCTTACGAGGATGTGGTGGTCATTGACCTTGCTCGCGTCGAAACCGTGCAGAGGCTGCGCCGTTTCCAGCATCACGTAGTTCGTTATATCGACCACGTTCGACACGGGTCGAATGCCCGCCGCCGTCAACCGGGATCCCAGCCACGAAGGCGAGGGGGCGGTCGCGACGCCGTCGACGAAGCGCGCACAGTAACGGGGGCATCCGACAGCATCCAGGATCTCAACGCGCACGTCGCCGGGTAGATCGTCGTCTTCGGTCACGGCCGCCGAGGGCAGGCGCAGATCCTTGCCGGTGAGTGCCGCTACCTCGCGGGCGACGCCGACCATGCCCATGCAATCCGGGCGGTTCGGCGTCAGCTCCAGTTCGATGATCGGATCGTCCAGCTCCAGGAGGGCAACGATGTCCTCGCCCAGTGGAGCGTCCGTGCCGAGGACGTAGATGCCAGAGTGGTCCTTGCTCAGCTCCAGCTCCGCCGCGGAGCAGAGCATCCCGCGACTGACCTCGCCGCGGATCTTGCGTTCGGCGACCTTCATCCCCGGGAGGCGAGCTCCGACCTGAGCCAGTGGAACGCGATCGCCGACCCCGAAATTGCGTGCGCCACAGACAACGCGCTGCTCGTTCCCATCGCCGGTCCGCACATCCACGAGGGTCAACGTGTCGGCATTCGGATGCTCCGATATAGCGAGTACCTCTGCGACGACCACTCCTTCAATGTCTTGTCCCGGAGCATGCACGGTCTCGACCTTGGTCCCCGACATGCTGAGCCGGGTGACCAGCTCCTCAACCTCTATCTCGATGTCCACGAACTCTCGCAGCCAGTTGAGGCCGACCCTCATTCCGCCCCCTGGAAGTAGCTCAGGAACCGGAGATCGTTCTCGTAGAAATACCGGATGTCGGGTACCCCGTGGGCCAGCGCTGCAACGCGTTCGACGCCCATACCGAACGCGAACCCGGTGTATCGCTCTGAGTCGTAGCCCACCCATTCGAGTACCGCGGGATCGACCATGCCGCAGCCCAAGACCTCGATCCAGCCCTCCTGTTTGCAGACCCTGCACCCCGAGCCGCGGCAGACGAAGCATTCGACATCGAGCTCCGCTGAGGGTTCGGTGAACGGGAAGAAGTGCGGACGCAGGCGCACATCCAGGTCGCGCCCGAACAACTCGCGCGCGAATACTTCGAGTGTGCCTTTCAGGTCCGCCATCGTGATCCCATCGTCAACAGCGAGACCCTCGATCTGTGCGAACTGATTGAGGTGCGTTGGGTCCAGCTCGTCCCTGCGATAGCAACGGCCGGGCGCGAGAACATAGATGGGGGGCTTCTGCGCCTCCATCGCCCGGATCTGCACCGGCGAAGTATGAGGACGCAGAACAACGTCATCCCGCCCGGCGACGTAATACGTCTCTCGCGGCGAGCGTGAAGGATGCTCGAAGGGTTGATTCAACGCGTCGAAGTTGAGCGTCGACAACTCGACCTCCGGCCCCTCGGCCAGCCGGTAGCCCAGTCCGATGAAGATGTCGACGATCTCCCAGATCGTCTTCGTCAACGGATGTAGCGCTCCCATCGGGGGCGCGTCACCGGGCAAGGTCACGTCGACGCGCTCTCGCTCCCACCGTTTCGTCCGCTCGGCTTGGCCGAAAGCACGGGCCTTCTTGGCGAACGCCTGCTCGAGCTCGGTCTGTACCTCGTTGGCGAGCAGGCCGAGTGCCTTCACGTGCTCCCGGGGCACAGCGCCCAGACCGGCCCGGGCCTTGGACAAGGGTGCCTTCCGACCCAGGATCTTTATCCGTGCGGCCTCGAGAGAGGGTCCGTCCTTGGCTTCCGTGACCGCCGCAAGCCCTTGGTCACGCACCTCTTCGAAGGCCCTTTTGATGTCCGAGACTTCAGGGCTCAACGCGGGCCTCTCGCGCCGGAAGGGTCACGCTGAAGGTCGAGCCGGATCGCTCCTCGCTGACCACCTGAATGGTGCCCCCATGTGCCTCGACGAGGCGCCGAGACAGATACAAACCCAAGCCGCTGCCGGACGGTGTCGCCTTCTGCGCGGTGGACGCCGGCCCCTGGAAGATGTGCGGAAGGATCTCGGGAGGGATACCCACGCCGCGATCCCTCACCTGTACGAGGGTCGAGCCCTCAGTGGTGTGCTCGGCAGTGATCTCGATCGGGCCATCGTCCGAGAACTTGATCGCGTTCTCGATCAGGTTCGAGATCACATGCGTTAGTCGCTCCGGGTCGGCCCACGCCGTGACGTCTTCGGCGATGCCTACGGTCACTCGCGCGGCGCCGGCGACCAACTCGGACTGGCTCGTGACGGACTTGTCTACCAGCTCCCGAAGCTCCACCCGCTGCAGATTCAGCTCGAGGCGATTCGCCTCCAATCGAGCGAGATCTAGAACCTCCGAAACGATCCGTGCCATACGCTCGGCGTCGGAGTGGATCGTTTCGACGAGCTGGCGGCGCTGCTCGTCGGTGAAGCGATCCCACCGGCTAACGAGGGTCGAGGAGAATCCCTTTACCGATGTGAGGGGCGACCGGAGCTCATGTGCGATCTTCGAGATCATCTCTGCGAACCGGACGTCATCCATGTGGCTGCCGAGGATAAACCGCCCCGCTCCCCTCCCCGATGCTTCTCCGTCGCTGTCGCACGATCTCGAACACGAGGATGGAGCCAGCGATGCCGACGTTGAGACTTTCCGCGGGTCCCGGCATGGGGATCCCGACAACGTCGTCGAGGAGGGAGCGTTGTCCTTCGGGGATCCCCCACGACTCGTTCCCGAGAACCAGCGCCACGCGACCCGTGAGATCCACGGCTTCCGCCGGTTGACTAGCGTCTGAAGCGGCACCCAAGACCCGGATGCCCGCAGCCTTGAGCCCCAACACGATCGTCTCTAGCGTCTCGCCGCGCACGATCGGGAGCCTGAACAACGCTCCGGCCGCCGCGCGGACCGTCTTGGGATGGAATGGATCAACCGAGCCCTGGGTGAATACAACCGCCGATGCTCCCGCTGCCGCTGCCGAACGGATCAGCGAACCGGCATTGCCGGGATCGCGCACCTGTGCCAGGACGACCACCAGATCCGAGTCGGCCAGTACCTCGGTCAGCACCGCCGGGGTCTCTCGGATCAGCGCCACGGCCCCCTGTGGGGTCACGGTGTCCGAGATGGCGGCCATGATCCGCTCACTCACGCGCGTGACCGGCACACCAGATCTCGTGATGAGGTCGAGGAGACCGCGCGAGACCTGGTCCTCGGCCACAAAGATCTCCTGAACGTCGGCCCCCGCGTCGATCGCCTCACCGATCACCTGCGAGCCCTCCGCCAGGAGGGCTCCAACCTCATCGCGGTGAACGCGTCTCAGTAGTTTCCTGGCGGCCTGCACGCGCGGGTTGCGCAGGCTCGTTACGACCTCGCTCAGGACGCCTTGTCGAGTGACTGCTTGGCCACCTGCGCTAGTTCCGCGAATGCATCCGGCTCGTTCACCGCGAGCTCGGCCAGCACCTTACGATCCAGCTCGACCTCGGCGATCCGCAGACCCGACATGAACCTGCTGTAGGACAACCCGTTGATCCGGGCCCCCGCGTTGATCCGCATGATCCACAGGCGCCTGAAGTCGCCTTTGCGCGCCCTCCGGTCGCGGAACGCGTAGGCGCCGGAATGCATGACCTGTTCTCGTGCAGCACGGTAATGCTTCCCCCGCGACGAGTAGTAGCCCTTGGCCTTCTTCAGAACCTTGCGCCGCTTCTTCCTTCCGGCGACGCTTCGTTTCACCCGTGGCATGTCTTCTCCTCCTAGATGAGCTCGCGGAGCGGCTCAGGCCTTGAGCATCTTGCGGATGCGCTTCGCATCTGCCGGGGCCACCTCATCCATCGACGTCACGCGCCTCTTGCGCGTCGATGACTTCTTCTCGAGGATGTGGTTCCCGAAGGCTCTACGCCTGCGTATCTTTCCGTTTCTCGTTATCGAGAAGCGTTTGGCCGCGCCTCGGTGCGTTTTCGTTTTTGGCACGGACTCAACCTCCTTCTGCTCTCGTCACTTTGATGGGGCGAGCGGCCGAGTCGTCGGCCTCGTCCTCATCCTGCGTTGGTGGCTCGGTCTCTTGTTGGTGAGGCTCCTGAGCTCGTCGCTGACGAGGGGGGGCAACCACACTCGGTGTTCTTTGCATGATGGCTTCCTTCAGCGGCGCCAGAACCATCGTCATGTTTCGTCCATCGAGCTTCGGAGGGATGTCGACCTTAGCGATCTCGATCACATCCTGTGCCAGTTGATCAAGGAGCTTCTGGCCCAGCTCCGGGTGCACCGTCTCGCGCCCCCGGAACATGATCGTCACCTTCACCTTCGACCCCTGGTGAAGGAACCGGACGACGTGCCCCTTCTTGGTCTCGTAATCGTGGCGATCGATCTTCGGGCGCATCTTCATTTCCTTGACCACCACGTTGGACTGCTTCTTGCGGGCCTCCCGTTGCCTCACGGCCTGCTCGTACTTGTACTTGCCGTAGTCCATGATCCGAACGACGGGAGGATCGGCTTGGGGCGCGACCTCAACGAGGTCGAGGTCCTGCTGGACCGCCATCTCGAGCGCTTCCTTCGTGGGCAAGATGCCCACCTGGTCGCCGTCGGCCCCAACGACGCGAACCCGGGGGATCCGGATCCGGTCGTTTACTCGTGGTTCATTCTCAGCGATACGTCTCTCCTTCCCGCAAGGGCTCATACACGCGAAAAAAGCCGATGACGCCAAGGCTCGGACGTCATCGGCCCTGCGCTGTACCGCAGGTCGATCCGAACCCCGTCGAGTCACCGTGCCGGATCGCACGGGGCCTCGGGAGGTGAGGGGTCTACATCCACCCCTTCTTGGCGACAGATTCGCGAAAACGAGTATAACGGCGTGAAGATGGCGGATGAGGAGCGCAACGAAGAGGAAGAGCTGGCCAGGCCCAGGCCCCGGGTCGTGGACAAGCGCATCTCGAGCAGGAGCGCCGCCCAGGCACCGGCGGACGGCCCCGGCGACCGAGAAGCGGACCCGGCCCAGGCCCCAGAGCCCGCCGCTCCACCCCCGGACGCGGACCCGGCTCCCTCCGCTACACCTTCCGCTACACCTGAGGCCGCGACCGGACCGGATGAGCCCATCTGGACCCCCGAGCAGGAGGCCGAGGCTCAACGGATGGTCGAGCAGATCTCGCAGGTCTCCAGTCGGGACTGGGTGGCGGACGCCGCCATCCGGCTGGCCAACATAGCCGGGGTGAAGCTCGACCGCGGAGACCGCGTCGAGGCTCAGCTCGCCATAGATGCCCTGGCCGGGTTGGTCAACGCGGTGGGTGATGATCTGGGAGAGGCACGGGCGCCGCTGCGACAGATGCTGGCTCAGCTACAGATGGCGTTCGCGCAGGGAGTGGTGCCGCCCCCGTGAGGTGTCGGCCGTGCGATCAGTCCAGGGGCCGGACGTTCGTCGCTTGCTTGCCCTTGGGACCGTCGGTCACTTCGAATTCGACCGCCTGCCCCTCGTTGAGCGACTTATAGCCGTCGCCCTCGATCGCCGAGAAATGTACGAAGACATCTTCGCCGTCGGTCTCGGAGATGAACCCGTAACCCTTCTCGTTGCTGAACCACTTCACGGTTCCCTGTGCCACGACTCGTCCTTTCCCCTGCGCTCCGAGCGTCGCGGTACGCGCGCACGAAGCTCGTTACGGACGGGGCGAACGCTAGCACAGCAGACCTCGGCGATGCCGGTCTGCTCCACCCTCGAGTACTACTTCCGTAGTAGCTAGAGCTCGGTTTGTGGTTTTGGAAGTGAGGTCATGAGGTTCGCCATCTCGATCGCCGCGAGTGCAGCGTCGAAGCCCTTGTTGCCGACTTTACCGCCTGCCCGGTCGGCTGCCTGTGCGACGTCGTCGGTCGTCAGAACCCCGAAGGTGATGGGGATCCCCGTCCGCATCGATGCCTCACCGATCCCGGTGGCCGCGTGCCCCGCCACGAGATCGAAATGTGGGGTCTCCCCGCGAATGACGGCTCCTACGCATACGACGGCATCCACGTCGCCGGAGGAAGCTATGCGCCCGGCCGCCATGGGGAGCTCGAACCCACCGGGTACCCATGCGACAAAAAGATCCTCTTCGGCGACACCGTGACGCCTCAGGCAATCCAGCGCCCCTTGTAGGAGTCTCCTACCGATCGTTTCGTTGAACCGGCTGGCCACGATCGCCACGCGGAGTCGGCTGCCATCGAACCCTCCTTCATAGGTGCGCGTCATCGCGATCCTCCTCGACATCGGGGGACTCGAATGCATCCAGCAGGTGACCGAGCTTGTCTCTCTTCGTACGGAGGTAGTTGATGTTCTCCGGCGTTGCTTCGCTCTGGAGCGGCACCCGTTCGACGATCGACAAACCGTGCCCCTCCAACCCCGCGCGCTTCGTTGGATTGTTAGTCAAGAGGCGCATCGTGCTCACTCCAAGGTCGACGAGGATCTGGGCACCGACGCCGTAGTCGCGTGCGTCGGGTGCGAAACCCAGTTCCAGGTTGGCCTCAACCGTGTCCAGACCACCATCCTGTAGCGCGTAGGCCTCCAACTTGTGGCGCAGTCCGATCCCGCGTCCTTCGTGGCCACGGATGTAGACGATGACCCCCTCTTCCGCCTGGCCTACCAGGTTTATCGCTTGCTGTAACTGGACACCGCAGTCGCAGCGAACACTCCCGAGCACGTCCCCCGTGAAGCATTCCGAATGAACGCGTACCAGGACGTTCTCGATGCCGCGCGGTTCGCCCTTGACCAGCGCCACGTGCTCGCGACCGTCGTCGGACTCGTATGCGATAGCCCGGAAGGATCCGAATGCGGTAGGGATCCGGGCTTCGGTCGTTCGCTGCACGAGCTTCTCGTGACGCCGGCGATGGGCGATGAGATCGGCGATCGAGATGATCTTCAGCTCGTGCTCCTTCGCGAAGACCTCGAGTTCTGCCAGGCGCGACATGGTCCCGTCTTCGTTGACGAGCTCGCACAGCACTCCAGCCGGGTACAAGCCGGCCAGCCGGGCAAGGTCCACGGATGCCTCGGTATGACCGGCCCGTCGAAGAACTCCACCGGGTGTGTAGCGCAGCGGGAAGATGTGGCCCGGTCGGGCGAGATCCGAAGGACCGCTGCGGGGATCGATCAGAGCCTTCACGGTCTCGGCTCGATCCGCGGCCGAGATCCCGGTAGTGGTGTTGCGATGCGCATCCACGCTGACCGTGAAAGCGGTCCCCATGGGCTCTGAGTTGTCCGGCGCCATCAGATGGAGGTTGAGTCGCTGCAACCTCTCGCCTTCCATCGGCACGCAGATGATCCCGGAACAATGACGGACCATGAAAGCGATCTGCTTCGTCGTAGCCTTCTCGGCCGCAAGGATGAGGTCACCCTCATTCTCGCGATCCTCGTCGTCCACCACGATCACCATCCGCCCCGCGCGGATCTCTTCCAGGGCCTCCTCTACCGTGTTAAGGGCCATCGCTCACCTTCCATCAGACGCTCGACATACTTAGCCAGCACATCTACCTCTACGTTGGATCGATCCCCGGTCACAACTCGCTCGAATGTCGTGACGTCGAGGGTGTGGGGTATGAGAGCGACCTGAAAGCTGGTCCGGCCCACCTCTACCACCGTCAAAGAAACCCCGTCGAGGGTCACCGAACCCTTGGGAACCATGTACCTCAGGACCTCGTCGGAGGCCGACATCCACACTCGCAACGCGCCGTCGTCGTCCTCGACCCGGATGACCTGCGCTATGCCGTCAATATGTCCTTGGACGAGGTGACCACCGAGCCTGTCGGACAACCGGACTGGGAGCTCGAGATTCACCTTGCCGCCTCGCTCCAGGGAGCCCAGCGTCGTCCTGTCGAGCGTCTCGGACATCGCTTGCGTCGAGAAGCCGTGACGCTGAACGGTGGTGACCGTGAGGCAAACGCCGGCCACGGCGATCGAGTCGCCGCGCTTCACCTGCCTGGCGAGCCCCTTAGCCTCGATCTCGAGCTCGAGAAGGCCTCGTCGCGTCGTGGCCTTGCGGATCGTTCCGACCGTCTCCACGATGCCTGTGAACATCTACGCGTCGCCTCTCTCGTAGACGGTGAGAACGTCCTCTCCCAACCGCGTGACGTCCACGAGCTTCATCCGTCGAACCCGCGCCATCGTGGACACGCTCAGGTCTCCGATATCCATACCGGGCCGCCCGATCAAAGCCGGACCGGTATAGATCTCCAGTCGGTCCGGTACGTCCTCCCTGAGCAATGAGGTGGCCAACGACGCCCCTCCCTCGCACAGGATCTCCAACCATCCCCTCCGGTTGAGATCGACCACGAGAGCTTGGAGGTCGACTCCGGACGCCCCGGTGGGTAGGACCACTACCTCCGCGCCGCGCTCTTTCCAAGCCGTGTGTCGGTCGTGGGGCGCTTCCGAGGTGCTCGCCACGATGACGTGGCCCGCGTTGAAGATCGCTGCGTCGGGGGGGACCCTGCCGGATGAATCCACAACGACGCGCGCCGGCTGATGCTCGGCTGCTCCCGCGCGAGCGGTGAGTCTGGGATCGTCGGCGAGAACCGTGCCGGCGCCGACCAGGATCGCGTCGACCTCGGCGCGCCGTTCATGAGCTCGCCGGCGAGCCGGCCCACCGGTGATCCATCTCGAGCTTCCATCGCCCGCTGCGAGCCGACCGTCGATCGAGAGCGCTAGCTTGAGCGTGAAGAGAGGCCGCCCCGTCCTACGCTGATGCACGAAAGCGGTGTTGACCTTCTTGGCGGCGCCCTCCAGAAGGCCACTGGTGACATCCACTCCCTGGTCGCGAAGGTAGCGGATCCCCGCTCCCCGCATCCGATCATCGGGGTCTTCCATGGCCGTCACGACGCGATCGATCCCCGACATCACGATCCGCTCGGCGCACGGCGGTGTACGTCCGTGATGTACGCACGGTTCGAGAGTCACGTAGAGAGAGGCGCCGCGACCATCGATCCCCTCGAGCGCCATAGCTTCGGCATGGGGATGGCCCGCTCCCTGGTGCCACCCCTCCCCCACGATCCGGTCGTCACGGACGACTACGGCACCGACCTTCGGGTTGGGGGCGGTGAAGGGAACGCGGCGCGCGAGCTCGAGGGCCCGCTTCATGTACCTCTCGTCGCTCTCGGTCAACACTCGTAAGCCTCCGGCACGCCCAGCGACCGATCCGGGGCACGGTGCGGAGAAGACGAGTCGACACGGCCCGCGCTCGATGCGCGTCGCCTCTCATCCGCCTCTTCTCCCATCCGGACTTCCCGAGCCGCTACAGCCGGACATCGGATCACCGTCGGCCTCGGGATTCCACCGAGTCAGCCCCTCGAACTTCGAGGGGGTCGCGGGCTCTCACCGCCGGTCGGGATTCTCACCCTGCCCCGAAGAGGTCTTTCTTCAGTTCGTTCGAGTATAGAGCCCCGACCCGCCGAGATGGTGATGGGGTGGCGGGTGGATCAGGCGAGTCCCGGGCCCGGGTTGGGGGCCCAGAACACCGATCGACCGGGCCCCAGGGACGCGCGCTTGCGGAGGCCCGAGAACAGAGCCGGAGCTCCGTTACCTCCCCCGGGACCGTGGCCGCCCGAGCGCCCCACGATGTCCTTCACCGCCCGGACGATCTCCGAGGGCGTCGTGCCCTTCTCGAGATAGCGCTCGGCACCCAAGGACAAGGCCTGATTGGCCATCGCCGACGCGTCAAAGCCGGATAGAACGATGATGGCAGTGTCGGGAGAGACCCTCTTGATCTCTGGAAGCGCCTCGAGCCCATCCATCACCGGCATCGCCAGATCGAGCACCACGACGTCCGGCCGGAACCGTCCCGCCAGCTCGATCGCTTGCAGCCCGTTCTCGGCCGTGGCGACCACCTCTACGGCTGGATCGAACCCGAACTCCAGGCTGAGCAGGAGCAGGATGTCTTTCGTGTCATCGCACAGAAGCACGCTGATGGGATCCATCCGTGACTCCGCCGCCCCCTCACCTTCGTCGCTCCCGGCCGGATTGACCTACCGACCGCTTGACCTATCCGTTCTCGCCGTGCCCGATATCCACCGGCGCGCGCCGATGGCCTCCTAGCATCGGGCCGAAGGCCCCAAACGGGAATAGGGCATTGAGACCATTTTTACGATTACGGTCATAGCTCTAAATGACTAGGGGGTGCCGATGCTCTCGCTCTCGTGCTCGCTCCGCTGGTCAGACCGGCTGCGCATCCGACGACCGCCGGTCCACGGCGTAACTGGAGCGCGCCTCGCTCTTGGCATAGCGCTTCATCTCCGAAGCGATCTCGGCGACCTCCCAGTGGCTCCGAAGTGGGCGCACGAGGTTGCTGGCGATGCCGATCGAAACCGTCGACAAAGGGAACCGGTGCAGCTCGTCCCGGCGATCGACGACATCGATATAGCCGCGTTCTACATCGTGGGGGTCGTAGAGCATCGGTGAGCGGTCCTCCCAGCAGGCGATGATGGCCCGGGCTACGGGCTCCGAGCCCTCCGCGGATGAGATCGCGATGAAATCGTCGCCCCCCACGTGGCCGACGAAACCACTCCCCCCAACGAGCCGTTGCACCGTCGCGGTCACGCACCCGGCCAGGGCTTTGATGCACTCGTCGCCTCGCAAGAACCCGTAATGATCGTTGAACGACTTAAAGTTATCGAGGTCGATATAGAGAGCGGCGAAGGATGCCCCCATCGCTACCCTCCGGGAGACCTCTTCTTGCACCTGGACGTTGCCGGGAAGCTGAGTGAGCGGATTCACGGCGCGCATCTGTCGCGTCCTCCTCAATGAGGACTTGACTCGCGCCACCAGCTCGATCGGGTCGAACGGCTTGATGATGTAATCGTCGGCGCCCGCCGTTAGCCCAACCACCACGTCGGCCGAGTTCGCGTGACCCGTCAACATGATGACCCCGATGTGCTTGGTCCGCGGATCCGACCGCAGCAACTCGCAAACCTGAAGCCCGTCGAGTGCGGGCATCTCGACATCGAGCAGGATGAGATCCGGCACCAGAGCGCGGGCCTGGGTCACGGCCTCGGCCCCGTCCGCCACGGGGATCACTGAGAACCCCTCCAGATGCAGGTTCGCTTCGATGAACCTGACCGTATCCGGATCGTCGTCTGCGACCAGGATCACATCGCGAGCGAGAGTCACCCTCGCCCCCCGCGCTCGAGGTTATCCAACCGTGCGCGCATCCTTCGGGCCGCGGCCGGCGCATCTACGCCATCGAAGATCGCGCTGCCCGCCACGACGATCTGAGCCCCGGCTCCCACCACCTGGTCGACATTGTCGAGCTTCACCCCACCATCGACCTCGACATCCACAGCGCGCTCGGTGGCGTCTACAAGAGCCGCCGCCGCGCGGATCTTGGGGATCACCTCGCCGAGGAACGCCTGTCCACCGAAGCCGGGGCGCACGGTCATCATGAGAACGACATCGAGCTCCTCGAGGTGCTTCTCGACGTGTTCGAGACCCCTATCGGGATGAACCGCGATACCGGCCCCCGCGCCGGACGCGCGGATAATCGCTATCGTCTCGGCCGGATCGGGGACGACCTCTGGATGGAACGAGATCCGGTCCGCGCCGGCGGCACGGAAACCGGCCGCATACTGCCCCGGATCCTCGATCATCAGGTGGACGTGTAGCGGAAGATCGGAGTTCCGGCGCACGGCCTCGACCGTCGAAACGCCAAAGGTCAGATTGGGGACGTAGTGACCGTCCATCACATCGAGGTGGAACCAGTCCACGAACGGGGTAACGGCGGCGATCTCATCACCTAGGCGCCCGAAATCGGCGGTCAGTATCGAGGGGGCCAGGAGGAGCGTCACGGCCCAATGTTTACCTAAAAAGTGCGTCCGGTGTCGGACGTAACCCCCGGGCGAGATCCGTGCCGGTCATCCGCCGCTTCCCCGCCAGCTGACCCTCCAGCAGACGAAGGACGGCCGTCCCCGACCCGATCAGCAGATCCTCGTCCGTCACGATCGCGCCGGGGCGCAGCCCTTCATCCGAGACGGCGATCTCGACGCGGAAGATCTTCACCCTCCTGCCATCGAACGTCGTCCATGCGCCGGGCACCGGATCGAGGGCTCGCGTAAGGCGATCGATCCGTTCCGCGTCCCACTCCCAGTCGATCCGCGCCTGATCGGTATCGATCTTCGACGCGTAGGTGGCTTGCGCCCCGTCCTGGGGACGAGCCACCAGCCGCCCATCGCCGTAGGCCACTAGGGCGGGAGTCAACAGCTCCGCCCCCACCAGGGCCAGGCGGCGTCCCAGCTCCCCGGCCGATTCCCAGGGGGCTATGGGGACGCGTTCCGTCATCAGCACCGGCCCCTCGTCCATCCCGTCGGTCAAGACCATGAGCGATACTCCCGTCTCGCTCCGCCCGTCCATGATCGCCCGCTGCACCGGCGCCGCCCCCCGATAGTCGGGGAGCAGAGAGAAGTGCAGGTTGACGAAACCGAATCGTGGCACCTCGAGCAGCGGCCCCGGTAGCAGGGATCCATAAGCCACCACGACCGCGACGTCGGGTGCGAGCTGGGCCAGACGGTCGTGCAGCTCCGGCGATCTCGCTCGTTCGGGCTGGATGACCTCGATCCCGAAGCCTTCGGCTGCCGCCTTGATCGGACTCGGCCGGAGCTGCATCCCGCGCCCCGATGGGCGGTCGGGATTGGAGACCACTGCGACGACCTCGGCCCCCGAGCGCACCAGAGACTCCAGGCTCGGCACCGCCCACGCCGGTGTGCCGAAGAAAACGACCCTCATGCCGGCTACAGACGCTCCTCGAGGGGAACCGGAGCCGCGAGACCTGGAAGGCCGAGCACCCGGCGCGTGAGCTCTCGCATGGCCTCGCGCTTCGCCTCCTCATCCAGGTGGTCCACGAACAGCACTCCATCGAGGTGGTCGATCTCGTGCTGGAACACGCGAGCGAGAAGATCCGTAGCCTCGATCGTCACGGATCGACCTCTCTCGTCGATGCCTTCGAGCCGCACGGACTGCGCTCGCTCCACGTCATAGGCCAATCCGGGGAGGGAGAGGCAACCCTCCTCTTCGGTGAGTGTCTCGGTAGACCGCTCCACGATGCGCGGGTTGAACAGCGCTCCGACGTCGTCCTCGACCTCGTAGACGAAGACCCGCTCCAACACCCCGATCTGCGGGCCCGCCAGGCCGACTCCGGGTGCCTCGCGCATGGTGTCCATCATGTCCTTGACCAGTTGTCGATGGGCCTTCGTCACCTTGTCCACCTCGCGCGCGCGCTGTCTGAGGGTGGGATCGCCGAAGGTCCTGATCGCTAGTACGGCCACGTCAGCAACACTCCCTGTTCGTTTCGAGGGCCCGCCTTCACCGAGGGTCGACATCCACGTGGAGACGCCCCCCAGCCGGCACGCTGGCGAGGATACCCCGCAGGTCGGCTCCCACAGGCGTCGCATCGACGCACTTCATGAGTATCTCCACGCGCGCTTCATCCCCATGAACCGCAACCTCTATCGGTCCCAACACACGCGCCCCGTGTGAGCGGCCCACCGCGGCGGCGCGCTCGATGACATCCGGAGCGGCGGAGCCGGCCGCGCTGACCTTGATCAGCTCACGGAAAGGCGGGTAACCGAGTTCCTCTCGATGAGCCAGCTCGCGGCTCAAGAAGAAGCCATAGTCCGCGCGCACTACAGACTGAACCGCGTGGTGGGTGGGTTCGGCCGTCTGCACCACCAGGCGTCCTCCCTCCCGCGAGGGGCCGGCCCACTCCGCCATGGCCGCTAGTGCCTGATAGCCCGATTCCGCGGCGCGCCAGTCCGGGCGACGTATCAGAGCGTCGGCGTCGAGGACCCCGACGAGCGACACGGGAGGCCGTATCGCCGGTTTGGTTCCGATCCAGGTTGTCACGTAGATGTCGCTCGGCCTACGATCGCGTACCACCTCATCGATAACATCGGGATCCGCGCGCGTCACCGATGCTCGCGGCCAGGCTCGCTTGACCTGTTCGGCGAGGCGTTCGCTACCGGCTCCCACGAGCTTGAAGTCGTCGGCGCCACAAGACGGGCAAGAGCGCGGTGGCGGGCCCTCGAACCCGCACCTCCCACACCGCATCCGCTCGGGATCGCGAGACGAGGAGCGGTGAAGAACGAGTCCTGCCTCGCAGCGCGGACAGCGCACCGACCTCCGGCAGGTGGCACACCAGATAGCGCGCGCGAACCCACGACGGGGCGCCAGCAACGCCACCCGTTGCCCGGCTCGTAACGCATCGCGAACTCGGGCGTGAAGCTCATGCGACAGGGCCCGGCCTTCGGGTCGCTCCACGAGCTCGACGATCGGACGGGCGGCCCGCTGCACCTCGCGGTTGGGGACAACCAATCTGACGGTGCCGATACCTCGAGCGGCTGCGGTCTCGACCGCGGGCGTGCTGCTCATTAACACGCATGCAGCCTGTTGGCGACGGGCTCGCTCCAAAGCGATGCGGCGCGCGTCGAAACGCGGCGAACGATCTTCTTTGTAGCTCGCATGATGTTCCTCATCGACGACGATCAATGAGAGTTCGGCGGAAGGAGCCAGGACGGCGCCACGACCACCGGCTCCGAAGCCGGCCCCGGCGGCCAACGACATCCACCCTCGGGCTCGGTCCTGGTCCGACTCGGCGCTGTCGATGCGGACCATCTGGGGCCATAAGCGGCCGAGGCCATCCAGCACCTCGGAGCCGTATCGCACCTCGGGGACCGTGACCAGCGCCGCGCCCGGCCCCCGCGCCGCGGCTATGAGCTCGCCGATCAGCCGGGTCCGGTCCTCCCCGGGCGCGTACTGCAAGCACCAGGCGCCGGGTAGTCCCGAACGAAGCGATTGGACCAGCTCCTCGCCCCCGCGATACGACAGCGTCCGCTGCGGCTCCGGACCTCCGGAGATCGGGTCGGGCTCTTCGACCCGGATCCTCACGCGCGGCGGGACCGCGCGCGCAAAGACATGGCTGGCCTGCGACGCGTACCGATCCGCGATCCAGAAGAAGAGGGGGATGAGTGACTCGGGTACCACCGGGTGGTCTATCACCGGCGCGATCACTGCTTCCAGATCGTCGACCGAACCCGTCTCGGACTGGCCCTGCATCCGGATGACGATCGCACGCACACGACGATTGCCGAATGGCACGCGGATCAACGAGCCTATGCCGACCCTGTCCGACATGGCCTCCGGTACCGAGTAGTCGAAGACGCGATCCACGCGCCACGCCGGGATCAGCGGCAGGACGGAGGCTACGACCGGCGAGTCAGGAGCTCGAGCAGAGTCGCCGGAGGTCATCCGCTCGATCGGTGCGCTCCCAGGTGAACTCCTTGTCCGAGCGCCCGAAATGCCCATAGGCAGCGGTGTTCTGGTAGATGGGCCGCCGCAGGTCCAGATCCTTGATGATCGCTGCCGGCCTCAGGTCGAAAGTCTGAAGGATGGCGGACGCGATGGCCGCGGGATCCTCCTTCTCGGTGCCGAACGTTTCGCTAGACACCGATACCGGATGAGCTACGCCGATCGCATAGGCGATCTGTACCTCGAACCGATCTGCGAGCCCCGCCGCAACCACGTTCTTCGCGATATAGCGAGCCATGTAGGCAGCAGACCGGTCCACTTTGGTGGGATCCTTCCCCGAGAACGCTCCCCCACCGTGCCGTGCCATGCCACCGTAGGTGTCGATGATTATCTTGCGTCCGGTGAGGCCCGTGTCGGCCCGGGGGCCGCCGATCTCGAAAACGCCGGTGGGATTCACCAGGACCTTCAGGCCGTCGCTATCGATATTTCCGGGGATCAAGGGTTCGATGACGTGCTGCATGAGATCCGGCTTGAGGAGCGTCTCCACGTCCACATTGGGTTGGTGCTGCGAGGAGCAGACGACGGTGTCGAGCCGCGCCGGCCGTCCGTTCCGGTACTCGATCGTGACCTGGATCTTCCCGTCGGGCCTCAGGTACGGCAAGACTCCCGCCTTGCGCACCTCCGATAAACGCTGAGCGAAACGATGCGCCAGCCAGATCGGCATCGGCATGAGGTCCTCGTTGTCCCGGCACGCGTAGCCGAACATCATTCCCTGGTCTCCGGCACCTTGACTGTCGAGCTCGCCCTTGTCCTCGCCCATCCGAGACTCGTAGGCCTCATCCACGCCTGTTGCGATGTCCGCGGACTGCTCCTGGATAGAAACGCTGACGCCGCATGTCTCACCGTCGAAGCCGATCTTAGAGCTCGTGTACCCAACGTCGGTGACGGTGCGACGCACCACCGCCGGGATGTCTACGTACGTCGATGTAGTGATCTCGCCGGCAACGACGACGAGTCCGGTAGTGATGAGCGTCTCGCACGCAACGCGGCCGAATGGATCGTCGGCCAGGATCTCATCCAGCACCGCATCGGAGATCTGATCCGCCAGCTTGTCGGGATGCCCCTCAGTCACGGACTCGGACGTGAACAACTGTGACCCCTGGTCGAGATTCATGCGGGCATCTTAATGGCGAGGGGGTGGACCGAACGTGATGTCGGGGTCCTACTCCGGATCGGGCACCGGCTGTGGGGGCTCCGGCCCGATGTAGTGGGCGCTCGGTCGTATCAGTCTGTTATCGGCGGCCTGCTCCATGATCTGCGCGGTCCACCCGATCACTCGACTGCACCCGAAGGTGGGCGTGAAGAGGGGCGGGGGCATCCCCACCATGTCCATGACGATCCCCGCATAGAACTCGACGTTGGGGTACAGACTCCGGCCCGGCTTGAGTTCCTGGAGGATCTCGACCGCGCGTTTCTCGACGTGCTTCGCGAGCTTGACACGCTCTCCATCCTTGTCGAGACGCTCCGCTACCCCGCGAAGAAGCGTCCCGCGTGGGTCGTCCGTCTTGTAGACGCGATGACCGAAGCCCATCAGCCTCTTGCCGCTCTCCACGGCGTCGCGCAGCCACTCGTCCGTCTTCTCGATGCTCCCGATGTCCTGCAACATGTCGAGAGCCCTGCTAGGCGCACCGCCATGCAGCGGTCCCGAGAGAGCGCCGAGTGCCCCCAGCACGGCCGATCCCAGATCAGCTCCGGTTGACGTGATGACTCGGGCCGTGAAGGTCGAGGCGTTGAATCCGTGATCGATCGTTGCGATGAGGTACTGCTCGACGGCGCGTGCCTTCTCGGGATCGGGTTCCTCGCCCGTCAACATGTAGAGATAGTTCGCCGCATAAGGAAGGTTCGGATCGGGATGGACCGGCTCCTTGCCCTCGCTGAGCCGGTACAGCGCCATCACGAGGGACGGGAACACGGCACACGACAGCATCGCCTGTTTGCGGAGCTCATCGTGGTCGACGTCGAGCGAAGGCTTAAAGTCCTGAGACGAGACCACCAACGAGAAGGCAGAGCGCGCTGCATCAAGGGGTGAGAAACGGTCCCCCAGGTTAGCCAGCGAGGGCAACACTTTCATGACGTCATCGGGGATCACGCGCAGCGGCGTGATCTCCTCGATGAACTTCTCCCGTTCGCTCTTGGTGGGTAGCTCACCCTGGAAGAGAAGGTGCCAGACGTCCTCGAGCATCCGCTTCTCGGCCAGCTCAACCGCGCTGTACTGTCGGTAGTGAAAGAAGCCTTCTTTCCCTCGGACGTCTCCTATCTTCGTTTCGGCGACGACAACGCCTTCGAGCCCCGGCGGAACCTCGGTCACCGGATCCACCGGGACGATCCGAGCTACGCGCATCATGTCGCGCAACGAGACGATCCCTTGCAGCGTGCCGTCGGCGTCAACCACGGGGATGTGGCGGTAATTGTGCTCGGACAGGCTCTTGAAGGCCGCCGCTACCTCTTCGCTGGGTGTGACGGTATCCGGGTCGGCCGTCATCCACTCGGACACCTTGGCCCCTTCGGCGTCCCCACCGGAGGCGGAGAACTTGACGAGGTCCCGTTCGGTCAAGATCCCCACCGGGCGGTCGCCGTCCACGACGACGACGGAACCCACACCGGCGGCCTTCATCGAGTCGGCCGCCTGGGCAACGGTGTCAGAAGGTGACGCCGTTACCACCGGACTGCTCATGAGGTCTTTAACCGTGCGGCCCTGAGGTTCAGCCATTCACCCTCCCCTTGAGAAGATCGACCACTTCATCCAGCAATGCCCGGGCGAGTCCTCGCTTGGTAACGAGGCCCGCATCCACGGTCCCTCCGGGCCCCGCGATCACCGCCCGGTTCGTCCGTACGCCGAAACCAGAGTCGGGGCTCGCAACATCGTTCGCGACGATCACGTCGGCGTGTTTCGAACGACGCTTCTGCTCCGCGACCTCCGCTAGTTTCGCCGGATCCGGCTCCGTCTCCGCTGCGAATCCCACCAGTATGCAACCACTCTTGCGACCCTGCCCCACTCGCCCCAGCTCGGCGAGGATGTCGGTGGTCGGCACTAAAGTCATCTCCGGAGGCCCTTCCGCCTTCTTCAACTTGGTCCCGGCGGCGTCGGATGGCTTGAAGTCCGCGACCGCCGCCGCCATCACGATGACGTCTGCGTCTCCGGCGACGGACAAGACCGCATCCCGCATCTCCTCCGCCGTGCGTACCGGGATCACGTCGGCGCCGGAAGGTGGAGCCATGCCGATGGGAGCCGCAACCAGCACGGCCTTGGCGCCGCGCTCCAAAGCCGCTTGAGCGATCTCGAACCCCATGAGACCCGACGAACGGTTGCCGATGTAGCGCACTGGGTCGATGGGCTCCTGGGTCCCGCCCGCGGTTATCACGACCTTGCGACCGGCCAGGTCCTGGGCACGACCCAGGGTCTCGAGCGCCATGCGCACGATCGTCTGGGGGTCCTCGAGGCGCCCCGGGCCCTCGTCGCCCGACAGCAACGCCCCCGTGGCAGGGCCCACGATCGTGGCGCCGCGCTCGGCCAAGATCCTCACGTTCTCCTGTGTGGCTTCGTGCTCCCACATCTCCGTATGCATCGCCGGGGCGACGATCGCGGGGCAACGAAGCATCAGCCAGGTCGAGCCCACCACGTCGTCCGCCACCCCTCGGGCCATCTTGGCCAGGGCGTTCGCGGTGGCCGGAGCGACGATCGCCAGGTCGGCTCCGCGTGCCACGTCCACATGGGGAACCCCCGGGCCATCCGTGAACAGCTTCGTTACGACCGGATGGCCGCTCACGGAGGCGAAGGTCTGCGCTCCGACGAACGTGGTGGCGGCCCGGGTCATCACAACCCTGACCTCGGCCCCCAGCTGGACGAGCGTCCGAACGATCTCGACCGCCTTGTAAGCCGCGATACCGCCCGTGACGCAGAGGACGATCTTCGACCCCTGCACGCTTGCGGCGCGCGCTGCCGGGGGAGACAAGGACCCGCCCTGGCGGGACTGGGCCGAGCCGCCGGATGTCATGGAAAGTTCGCTGCTACTTGATGCCGTCGGCGGTCTTCTCGGGGACGATCTTGCCCTCGGAGATCTCTCGAAGTGCGATCGAAAGCGCTTTGGGCGCGCTCGAGGCGTTCATCGGGACCTGAGGCGGGGTGTACTCGGAAACGCCCTCGCCCAGCTGAGAAAAGTAGGCGTTGATCTGACGGCCTCGTTTGGCCGCCAGGATGACCAGTGTGTACTTGGAGTCGACGCCCTCGAGGAGCGTCTCGATCTTGGGTTCGATCACGGTTTCTCCTGTCGTTTTGCGGTGCCATCCAGTATACGGATGAGGTCGGCCACGGCTTCCTCCACGTCGTCGTTGACGACTATGTAGTCGTAGGACCCCTTCCTCTTGACCTCCTCGTAGGCCGCCCGGAGCCGGGTGGACAGGGCCTCGGGGTCCTCCGTCCCGCGGCCTCGGAGGCGCAGGAAGAGCTCATCGAGCGACGGCGGCTCGATGAACACCAGCACGGCTTCGGGGAGAGCCCGCTTCACGGACATGGCCCCCTGGACGTCGACCTCGAGCAGCACGTCCCGGCCGCCCGCCAGGGCGCTTTCGACGGGCTCCCTGGGGGTGCCCTTGTGATCGCCGTAAACCACGGCCGACTCCAGGAAGTCGCCACGATCCCTGCGAGCCACGAACTCTGGCTCGCCGATGAAGTGGTAGTCGACCCCGTCACGCTCGCCATGCCTCGCCGGGCGGGTCGTTGCGGATACGGACAGCAGGAGCTCCGGACGGCGGGACAGCAGCTCTCGGACGACCGTCCCCTTCCCCGCACCCGATGGGCCCGACACCACGAACAGCCGGCCGCGTCCGGCATGAGCCCCGGCGTTCATGAGGAAGCTACCTGCGAGAGAACTCTGTGAGCAGGTTCTCCTTCTGTTTCGTGCCGAGTCCCCGCATCCGGCGCGACTCCGAGATGTCGAGCCGTTCCATCAATTTTCGAGCCCGCACCCGTCCCACACCCGGAAGTGACTCGAGAACGTTAGACACCTTCATCTTTCCGACGATCTCGTCATCGGTCCGCTCGATGAGCTCCCGGAGGGTCGTGCGGCCGCTCTTCAGCTGCTCCTTTAGTTCCGCCCGCTTCCGCCGCGCCACCGCTGCCTTCTGGAGAGCCGCCCTGCGTTGCTCTTCAGTGAGCGGTGGGGGTAAGGGCATAACGAGCGACCTCCTTGAAAACCGAACGGCTGTCGTGAGCAGATTCTTTAACGGGCGCGTATCTCCGGAACGAAGCCACACGCGGATTGCTCCGGAGTATAGGCAGCCCATTCACCTCTCGCAACGAAGGCTCTCCTATGGCACCCTGCTACGGGGCCATTTCATCCGCTGGGGAGCCTCGATCGCTCAGGCGTTGAGACGGCGAGAACCCGGATCCGCCAAAGGATCGTTCGCCTTGCACAAGGGACATTCCTGCTCGGCCCATGAGGTTGCCTCGAGCTTGATCAACGCTTTGAGGGGAGCAGCGAGCCGAGGGACGATCGGAGCCGAGGCGCGGTCGATCAAGGCGCCGACGCCAACGGGACTGGCTCCCGCACTCTGGACGAGATCGACCACCTCGCGCGCTGACCCACCTGTCGTGATCACGTCCTCGACCACCAGCACTCGTTCATGGGGCGCTAGCTCAAAGCCTCGCCGGAACGTCAACGCTCCCCCCTCTCGCTCCGCAAAGACGACGCGCACGTCTGCCGCCAGGGCGGTCGCGAACCCCAGAACCACCGCCCCGAACGCGGGACTGGCAACGGCGTCGAATCCCCCCGCGAAGAGCTGGGCTATCGAGTCACCGAATCTCTGCGTGAGCCGGGGGTGCTCGAAGACGCGGAACTTCTGCACGAACAGGTCCGAATGGAGTCCAGAAGACAGGCGGAAGTGTCCCCGTTGCACCGCGCCCCTCTTCTCGAGGACCTCCATGATCTCGTTCGGATTCATTCGATATCCGCCAGCACAGCCGCGGCCGCGGCGGCCGGATCGGGGGCATGAGTGATGGGACGACCCACGACGATGAGGTCGGCGCCGGCCCCCAGAGCAACCCGTGGGGACGCTGCCCGGCGCTGGTCGTCGACCGCAGTCCCAACCGGGCGGATGCCGGGCACGACGATCAGCGGCCCCGCCGCGTTCGAGGGGCCGAAGTTTCGCCGGACGGCGTCGATCTCGAGAGGCGAGCACACGATCCCATCCGCACCCGCCCTCAGCGCCACCTCGGCGAGCCGAAGGACCTGTTTCTCAGCCGGATCGTTCACACCGAGGTCGGCCAGCGTCGCGTCGTCGATACTCGTCAGAACCGTTACGGCCAGAACGGCCAGGCGGCCCCCGGCGCCCTCGACCGCGGCGGCCACCATCTCCTCTCCTCCGGCGGCATGCACCGTCGTGTAGGAGCAGCCCAGCCGCACGACCCCTTCGACCGCGCCTCGAACCTGCGCAGGGATGTCGTGGAACTTGAGATCGAGGAACACGGGACGTCGTCGTGCGACCTCTCGCACCAAGTCGTCGCCCCCCGCCACGAACGCCGTGAGGCCAACCTTGAACACCCCCGCCTGATCCTCCGTGACACGAGCGAGGCGAAGCGCCTCATCAGGATCGTGGGTATCAAGAGCAACGCACAGGCGGTTATCGGGCACCTACCCCTCCAGCTTCACGGCGCCGACCAGCTCCGAGAGGGCCGGGACCCCGTTTCTCGATAGGTAGTCGGAGATGCCTGCGATCGCTTCTTCGGCGGCCCGCGGCGTCACGAAGTTAGCGGTCCCGATGGCCACCGCCGAGGCGCCGGCCAGCATCAACTCCACCGCGTCGCGACCGGAGACGACACCGCCCTGGCCGATGATCGGCACTTCCGGCCAGGTTCGGTGGACCTCGTGCACAGCGCGCACCGCCACCGGGCGTATCGACGGCCCGGAGAGTCCCCCCACTACTCCGGCAAGCTTCGGCCGGCGCGTTTCGATGTCTATGGCCATACCGAAAACCGTGTTGATCAACGATAGCCCGTCAGCGCCGGCCTCGAGGGCTGCGCCGGCGATGTCCACGATGGAGGTGACATTGGGTGAGAGTTTGGGAAACACCGGCACTTTCTTGAGAGCCCCTTTAACGCCTTCCACGACCGCAGCCGTCGACTCCGTTGAGTTTGAGAACATGTTGTTCCGGTCCTCGAGATTGGGGCACGAGATGTTTATCTCGACCGCGGCGATCCCCCGGCCACCCGTTCGGAGCTTGTCCGCCACCTTCACGAACTCCTCCACGGTGTTGCCGGCTATCGACGCGATCACGGTGGCCTTCTGCGCCTTCAGCCAGGGAAGGTCCTCCTTGATGAAGTGGTCGACCCCCTTGTTCTGGATCCCGATCGCGTTCAACATGCCGGACGGTGTTTCGCACATCCGCGGTGTCGGTTTGCCCTTCCACGGTGTGAGGGTCATCGATTTCACGATGATGCCGCCCAGCGTTGAGAGGTCGACCAATCGCGACGCCTCGCGTCCCGACCCGAAGGTCCCCGATGCGACAAGAACTGGATTGGCGAGCGTCAGGGGGCCCAGCTTCATCGACAGGTCTACCGGCACGTCAGTTCCCCGGTGGAGCGTGCTCGTGCGGTAGCTCGGGGAGCGGCCCGTGACGGGTGGGCACGCCCGCAGGAGAAAGCTCCAGCTGGTCGACGGCGAGCTGGCCCATGTGGTCATCCCAGATGATGTCGCCGCCGTTGAAAACCGGCCCCTCCGTGCACGAGCGGGCGTAGCGGATCTCCTCGGTCGCGGCCCTTTTCTTATTCCGGTCGGCGCGATCCCTCAACGGCATCACACACGTCATACACACGCCGTATCCACAGGCCATGAGCTCCTCCACGGCCACTTGGACCGGAAGGTCGCGTTCCGCGCACATGGCCGACACCGCAGCCAGCATCGGATGAGGCCCACACGAGTAGACGATCTCGGCCCGACACCGCTCGATGGTCTCCTCGAGCACGTCCGTAACGCGACCCTCGTCCCCCATGCTGGCGTCCTCGGTGGTGATGCGATAGACCGACGCGAGTCTTCGCACCTCGATCGGGTTGAGCAGATGCCGCATCGAGCGCGCTCCGATGATCACGTCGACCCGGTGTCCTTCGTTCCGGAGCTCGTCGGCCAAGAAGAAGAGGGGGGCAGCGCCTATGCCACCGCCGACCAACAAACAATGAGCCCGGCGGCGGGGAAGGGAGAAGCCCCGTCCCAGTGGGCCCATGAGATCGACTATCGAATGACCCCGCAGTTGCGACAAAAAGCTCGTCCCCGGGCCCCGGATATCGAACACGATCTCGAGGGTCGATGCCCAGCCCCCTCGCTTGTGCACGCGGTAGACCGAGAAGGGCCGGCGCAGGATGTGCGAACGATCCTCGCCGCACCTGATGTTCACGAACTGACCGGGCCGCACCTTGGCACCGATATCGGGGGCCACGATGGTGAGGGAGTGATAGTGCTCTCCGTACTTCTTGTGCGAGAGAACCTCGCCCTTCGAGATGAGCATCAATCGATCTTCCCAGGTATGGCTCGAGCCCGAGCCGTGGCCTCGAGGAAGCTCTGAAGAGAGCGCACGCCTACACCCTCGCCCATGAGCGCCTCGATCGCCTGCACGGCCGCCGCCATGCCCGCCATCGTCGTACACAATGGCACCCCAGCCGCAACGGCCGCCGTTCGGATGAAGTAGCCGTCGGTCCGCGCCCCTCTACCGAAGGGCGTGTTGAACACGATCTCGATCTCCCCCTTCGAGATGCGTTGTGCCACGTCGAGCCCCGCTTCCTCGCGCTCGCCCGACACTTTCCCTACGATCTGGACCCCCACTCCCGCGCGTCGAAGTACCTGTGCGGTGCCCCGGGTAGCCAGAAGCTGGAAACCGAGATCGGCCAGCCGCTTCGCCGGGAAGATGACCGAGCGCTTGTCGGGGTTGGAAACGGACAGAAAGACGGAGCCTTTGACCGGAAGCCTGATCCCGGCGGCTACTTCTGCCTTCGCGTAGGCCAGGCCGAAATTGGAGTCGATGCCCATGACCTCACCAGTCGAGCGCATCTCCGGCCCCAAGATCGTGTCGACGCCCGGGAACCGCTCGAAGGGCAGCACGGCTTCCTTCACGGCCACGTGTTCCAACCCGTCGTGGCCCACGTCTCGTTCCGGTACCAGCCCTTCAACTCGAAGTTCGGACAGCGAGGCTCCGGCCATGACGCGCGCTGCGATCTTCGCCAACGGGACGCCGGTGGCTTTGGACACGAACGGCACCGTGCGCGAGGCGCGCGGGTTCGCTTCGAGAACGTAGACCTCATCACCTCGCACCGCGAACTGGATATTGATAAGGCCGAGAACGCCCAGACCTTCCGCCAGTGAGCGCGTGTAGCTGATGATCCTCTGGACCTGATCCTCGCCGAGCGTGAAGGGCGGCAGCGCGCACGCGGAGTCACCGGAGTGGATACCCGCCTCCTGGATGTGCTCGAGGACTCCGCCCGTATAAAGATCGCGTCCGTCGAAGACCGCATCGCAGTCGACCTCGATGGCTCCTTCCAGGAACCGGTCGACCAACACCGGGTGGGACGATGAGACGCTGGCGGCAGTGGACATGTATCGCTCGAGCGACGATTCCTCGTAGACGATCTCCATCGCGCGCCCGCCCAACACATAGCTCGGTCGCACCAACACCGGATAACCGATCGAGTTCGCGACCGCACGCGCTTCCGCGACCGACCGCGCCATCCCGTTCGGGGGATGGGGAAGAGCGAGATCCGCCAGCAACGCCCCGAACCGCTCTCGGTCCTCGGCGCGATCGATCGCCTCTGGCTGCGTCCCGAGGATGGGAACACCGGCATCCTCCAGAGCGCGGGCGAGCTTGAGTGGGGTCTGCCCGCCCAGCTGCACCAACACGCCTCTGGGCCGCTCGGCATCGACAACATTGAGGACGTCCTCGAGGGTCAGCGGCTCGAAATAAAGGCGGTCCGACGTGTCGTAGTCGGTGGACACCGTTTCGGGATTGCAATTGACCATGATCGTCTCGAAGCCGGCCTCGCCGAGTGCGAACGCAGCGTGCACGCAGCAGTAATCGAACTCGATCCCCTGTCCGATGCGATTCGGTCCCGATCCAAGGATCATCATCTTGGGTCGATCACTCGGCGCAACCTCGTCCTCCTCCTCGTAAGTCGAGTAGTAGTAAGGGGTGTCGGCCTCGAACTCAGCGGCACAGGTGTCAACCGTCTTGAAAGTGGGAGTCACGCCCAGCTCGAGCCGCCTCTGCCTGATCGTCATCTCGTCGCTGCGCCACAGGTCGGCGAGTTGTCGGTCTGAGAAGCCCAGACGCTTCGCTACGCGCAGATCGGCCTCGGCCGCCGCCGACACCGAGCCCAGAGACTCCAGGCGCCGGCGCTCGGCCGCGAGGCGGGCGACCTGAACTACGAACCACGGGTCGATCGAGGATCGCCGAGCAACCTCATTCGGATCCGCGCCGGCGTACAGTGCTCGCTCCATGAGATGAAGACGACCCTCTATCGGAGTTGACAGGCGGTCGAGCAATTCGTCCACCGGCGCATCGAAGCGCGGGCCGCCAAGGCCGTCATGTCCGAGCTCGAGCGAGCGGAACCCCTTCTGTAATGCTTCGACGAAGGTCCGGCCGATCGCCATCACCTCGCCCACCGACCTCATCTTCGTTCCGAGGATGGGGTCCGCTCCAGGAAACTTCTCGAAAGCCCATCGGGGGATCTTTACGACGACGTAGTCGATCGAAGGTTCGAACGACGCAGGGGTCTTCTTGGTGATGTCGTTCGTGATCTCGTCCAGCGTGTACCCCACGGCCAACTTGGCCGCGATCTTGGCTATCGGAAACCCCGTCGCCTTGGATGCCAGCGCCGACGAGCGCGACACCCGTGGGTTCATCTCGATGACGACGCGCCGTCCGGTCTCCGGGTGAACGGCGAACTGGACGTTGGAACCCCCCGTCTCGACGCCGATCGCACGCATGATCCGCGCCCCGTCGTCGCGCATGCCCTGGTACTCGACGTCGGTCAGGGTCATCGCCGGCGCCACGGTTATCGAATCTCCCGTGTGGACGCCCATCGGGTCGATGTTCTCGATGGAACAGACGACGACGACGTTGTCGTTGCGATCGCGCATCAGCTCGAGCTCGTACTCCTTCCAGCCGGCGATCGACTCCTCGACGAGGACCTCTCCGATCGTCGAGAGACGAACGCCTTCTGCCACGATGGGTTCGAGCTCTGTGCGGGAATGAACCACTCCCGACCCTCCCCCGCCGAGGACGTAGGAGGGGCGGATCACAACCGGGAAGCCCAGTTCTTCGGCGACCTGCACGGCCTGCTCGACCGAGTATGCGAAGGCGGAGCGAGGCAGGTCCATGCCCGCTTCCGTCATGACGTCCTTGAAGACGCGCCGGTCCTCGGCTCGCCTGATCGTCTCCGGGTCCGCGCCGATCATCTCCACGCCGTAGCTCTCGAAGATCCCCGACGTGGCGAGATCCATTGCCACGTTCAGACCGGTCTGCCCGCCCAGCGTGGGGAGGCATGCATCCGGACGTTCGCGTTCGATGATCTTGGCGACGTACTCGGGGGTGATCGGCTCGACATAGGTTGCGTCGGCGAACTCGGGGTCCGTCATGATCGTCGCCGGATTCGAGTTGACCAGCACCACCCGATAGCCCTCGGCCTTGAGGATCTTGCAGGCTTGAACCCCGGAGTAATCGAACTCGCATGCTTGACCGATCACGATCGGCCCGGATCCGATCACGAGGATCTTCTCGAGGTCCCTCCGAGCCGGCACCTAGCTCCTCCCCTCGGAGCGTTCTTCGTAGGACACGACGGCCTTCGGTTCGTCGTAAGCCACGATCTCGACGCGATTCCCCGCCGGGTCGCGCGTGTAACACCGGTGCCTCCCCGGGATCGCCGAAGCTTGCTCTATGTGGCTCCCCGCCACCCGCAACCCCTCGACCAGCCCGGCGAAGTCATCAACGACCAAGGCGAAGTGCGCGGAGCGTGGCGGATTGTGCGGGTCTACCGTCACATGGAGCTCCTGCGCCCCGGTCCGGAACCAACCCCCACCGGACCGTGTCCCCTCAGGCTTCTCGATCCTGTCGAGGTTCAGGCAGCTCGAGTACCAGTCGAGCACTTCATCGAGGAGTTCCTCCGGAGCCGTGATGGCCACGTGATCGAAACCGACGACGCCGGAGCCCATTACCGGCGCGGGGCTCCTTTGTCCTCGGCTCTGCGGCGCTCGCGTGCTCGCTTCTTGCGCTGACGATCTTTCTTCCAGCGCGTTCTACGTCTATCCCCTCGACCCATCGCTCCTCCTTATCCGACCGCGGCGCGGCGGCCATCTTCTGCTGTGGACCTCGATCTCTGCGGCTCGAAACCGGCGATGAGCCGCCGGAACTCCTCGAACAGATACCGCGAATCGTGGGGGCCCGGCCCCGACTCGGGGTGATACTGCACGCTGAATGCGCTGCCGGACAACTCGAGACCCTCGACCGTCCCGTCGTTCAGATTCACGTGAGTCAACCGGGCCTCCGTGCTCGCCAGAGACGCAGGATCGACGGCGAAACCATGGTTCTGACACGTGATCTCGATGCGATCGTGATCGAGACGCCTCACGGGATGGTTCCCGCCGCGATGCCCGAAGGGAAGCTTGAACGTTCGAGCACCGAGTGCGAGGGCCAGGATCTGGTGACCCAGACAGATGCCGAACACGGGCACGCGACCCATGAGCGCAGCAACCGCCACGATCGCATAGTCAACCGGCTCGGGATCGCCGGGCCCGTTCGAAAGAAAGACACCCTCGTAGTGTCCCGAAAGGATCTCTTCGGGTGATGTCGACGCCGGCAACACGGTGACGTCGAACCCTCCGGCCACCAGCAGGTCCAGGATGTTGCGTTTGATCCCGAGGTCTAACGCAGCGATGGGTATCCGCCCTCCGGTCGGTGGGTCCAGGAGCGACCTCGTCGCCGGAGCCCACTCGGCGCCCGCCGCGTAACCACCCTCCGCCCGCTCGCGAAGTTCCTCCACTCCCCACGCATACGGCCGTGACGTCGATACCTCCGCTACGAGATCGCGGCCCTCGTAACGGGGAGACGATCGTGCTCTGTCGATAAGCTCGTCCGCGTCCTCCACCTGCGTCGAGAGCGCGGCCCTCATCGCTCCGCTACTTCGGATATGACGCGTGAGCCGGCGAGTGTCGACCCCTCCGATGCCGGGCACTCCGTGAGCGTAGAGATACTCACCGAGAGAGCGCTCCGCTCGCCACGACGACGGGCGCTCGACATGATCGCGGACGACGAAGCCCCCCACCCAGGGGCGCCGGGACTGGTCGTCGTGTGCATTCGTTCCCGTGTTACCGATCTGAGTCGCGGTCATCGTGACTATCTGCCCGTGATACGAGGGATCCGTCAAGACCTCTTGATAGCCGGTCATTGAAGTGTTGAAACAAAGCTCACCCGTGATCGTGGCGTCCGCACCGAAGGCGGTGCCTCGGAAGATCGTGCCGTCCTCGAGGGCGAGTAGAGCCGTGGTCACACGAGCTCCCCGGCGAGGACGGCGCCGTCTCTGACCGTGCGTCGCCCCGCGAAGAAGGTGTGGAGCACGTGCCCGCGCAACGTGCGTCCGATGAAAGGCGTGTTCTTGCATAGCGATCGCAAGCGGGCGTGGTCGACGGTCCACTCCCCATCCGGGTCGAAGACGACGACATGAGCAGGATCACCCGGCGTTAGCGGTCCACCCTGGGGCAGCCCCAGGATGCGCGACGGCTCCACCGAAAGCAGCTCGATCGCCCGCGTCAGCGAGATGTGACCGGGATGCACCAGCTCGGTAAGCGTGAGAGCAAGTGACGTCTCCAAGCCGACCATGCCCGGCGGCGCATATTGGAACTCGACATCCTTCTCTTCGAGCGCGTGAGGTGCGTGGTCGGTAGCGATCGCATCGATCGTTCCGTCGGCGAGGGCTCGAACGATCGCCGCTCTATCCTCCTCCGTGCGAAGCGGCGGATTGACCTTGGCGTTCGGGTCATAGGTCTCGAGCTCCGCGTCGGTGAGTGAGAAGTGATGGGGGGTGGCCTCCGCCGTGACCCGCACGCCCTCGGCCTTCGCGCGCCGAATGATCTCCGCCGTTCCCGCCGTAGAGATGTGGAGGAGATGTAGGCGGCACCCGGTCAACTTCGCAAGCGCGATGTCACGCGCGGCCATGAGCTCCTCCGCCTCGGAGGGGACCCCGCGCATCCCGAGCGCCATCGAGCGTTCCCCTTCGTGCATCATCCCTCCGGCCGCGAGGGCCTCGTCCTCGCAATGCTCTGCATAGATCGCGTCGAAGGTAACCAGGTACTCCATCACGCGTCGCGCGAATAAGGAGTTCTGCACACCATGGCCGTCATCCGTGAACAAACGAACGCGCGCCATCGACCGGACCATCTCGCCGATATCGGCCATCTTCTCGCCGCGTTGTTCCTTCGAAAGAGCCCCGGCCGCCACGACTTCGACGAGCCCCGCCTCCCGGCCGAGCGCCCAGACCTTCTCGACGATCGCGGCGGAATCCGCTACCGGATCGGTGTTGGGCATGGTGCAGATCGCCGTGTAGCCACCGGCGGCTGCTGCAGCCGAAGCGGAGGCGATGGTCTCCTCGTCCTCACGCCCCGGCTCTCGAACGTGCGTGTGGAGGTCCACCAGTCCGGGAGCAACCACAGCCCCCGATACATCGATCACCTCGGCTCCTGCCCCGTCGAGGGTCGTACCGGTCGCGCCAACCACGCCATTCTCGATCAACAGGTCCGTTCGCTCGTCGACACCAGAAGCCGGGTCGATCACGCGTCCACCCCTCAGCAGGTAGCGACTCATTCGAAACCCTCCCCATCCTCGGAGCGGCCACCGAGCATGAGATAAAGCAGACTCATGCGGACGGCCAGTCCGTTCGCCACTTGGTCGAGGATGATCGAGCGAGGTGACTCGGATACATCTGCCCCAATCTCCACGCCTCGGTTCATGGGACCAGGGTGCATGACCAAGACCTCGGGTTTCATGCGTGCAAGCCTGCGAGAGTCCAGCCCCCACAACGCGGCGTACTCGCGCAGACTCGGGAACAATTGCTCGGACTGGCGCTCCTTCTGAACCCGCAGCAGGTAACAGACGTCGATCTCCTCGAGGACCTCGTCAAGGTCGTACCCGATCCGAGCGCCCCATGTCGTCGCTTGCGGCGGGATCAGAGTCGGCGGCCCGACCAGGATGACGTCGGCCCCCATCGTCACGAGACCTTTCACGTTCGACCTAGCGACGCGCGAGTGCATGACATCTCCAACGATCGCCACCTTGAGCCCTTCCAGGTCCTTGAAGTGCTCGCGCATCGAGTAGAGGTCGAGCAACGCCTGCGTGGGATGCTCGTGCTGACCGTCTCCTGCGTTCAGTACGCTCGCCTTGACCCATTGGGCCAGCTGGTGCGGAGCGCCGGAGGATCCGTGGCGGACGATTATGGCATCCACCCCCATCGCCTCGAGCGTCCAGGCGGTGTCCTTGAAGGATTCCCCCTTGGCCACCGAGGACTTGGAGTCGGCCGAGAAGTTGATGACGTCGGCACTCAAACGTTTGGCGGCCAGCTCGAACGAGATGCGTGTTCGGGTGGAAGCCTCGTAGAAGAGATTGCACACGGTCCGGCCCCGCAGCGTAGGTAGCTTCTTGATCGGCCGGTCGGTCACGCTGCGCAGCGATTCCGCGGTATCGAGGATGGTGACGATGTCGGCCGAGCTGAGCTGATCCATGGACAGCAGGTGCTTCATCATGGCCTGTACTCCCCTATCAAGACGGCATCCTCGCCGTCGATCTCCTGAAGATGGACCTTGACGACCTCTGTGGCCGCAGTCGGAAGGTTCTTTCCGACGTGGTCGGCGCGGATCGGAAGCTCTCGGTGACCCCGATCGACCAGCACCGCCAGTCGGATCGCCCGCGGACGGCCCAGATCCAGGACCGCGTCGAACGCCGCGCGGATCGTCCGCCCGGTGTAGAGCACATCATCGACGAGGACGACGTTGCGGCCGTCGAGGTCGGCGGGAACCGTGGTGGCCTCGAGATTGCGCGGACCCCGAAGGGCGACGTCATCGCGATAGAGCGTCACGTCCAGGGCCCCAGAGGGGACGTTCACGCCCTCGAAATCGGCGATCGAACCCGCGATGCGATCCGCCAGGGGCGCTCCGCGCGTCCGGATGCCGACGATCACGAGGTCGTCGGTGCCCTTGTTCCGCTCGACGATCTCGTGAGAGATCCGTACGAGCGCCCGCCGGACGTCATCGGGCTCAAGGAGACGGGACTTCACCACGAACTCCCTCTTCGGGGCGGGAGCACTGCCCATCAAAAAACGCTTCCCGCCAGGGAAGCGCCCACGTATAGGTATGACAAGTAGCTCCACCCCTTTCCGGCCTCGCAGGGCCGATTTAAAGGTCTTTGAGTGCACCCTACAGCGCGCGTCCGATATCCCTCAAGGACCTGCCCCTAGTTCGCCTGCCGGCTCTCGACGATCCGACCCAGCAGCCCGTTCACGAAACGGCCCGAATCGTCGGTGGACAGCTCCTTCACGAGCTCCACCGCCTCGTTGATGGCCACCGGGACCGGGATGTCGTCACGCCACAGTAGTTCGAACAACGCCATCCTCAGAACGGTCCGATCGACGACGGGCATGCGGCGGATAGCCCAGCGGTCCGCGTAACCCGCGATGAGGGTGTCGATGTCCGCTTGATGGGTCTGCACGCCCGTGACGAGTTCTTCGGCGTAGCGCAGCGCTTCGGGCGTCGCGGCCTCTTCTTCCGAGGCCCCCTCACTGGAGATCACCCAGCCGTCGGCCTCGCGCGCGCGAAAGGCGTCGAGGGGTAGCCAATCGCGGATCTCAGCCTCGAAGAGCACGTCGAGAGCGAGCCTGCGCGCCTCGCGGCGAGCCTTCACCGGAACATCATGTGAGGGATCGAGGCGATCCCATCACGCTCTCGAGATGTAGGAGCCCGACCGCGTATCGACCTTGATCTGCTCGCCCTTCTCGATGAACAGAGGTACCTGTACGACCGCGCCGGTCTCGAGGGTGGCCGCCTTGAGGGCCCCCGAAACGCGGTCCCCCTTCAGGCCGGGTTCGGTGTCGGTGATCTCGAGCTTGAGGGTGGCGGGGAGCTCCGCCCCGACCGGGGTCCCTTCGTAGACGGGGACCACGCAGACCGTCCCGTCCCGAAGGAACTGCACGGAGTCGCCCAAAAGACCTTCCGGGACGTGCGATTGCTCGTATGTCTCGATGTCCATGAACACGAGTCCCGCGTCTTCCTTGTAGAGATACTGCATCTCGCGCTTGTCGAGCACGGCGAGATTGACCTTCTCGTCCGCCCGGAACGTGCGATCCACGACCGCCCCGTTCTTCACGTTCCTGAGCTTCGTCTTCACGAACGCCTGCCCCTTGCCCGGCTTCACGTGCTGGTAGTCGAGGATGGTGAAGAGCAACCCGTCCAGATCGAGCGTCTGCCCCGGCCTCATGTCGTTCGTCGAGATCATCAAGTTGTTCCCTTTCGCACAACTATCCTCACAGTTCGAGGAGCTCCTTCTTGGGGGCTTGGTTCAGCGCTTCCGCGCCGGCTTGGGTGATGAGGACATCGTCCTCTATCCGGACCCCTCCCGAGCCTATGACGTAGATTCCGGGCTCCACGGTACAGACATCACCGATCGCCAACGTCTCCTCGGACGACCAGTGGAGTCGCGGCGCCTCATGCACGTTGAGGCCGAGACCGTGGCCCAGCCCGTGCGCGAAATCGTCGGCATGGCCGGCGGTGTCGATGATCCTTCGGGCCGCTGCATCGGCCTCCCGCGTCGGGAGCCCGGCACCGACCGCGTCGAGCCCGGCGAGTTGAGCCGACAAAACCGTCGCGTACATCTCCTTCTGCTCCGACGAAGCGCCACCCAGGCAGACCGTTCGCGTCAGGTCCGAGCAGTAGCCTTCGACGCGGCATCCGAAGTCCATGAGAACGAGGTCCCCTGGTTCGAGCCGCCGCTCGGACGGCGTGTGGTGGATGTGAGCGCTGAACGGCCCGGATCCGACGATCGGCGTGAAGGAGACCTCGTCCGCGCCGTCCCGCCGCATCTTCACCTCGAGCTCGAGCGCCACTTCCCGCTCGGTCGGGCCGCCCATGAGCCGGTCGAGGACCCATTCGAACGCGGAGTCGGTTATCTCTACCGCGCGGCGCAACAATTCCACCTCGTCATCGTCCTTAGCTCTCCGAAGCCTCTCGACCACGCCGGTCGTTGCGACGAGCTCGAAACCGTCGAGCTTGCCGGCGAAACGTTGATGGTCGGCGACGGTCATCGCGGATGCCTCGATCCCTAGTCTCTTGATGCCCCCGGCCGCCAACCGTTCCCGCAAGGGAGCAAACAGAGAGTCCGAGTACACGATCACCTCGGCGCCCTGCACCGTCTGCTGAGCCCGGGCCCGGTAGCGCCCGTCGGTGAAGAACTCAGCGCTCTCGGGAGTGATGAGGAGTTGCCCGTTCGAGCCACTGAACCCCGTCAGGTACCTCACATTGTCGAGGTCTACGACGAGTAGAGCCTCAGCCTGGGTCTCCGCCAGGCCCGACCGCAACTTCGTTACCCGAGCTTCGTTGTTCATGTCTCCTCACCAACCTTCACCAGGGCGCGCAGCGCCGCGACGTAAGAACCGGGGCCGAACCCCGCAACGATGCCTCGCGCCGCCTCCGCCGTCACCGATGTCCGGCGCCACTCCTCCCGAGCGTGGATGTTCGATAGATGCACCTCGACCACTGGATATGGAACCGCGCGGAAGGCATCGGCGATCGCGCGGCTCGTGTGCGAGTAGGCAGCGGGGTTCACCAGCGCACCGACCACCCGATCGGTCCCGGCATGGAGAAGCTCGATGATCTCGCCTTCGCGCGCGGTTTGGTGGATCTCCAGATCGACGCCCAGACTCTGAGCCTCCTCCTGCAGGACACGATCAACGTCCTCGAGGGTGGCCGGGCCATAGACGGACAGCTCCCTGGAACCGAGCAGGTTCAGGTTAGGACCGTGGATCACCAACACGTTCATGCTCCGGCAGCCATCCTTTCGAACGCGGCCGCAAGTGCGGCGCGCGGTACATGCACCCCCGCCTCGGGCAGCCCTATCCCGGCCAGCAGCACGAAGCGGACGCCCCGGCGGTACTTCTTGTCATGACTCCAGGCGTCCTCCAAAGCAGCCAGGTCGAAGCGTGCTGCGGTTGGAAGACCGGCGGAGTCGAGGGCCTTCCTGTGCATCTCGACCCCAGACGGATCGAGTCGACCCAGCTCCTCGGCCGTATAGGCGGCCGCCATCATACCGAGCGCAACCGCCTCTCCGTGGCGCATCGCGCCGTACCCCGCCACGCGCTCGATGGCATGGGCGAAGGTGTGCCCGTAATTTAGCCACGCGCGCTCCCCCGCCTCCTTCGCGTCGCGCCCGACGATCCCGGCCTTGATGGCCACCGAGCGGGCAACGAGGGACGCGAGCGCGCCGCCGTCGCGGTCCCTGAGATGCTCGGCTTCAACGGCGATGAAGTCGAGCAAAGAGGGCTCGGCGATCAACCCGTATTTCACGACTTCCGCCATTCCGCTTGCGAACTCTGGATCGGGCAGAGATCTCAAGAGCTCGACATCACAGATGACTACGGCGGGTTGATGGAAGGTACCGACCAGGTTCTTGCCGTGGTCCAGGTTCACCGCCGTCTTTCCGCCCACTGCGGCGTCGACCTGGGCGAGCAGGCTGCTCGGGACGTGGACGACCGACATCCCTCGGTTGTACGTGGATGCGACGAATCCCACCACGTCCGTCGCGGCGCCTCCGCCGACGGCGACCAAAAGATCGTGACGGTGAATCCTCGTATCGGCGAGTCGCTCGAACAACACCTCTGCGCCGTCGAGAGACTTGGCGGACTCCCCATCGGCGAGCTCTACGACGTGAGACCTGAGTCCGCTGGCTTCGAACGCGTACGCGATCGACTCGGCGACCTCTTGGAGAGGAGGTTGATGCGCGACAACCACAGCCTCGGCATCGGGGAACGGGGGGCAGAGCTCGGTGATCCGGGACGTGAGCCCCCAACCCACGAGCACTTCGTAGGGCGGAACGGTATGAACCGGTACCCGGTCGAGGCCGTCCGATCGCCGGGGAGACACCCCTAGTGCGGTTGCGATGTCACCGGCGATGTCATCCGGGCGGCGACCATCGGCCGCCAGGGTGATGTCGGCGATCCGTCCGTAGACACCGGCCCGGTCGTCATACAGGGCCTTCGGATCGTGCAGCGTCAGCATCGGCCGATCGGCCCCGTCGCGCTGAAGCCTGCTCAGCGCCTCACCGAAAGAGACGTCCAGGTAGACGACCTTCGCCCACTCCAGCGCGCTGCACGTGGCCGGATCCGTGACGGCGCCGCCCCCCAACGCCACCACGGCCTCTGGTCCCTCGAGCACCCGGGTGACGGTTCGGGACTCGATGCGACGAAACCCCAGCTCGCCCTCGCGAGCGAATAGCTTGGGGATAGACGCCCCTTGCTGCGACTCGATCAGAGCGTCGGTGTCGACGAATGGGAGCCCGAGTCGCTCGGCGAGGAGCCGCCCGGTCGTTGACTTGCCGGCCCCCATGAAGCCGACCAGGACGATCACTCGTGCGCTCCCCCTGCGCCTCTTCGTTTGACCCGCTCGGAGTAGCGCTCTAGGGACGCCTTCATATCGGCGACGGTGTCCCCGCCGTAGGTGTCCAGCAGAACGTCGGCGAGAACGAGTGCGACCACGGCCTCACAAACCACCGCTGCCGCCGGCACCGCACAGACATCGGTCCGTTCTTGGAAGGCCTCCGCGGGATCCCCCGTCGCGAGATCGACGGTCCGCAGGCGCTTCTTCAGGGTGGACAGAGGCTTCATCGCGGCCCGGATCCTGAGGGTGCCACCGATCGACATCCCTCCCTCGGTTCCCCCGGCTCGAAGCGTGGCCCGGGCGAGATCGGGCTCGATCTCGTCGTGCGCCACCGAACCTCGCCGCGTCGCGGACGCGAACCCGTCCCCCAGCTCGACCCCCTTGATCGCCGGAACGGCCATGAGGGCGCCGGCGAGCAACCCGTCCAGCTTTCGGTCCCAGTGAACGTGCGACCCCAGGCCGGGAGGCAGACCGAAGGCCATCACCTCGACCACTCCCCCGAGAGAATCCCCTTCGCCGGCAGCGGAATCGATCTCGGCCACCATGGCCTGCGACGCACCGGCGTCGAAACAACGAACCGGTGACGCATCGATCTCGTCGCCGTCACCGGAGGCAGGGATCGGCGCGTCCTCCGGGATCGCTACCGGGCCTATGCGGACGACGTGAGAGATGACGGCCATCCCGGCCTCGTTGAGCAGGGCCTTGGCCAGTGTGGCGATCGCCACCCTGGCGGCCGTCTCGCGCGCGCTGGCCCGCTCCAAGACGTTGCGGGCGTCCTCGAAGTCGTACTTGAGCATTCCGGGGAGGTCCGCGTGGCCGGGACGCGGGCGCGTTAGGGATCGTCCGCCCGCCTCGCCCTCCGCCGGCATGACGTGAGCCCACTTGGCCCACTCGCTGTTTCGGATGGCGACGGCGACGGGGCTACCCAGTGTCAGGCCCGCCCGGACGCCCGACAGGATCTGGAGCTCGTCCCGCTCTACGTTCATGCGTGGGCCACGCCCGTATCCGTGCCGCCGGCGGGTGAGCTCGTCCACGATCGCTGTAGAGGAGACCGGCAGTCCTGCGGGTAAACCCTCGAGGATCGCCACGAGCGCCTGCCCGTGAGACTCACCCGCCGTCAGATAACGAAGCCGTCCCATCCGCCTATCCTCGCACTGCGAGCGGATGGGGGCTGTTACTTCAGGATCTCTTCGCCCTCACAGAGCGTGAACTGGTCGTCGCCGAACAGCATCGTCACGCAGGAGCCTTGCGCCGCGACCAACTCGAAGTTCTCGGCGAAGCGCTCGCCCTCATCGACCGTGTACACGGTCCCGTCGACATTGACTCGCGCATTCCGCCCGTTCTGGGTGCCGGCATCGACGAGCTTCACGGAGTGACCCCCGATGTCGTTGCCGGCCGCCGTGCCACCAGCGGTGCTGGCGCCGTCAGTCGATCCAGACCCCGTAGTGTCCGCAGTTGCCCCAGAGGCGGCAGCAACGCTGACCAACGGCGTGAACGGGTCCTTCGGTGCGAACACTTCGAACGTCTCGACCGGGCCGTTCTTGGTGGGTGCGACCGGTGGAGTCGAGGCATCCGGTTCCGGCGCCGCTTCAACCGTCCGGTCCGAGGGCAGCGCGCTTTCTTGTGCTTGGTTCTCGCCCTTGAGCACGAAGAACCAGACGGCTGCAAGGAGCACCAGCACACCGATGACGATCAGTGCGACGCGCGAACCGTTTCCACTCCTGCGAACTTCAGGGCTTCCCACGTGGTTGGTGTTTACGGCGTCGCCGGGGCGGGTGAAGCCGCGGGCGTCGTCGTGGTGGTAGTTGTGGTGGTGGTCGCAGCCGGTGCGGCGGCGGGAAGCTCGAAGAACACACGTGCCGTGCTCTCCATGGTCAACTCACCCTCAGGAGCGTTGTCGTCCTCGTTCACGATCACCGACAAGCTGTCGAAGCGAGCCGCCCGGTCGAGCGCGTACACGCGACGTACGAAGTCTTGGACCGCGAAGTAGTTGCCGCTCGCTCCGATCACCGCGCGCACCTCGGCGAGGGATGCTCCCTCCGGAGGCTGCTTGGGAAGCTCGGGGGTGACCTTCACGAACCTGACGCCGGCCTGAGACGCCGCCTGCTGCACCTGGAAGATGAAGTTCGGAACGTCGTTCCGCTCCGGCACGAACTTGCGCATCTCCGACAGTCGGGCCTCGAGCTGAGGAGCATTCTTCTGGAGCTGCTGCAAACGCGCCAGCCTGCTCTCGAGCTCCTGCGTCCGGTTCTCCTCCGCCGTTACCTGGTCGCGAACGTCGGTGAGCTCGGTCTGACGACCCTTGATGAACATGAAGAAGAACACGGCACAAACTGCAAGCACACCCACGATGACGAGAACGAGTCTCGACCTGGCGCTCATCGCTCGCCTCCCTGGAATCGTTCGCTGGCAACACGCTCGTTGAACTCGATCGTGTTGGTGAAGCCGATGATCAATTGTTCCTCGACCTCTTCTTCGGTTGCATCCTCGAGCCAGGTCGCCTCGAAGTCCTTGACCTTGCCGAGGCCGATCAGCCATTTGGCGACCCCCGGCATGGTCAGTGACCTGCCGGAGAACGACACGCGACCGAACGGAGTCTCTTCGTTTATGCGAACCGTTGCCGTCTCTGTGCCGACCTGGGTCGCGCCCTCGGTCATGCCGGCCGAACCCCTGAACTCACGGAGCCAGACCTCGCCGGGAACGACCATGGCCAGCTCGGTCATGACTGCGGGCCAGTCAACGTCTCCCGCCATCACGGTCTCGAGTGCGACCTGCTTGTCTTGCACTTCCTGTTCGAGCTGAGCGAACCGCTCGAGCTCCGCTATCTGACTCTCGAGGCGGGAGTTCTGGGTCTGCACCTGGGCGAGCGTGTCTCTTTCGCCGCTGATCTGCATGCCCAGGTAGAACCAGAAGGCGACCAAGGCTACGAAGAGCAGGACCCCGACGACCAGCACGGACCCAAAGGTGCGACGCTGGCGCTGGCGCTCGACGTAAGTCTGCGGCAGCAGCTCGATTCGACGCATCATTTGGCGGACGCTCCTATTGCCAGGCCGACCGCTGCAGCAGCGACCGGCTCGATCTGTACGGCCTGCTCTTGTGTCAGACCGGACCTAGCAATATTCATGTCGGCCAGTGATGTACCGCGCTGAACTTGCAATCCAGAAACATTTTCGAGTTCTTCGGCGAGCCCCGGGGTGAGGGACCCACCGCCCGTCACGATGATCGAGGTGATGCCCTCGCTTTCATCCTGAGAGAGGTAGTAGTCGATCGAGCCCCGGACCTCCTCGACGAGCGACGTGACGCGCTCCCGCAACACGCTCGTTGCCTCCGGCGACCCAACGCCGCGACCGAGGTCGAACTTGATCGCCTCTGCTTCCTCGAACGGAACGTCGAGTTCCTTAGCGAGGGCGTTCGTGGCGTCGTCGCCACCGACGAGAAGGATCCGCACGAAGCGAGCCTCGCCGTTGTGATGCACCACGATGTTGGTTACTCCGGCGCCCACGTCGACCACGGCTTCTGCGCCGCCCACGCCCATCTCTCCACGGGCGGATGAGCTGACCGCACGAGCCACTGCGAAGGGCGTCAGGTCGACGCCAACCGGGCTGAGGCCCGCCGACGTGGCGACTCCAACGAAACCCTCGACCATGTCACGTGCCGCGGCGACCAACAGGATCCGCATCATGTGCTCGCCGTTCTCGGTCATGTAGTCCTCGATGATCTGGAAGTCCAGCTCGGCATCATCTGCAGACATGGGGATGTGATCGGCCACCTGGAACCGCAGAGAGCTGCGGAACTCCTTCTCGTCCAGGAACGGCAGATCCACCTGGCGGACGACGACGCGCTGGTTGGCGACGCCGATGACCGCCCTCTTGGACTTCAGCTTTGCTCGCTTCCACAACTGCGTTATCGCGTCGGCTACGGCCGCCGGATCGCGGATCTCACCGTCGGCCACTGCGCCGGCCGGAAGGGGAACCTGACCGAATGCCGCGAGCGAGCGACCGGAACGGCCGGAGCCGATCTGTGCCGCCCGCACTGCGCTGGTTCCGATGTCGAGACCTATCACCGGAGAGGAGCCGAAAGACATCATTGACCGCCCTCGACCCGAACGGCCCGATCGGACAGGTACCTCTCCATGTCGCGACGCCGGATGCGATAGTTCTTGCCCACGCGGATGGCCGCCATCTGGCCGGACTTGATCAGCCGGTAGACGGTCATGTTCGACACCCGCATGAGCCGCGCTACCTCGTCCACCGTCAATAGCAGATCCTCGAACTGCGGTTGTACCATCGGATCCACCTTCCACATGGGCTCCCGCGTCCTGCCGGGAGAACAACTTTTTCCGGGTTTCGAAGGGATTTTCATTCAACATGGCTAACCCTTACGGTCAAGAGTGGTCTTCGGCCACTCGAACGGACAGCTTTAGAGCTACGGCAATGCCATTCACAGAACTCAACTCTCTTACACACTTTCGACACGGATGGGTGCGTTCTTGATGAGTGGCTCCTTCTTTCGAGTGG
>JALZJQ010000076.1 GCA_030859685.1 Actinomycetota bacterium | reverse complement strand
TCGTGGCCCTCGACCGCAGGAGCCAGCTCGTTCGAGCCGAATTCCCGAACGAGCCCGACCAGGGCGCGCTGGTCTTCATCCAGGAGCCTGGTGTCGGCGGGCATGTGCGGGACAATAAGGCACAACCGACCCCAGGGATGGAGACGACCAGCGCGTGAAGATCGAAGACAGAGAAGGACGCTCACTCGAAGAAGCCACGCTGACGCTGGACGACGAGGAGATCATCGACCTGCTCCAAGGGGTCGCCGACGTGGTCGAGGGCAAGCGTGAGCACCTCCATTTTTCGCAGCTCGGCGGCCCCCAACTGGTCGTGCGCCACGTCTCCAACGGGGAACCCGACCCCCTCGGTCGTCAGATGGACTGGTGGGTGGGCCCCCTCATTCTCCTCGGAGCCGTGCTCGTGATCGTGGGCCTGGTCACCGTGGTGGGCTGGGCGGTGGGCCTGCTGTGAAGCCACCCTCCGGGTCCGGCGGCGGGCTGGGCTCCCGCACCGGGGCGCTCGAACGCCTCGCCCACAGCGCCACCGACCCACTCGACCTCCTGGTGGTCGGCGGGGGGATAACGGGGGCGGGGATAGCTCTCGATGCGGTGTCGCGCGGCATGACCGTCGGGCTGGTCGAACGCAACGACTTTGCCTCCGGGACGTCGAGCAAGTCATCGAAGCTCGTCCACGGGGGCCTCCGCTACCTCGAGCAACGTGAGTTCGGCCTCGTGCGGGAAGCCTCGACCGAGCGCGAGCTGCTGGGGCGCCTCGCTCCTCATCTCGTGCAGCCGTTCCCGTTCGTCATCCCCATCTCGGACAGGTGGTTGCGCGCTAAGTTCGGCGTCGGGCTATGGGCGTACGACGCGCTGGCCACCTTCAAGAACCTCAAGGCTCACCGGTACATCGATCGCGAAGAGACGGAGACACTCGTGCCGCCCCTCCCGCGCAACAAGATGCGCGGCGGGTTCATGTTCTACGACAGCAAGACCGACGACGTTCGTCTGGTGATGGAGGTTCTGATCCAGGCGCGCAGGTACGGCGCGACCGTCTGCAACTACGCCCTGGTAAGGGACCTCGAAGGCAGTGAGGACGTCTGTAGCGCGCTGGTCGAAGACACCCTGACCGGCCAGGTGTTCGAGATGCGGGCCCGCAGGATCATCGCCGCAACCGGCGTATGGACCGACCGGCTCGAGTCGATGGCCAAGAACGGCGCCCGCCCCCGCCTTCGCCCCTCGAAGGGGGTCCACCTCGTATTCAACCGGGCCAAGATCCCCATGGCGGAAGCGGCGGCGTTCATCCCCGACGCGGAGCGCAAGCGGATGCTGTTCGTGATCCCGTGGCTGGGTTCGGTCGTGGTCGGGACGACGGACACGACGTTCCATGGGGAGATCGACCATCCATCCGTGGACGACGAGGATCGCCGCTACTGCCTCGACGCGGTGAACAGCGCGTTCAAACTGGATCTATCGCCAGCGGACATCTCCGGGGCCTTCGCCGGACTGAGGCCGTTGATCTCCGGAGAGGCGGGCGAGACCGCAGACCTCTCCCGTCGACACGCCGTCTACGACATCTCGCCGGGCATCACCGGTATCACCGGCGGCAAGCTCACGACCTACAGGCGCATGGCGAAGGACGCGGTCGATCGCGTGGCCGAGGATCTCGAGGTCGACGCGAAACCACGCACGGGGTGGATACGCCTCGGCTCGAGCGATCTCGACGCTCTGCGTGCCGCCATGGGGCGCAGGGCCAAACACCTGGGCGTTTCCGATTCATCGCTCGAGAGCCTCATCAGGTCGTACGGGGATCGTGCTCTGGCGGTGTTGGATCTCGCCGTGAAGGACTCGCACACCGAATCTCTGTCGGAGGGCTTCGCCCCCGTCGCGGCCGAGGCCGCGTACTGCGTTCGCTACGAGATGGCTACGCACCTCGGCGACCTGCTGGCTCGGCGTACGCGTCTGTCGCTCACCGACCCTGCGGCAGGGATCGGAGCCGGTGCGCTCGCGCTCGATCTGATGGCGGAGGAGCTCGGGTGGGACCGGGCCGAATCCAACCGGCAACGAGACGCCTATCGTCTGGAGATCGAACGCGAGCGGGGAACGCGCCTCGGTGACTCTCCACGCCCGGAGGCCCATGCGCCGGGTGGTGCACGCACCGGATGACCTCCCCGGACCTGGATCACGAGCCGGAGCTCGTCCGGTCGTTCGACGGCACCCTTCTATCGGTGCGCGCCATGGGCGAGGGCGACGGGATGCCCTTGTTGGTCGCCAACGGCATCGGGGCGAACCTGGCCATCTGGCGCCGCGCGCTGGTGGACATCGCCCGAACCCGGCCCATAGTCACCTGGGACCACCGCGGCACGTTCGGATCCGCCCAGCCGGCGTCAGAGCGCATCGACCCCGGGGCGCACGCCGAGGACGCCATGTCCGCCATGGATCACCTCGGTCTCGAGCGTTTCGCCCTGGCCTCGTGGAGCACAGGTGGCCGGATCGGGCTCGAGATCGCACACCGGTATCCCGATCGGGTCTCCGGGCTCGTGCTCATCTGCGGGACCTACGGGTACGCGCTGACCCGGTTCCTTCGCCATCTCGAGTTGCCCTCTGCCCTGCCGTTGTTCGCCAGCGTCGCCAAGCACTTCTCGGGCTTGCTCGAAGGTCCCTTGCGCGGCCTCGTGGCGCGCCCGGAGATCGTGGGGCTCATCCGTCAATCCGGCTTCATAGCGGCGACCGCCGACACCAACGCCCTCGTGGACTTCATCCGGGGCATGGCCTCGTGCGATCTGCGCACCATCCTCGACATGTTCGAGGCGGTAGCCGGTGACCCGGTTCCGGATGCTCTGCAATCGATCGAGGCCCCGACCCTCGTAGTGGCCGGCGAGCGCGACTCGTTCAGCCCGATGAAGCAGATGGAGGAAACCGCGAGTGCCATACCCGGAGCGAGGCTCGAGGTCTACGAGAGAGCGACGCACTATCTGCCTATCGAGTACCCGGCCCGCCTGTCCGACGACCTGCGAGCGTTCCTGGCCGAGCTTCCCGCTTAGACCTTCAGCCGGATCGCATCCGGAAGCAGCTCGAAAGTGGCCGGCGTCTCGCCCAGCACCTCGCCGTCGGCTTCTATCGGAAGCGGTCGGTCGGCGGTGATCGACACCTTCACTCGCTTGGCCTCGAGTATGTCGCGGTGCGGCACGTGCTCGCCCTTGAAGACCTTGGGGAGGATCGCGATCGCCTCCCGCTTCCGGGCGTGCTCGATCTGGATATCGAATAGTCCGTCCGTGGGCGCGGCCTTCGGAGCGATCTTCATGCCGCCTCCGAAGAACTGCCCGTTCGCAACGACGAGGTTGTTCATCGGTCCCTCGTACTTCTTGTCCACGAGATCCACCACGACGTTTGCCGCCTTGTGCTTGCTGATCGTCATCCAGAAGGCGAAGAAGTAGACGGTCGGCCCCAGCCAGCGCGGTAGCCGATTGGCGCGCTCGACGCACGCCGCACCGAGGCCGGCCTCGGCGATGTTGGGGAAATACCGGACCATCTCACGGCCACCCTGCATGTAGGTGATCTTGCCGATGTCGATCGGGAAAGATTCCGGACCATCGAGGTGAGCGGTCGCGAAGCCGGGGGCCGCGGGGATACCGAAGGTCTTGATGAAATCCGATCCGGTTCCGGCGGCGACGACTCCCATGACGGCGTCAGGATCGATGGCGCGATCGTCCTCGATCATCCCGTTCACGACCTCGTGAACGGTTCCGTCCCCGCCAACGGCCACCAAGAAGCGCGATCCGTTCCGCAGCGAGTCACGAGCGATCTCGGTCGCGTGTCCTGCGTGCTCGGTGTAGCGGAGCTCGTACTCCAAGTCGCGCTCCCCCAGTTTCTCCTTGACCACGGGAAGGGCCTTGGCCACACCGCCGCCGCCCGAGCGGGCGTTGCAGATCAGTGTCATCACGCCGAAAGGTGAGCTCACAGGCCCAGGGCTCCCGGATTCATGATCCCGTTGGGGTCGACCGCGCGCTTCACGGCCCTCAGGACCTCGAACCAACCGTCGAGCTCCCGCGGTAGCCACTGCGCCTTCGTTCGGCCGATCCCGTGGTGGTGGCTTATCGATCCCTCGGCTTCGAGCGTCGCGGTCATGGCCGCATCCCACCACGCCCGGTTCAGCTCGAACGCATCGTCATCGGAGGCACAGGCGGACGCTGCGGTGAAGTAGAGACATGCGCCGTCCGCGTAGACGTGTGAGAGGTGGCATCCGGCGATGTCGGCTCGGGAGGCGAGAGCCTCCTTCACCGAGTGGTACAGGGCTCTGAGGTTGGACCACGTCGCCACCACCTCGATCGTGTCGATGAGAGCGTGGGCTCCGAGCAACCCGTCCCCCCCCATCAACGAGCGGTAGGCCTCGACCGCATCGTTCCGGTGCGCCCACCAGTGGGCCACCAACGAACCGTCACCGTCGCGGCCCCCGACGAGCTCCCGACCGGCGCGCGCCCGCGCATCGTGATCGAACCCATCGAACGAGAGCAGCAGCAGCGGCCCTTCGGGAGCGTCCTCGTGATCTCTCAGGAAGATCGCCGCGTCCTCTTTGTCGTAGAGACGGGCCATCGTCGGACGGAGGTCCGATTGGGCCAGGGCGCGGCACGCAGCCACCGCCTCGTTCATGTGATCGAAGGTCAAGGCCGCGTCGGCGCGGCCCTCGGGGATCGGCGAGACGCGCAGCGTCGCCTCCGTCACGATCCCGAGCGTTCCCTCAGACCCCATCATCAGGGCGGCCACGTCAGGTCCGGCGGCCCGGCGCGGCGCGACTCGATTGCGGACGATGCGTCCATCCGGGAGAACGGCTTCGAGACCGACGAGCAGGTCCTCGATCCCGCCATAGCGGGCCGACAGCTGCCCACACGCCCGCGTCGCGATCCACCCGCCCACCGTCGACAGGGCCAACGACTGGGGTTCGTGACCGAGCATGAAGCCGCGTGACTCCAGCTCGTCCGAGAGGGCCGGTCCCATGATCCCGGCCTGAACGGTGACGAGTCTGGATGTCTCATCGAACTCCAGGATCTCGTTCATGGACCGCATGTCGACGACCGCTGCCTCGGTCGGTTCTATGGCTCGGCACACGCCGGACCCTCCTCCGAACGGGACCACCGGCGTCTTCGTCCTGTTCGCCCACTCGAGCAGGTGAGTTACCTGATCGGTGGAGCGAGGACGAGCGACGAAGATCGGCAAGGGGCGGGCGGCGCCCCTACGTTCGGCGATCAGAGCGGGCGCCGACCAATCCATCGAATGGTCTCGCAGATCGTGAGGATGGTCACTGACCAGGCCATCGGCCGCGAGGTCCTCGAGCGTGCGTCCCCTGCTCACGTGCGTTCGACGATGGCGGCGATCCCCTGCCCCACTCCGATGCACATCGTCGCAAGGCCGTAGCGAACGTCCCGCCGTTGCATCTCGTGCACCAGCGTCGTCATGATCCGCGCCCCCGAACAACCGAGTGGATGGCCGAGAGCGATGGCGCCACCATTGACGTTGACCCGTGCGGGGTCCAGGCCGAGCTCGCGGATACACGCCAGTGATTGAGCGGCAAACGCCTCGTTCAGCTCGACGAGATCGAGGTCGTCGATCTTCAACTCGGCACGCTCGAGAGCCTTGCGCGTTGCGTGGATCGGCCCGAGACCCATGACGCGGGGCTCGACCCCTGCGGTGGCGGAGGCCACTACCCGGGCCATCGGCTTCCAGTCGTTCGTGTCCATCGCTTCCTGCGATGCGATGAGCACCGCCGCCGCACCGTCGTTGATACCGGAGGAGTTGCCAGCGGTGACCGTGCCTCCCTCGACAAAGGCGGGACTCAGGGCAGCGAGCCTCTCGAGCGTCGTGTCCGGTCGCGGTGGTTCGTCCGCGTCGATCCTGACGGGAGGGCCCTTCCGTTGGGGGCGCTCGACCGGAATGATCTCGTCGTCGAAGCGTCCCTCGTCACGAGCGGCAACCGCCCTACGGTGACTCTCGAGAGCGAAGGCATCCTGGTCCGCGCGGTTGACGTCCAGATCGCGCGCCACCTCTTCGGCCGTCTCACCCATACGGTGGGTCCCGTACTTCGCCTCGAGCTTCGGATTGACGAAGCGCCAGCCCAACGAGGAGTCGTGGATCTCCGCGCTCCGATCGAACGGTCGTTCGGCCTTCCCCAGCACGAACGGGGCCCGGGTCATCGACTCGCTCCCCCCTCCGATGAGGATGTCCCCCTCGCCCGTTCGGATCGCCCGGTAGGCGGAGATGATGGCCTCGAGCCCGGAGCCGCACAGGCGGTTGACCGTTGCGCCGGGGACCTCGACCGGAAGTCCCGCCAGCAGGGCGGCCATGCGAGCCACATTGCGATTGTCCTCGCCGGCCTGGTTGGCGGCGCCCCAGAAGACGTCGTCGACGCGGTCCCCTGGGACCTCGTTGCGCTGGACGAGGGCGGCGATCACGTGGGCGGCTAGGTCGTCCGGGCGCACGGAGGCGAGAGCCCCAGCGAACCGGCCCATGGGGGTTCGTACGGCATCGACGACGAAGGCGTCCTTCATGCGCCCATCCTCGCATCCCGCCCGGCTCCCCGGAGTCCGGGAGTTGGGACCGCGGCTCGATGCGTGGGTCCCACGGGCAACGGTTGCGAACCGCGGTCCCCGGAAGCAGGGGGCTGGGATGGCGGCTCGATGCGTGGGTCCACGGGCAACGGTTGCGAGCTGGGCTTGTCGCAGAGGGCTGCCCCGCCACATGCCGTCCGCCGCCGATCTTTCCTTACCGATTCCCAAGGCGAGGTCTACTCCGGTGCACGGGGTGCAAGCGGTGCACGGGGTGCAAGCGGTGCACGGGGTGCAAGCGGTGCACGGGGTGCAAGCGGTGCACGGGGTGCATGCGGTGCACGGGGTGCATGCACCACACGCACCACACGCACCACGGGTCTGCGAGAGGCGAACTCGGCTCCCGGCTCCTGCGCCGGATCAATCGAACGGCAGGCCCTACGGGCCCTTTCTTCAGAGCACTCCTCTTCTTCGTCCAGCTCAGGCGTTCGTCCAGCTCAGGCGTTCGTCCAGCTCAGGGTGCAAGTCGAGCTCCGGTCGTCCAGCTACGGTTCTTCGTCGTCGAGCTCCAGGGAGTCGAGCTCCAGTGAGGTATAGGCCACCACACCCCGGTGGACCGATTCCGTGGCGTCCTTCAGGCGGGCGGCCAGCTCGTCGGTGGGCGCTATCTCGACCAGCTGACGGAGCAGGTCCACGAGCTGCTTGACCGAGCGGACGAAGTCGCCGGCTGCGTCCTCGTACCCGAGGACCTCATCCAGCGGCTCACCGGAAGCCCACAAGCGGGCCCGAGCGGCGAAGCCCGGATCCGGCTCCCGAGTGAGCTCGAGACCGCGAACCTCCTCGTCCCTGTGGATCGAGCGCCAGAGCGCCATGAGCTCCTTCCAGACGCCATCCGACGCCCGCGAGGGCATCGACGCCGTCACTTCCGGGTCGGGACCGCGGGTCTCGAACACGAGGGCCGAGATGACCGCCGCCAGATCGGGAGCATTCAGATCCTCGAACAACCCCTCCTCGATAGCCTCGACCACGAGGAGGTCCGACTCGTTATAGACCCTCGACAGGATCTCGCCCTTGTTCGTGAGCGTCCATCGCTCGACGTAACCGAGGTGCTCGAGAACCTCGAGGACCCGTTCGAAGCGGCGCGCCAGGGTTTGCGTTCTCCGGCCGATCCGCCGTGCGATCCCTTGGACCTCTTTCTCGAGTCGCGTCGCCCGTTCCGCGAAATGGATGTGGCGCGACAGGTCTGGACACTCGCTGCATGGATGGCGCTCGAGCCGGGAGGCAAGCTCCTCCATCTCCGAACTTTCCGCCCGCAGGCCCTCAACACGCGCCGGAGGCCCCGGCTTGAGGTCCGCCAGATCGCGCGCCACCTTCCGTCGCGCGTGGGCATCACGCGTGTGGAAACCCTTGGGGAGCCTCAACCGTCCCACCGGACGAGGAGGCTCCCTGAAGTCGACGGGGGCGAAGCGCACCATCGAACGCTCCTCCGACAGCGCAAGTACACGTGGACTCTTCTCCGAACGGCGCTGTGTCACGTCGAGAACCGCATATCGGCCCCGCCTACGGCCCCCCCGCACCTGGATCACATCCCCCGGCTCGAGCGAGTTGATGGCATCGAGGGTGCGCTCCCTGCGTTCACGTTCCTGGCGCGAGCCGTGCCGTCCCTCGAGGCGGCGGAGCTTGTCGTGCAGCTTTCGATACTCGTCGAAATCCCCAAGGTCGCAGCGGAACCGCTCGCGATAGGAAGCGAGGTACGCCTCCAGTCGTTCCTTGGACTGTTCAAGTTGCACGACGTCGCGGTCGGCCTGGTACTGAGCGAACGAAGAGTTGACGAGATGCTCTGCTTCGGGCCGATCGTAGTTGCGCACGAGGTTCACCGCCATGTTGTACGAGGGGCGGAAAGAGGAAACCAATGGGTACGTCCGAGTGGAAGCGAGCCGCGTGATCGCATCGAACTCGATGAACCGCTGCATCAGGACGACGCAATGACCGAGCTCGTCTATCCCCCTCCGACCCGCTCGGCCCGATAGCTGTGTGTATTGCCCGGGCGTGATCTGTTCGTGCTTCTCGCCGGTGAACTTCATGAGGCTTTCAACCACTACCGTTCGAGCGGGCATGTTGATGCCGAGCGCCAAGGTCTCGGTTGCGAACACGGCCTTGACCAGACCTCGAGAGAAGAGCTCCTCGACGATCTCCTTGAAGGCGGGAATCATCCCCGCATGATGCGCCGCAACGCCGCGACGAAGGGCTTCAACCCAAGAGTCGTAACCGAGGACCTCGAGCTCCTCCGGCGATAGGTCCCCCACTCTCTCGCTCGCGTACGTGACGATCTCCTTCCGCTCCGACGCGGTCGTGAGACGCACGTTGTCGCGAAGGCACTGCATGACGGCGTCGTCGCATCCCTTGCGAGAGAAGATGAAGTAGATGACCGGCAGCATCGATTCCGAGGAGAGCCGGTCGATCACTTCGGTCCTTCTCGGCGGACGGCCTCGAGCACGTGGTCGTTGTCCGCCCCGGCGCGGCCGCTCGGCCCCGCGACTCTTCCGACGACCCAGCTGCCTGCCCTGAGGGTTCGGGATCACCTCGCCATTGGATTTCTTCACGAACATCGGGAGTAGCTCATCGGACGCGAAATACCAATGGCGGATCTCGACCGGCCGCTTTTCTTCGATGATGACTTCCGTAGACCCTCTCAGGGTCTTCAGCCACTCGGCGAACTCCTCGGCGTTGGAGACCGTGGCAGACAGCGAGACAGTTAGGACGTCGACCGGGAGGTGGATGAGAACCTCTTCCCACACACCGCCCCGATAACGATCCTGGAGGTAGTGCACCTCGTCGAGAACGACATAGCGAAGGTCCGCTAGCACCGGCGCGTCCTCGTAGATCATGTTCCGCAACACCTCAGTGGTCATCACCACGATGGGCGCGTCGCCGTTCACCGAGTTATCGCCGGTCAGCAGACCCACGTTCTCCGCACCATGAAGCTCGACGAAATCTCCGTACTTCTGGTTCGAGAGAGCCTTGATCGGAGTCGTGTAGAAGGTCTTCCCTCCACCCCGCAGCGCCATCCACGCGGCGAACTCGCCGACCACGGTTTTGCCCGCCCCCGTGGGGGCGGCGACGAGGACGGAGGACCCCTGTGCGACGGCAGCGCACGCCTGGCTCTGGAAGGGATCGAACGAGAACCCGTAGGAATGTTCGAAATCGATCACCACGACGGGACGCTGGTCGGGCGTGTTAGCTGCCCTCACCGGTGGCGTCGCCGCCTTCGCCGCCGGAAGGTTCCGTCCCCGGGACCGCTTCGGCCGGAACCGCGATGCCCGATGCGCTCATCTCGGCTTCCGCGCGAGCCTTATCGAGAAGATCGGTGGCCAGTTGCCACTGCGACCCGGCCTGATCGCGCTGCTCGCCGGCGCGTTGCAGGACCTCGTCGACCACCTTGCCGTCCACCTGCTGTGCCAGCTCGTAGGTGCGTGCGGCGGAGGCGTACGTGTTGATGGCCTGGAGGAACGCGGCATTCACGCTGTCCTGACCCGCAGGAGCGGACACTCCTTGTATCTGCTGTTGAGCGTTCGTGAGCTGGGCAAGCCACCCGACCACGTCCTTGTCCAGCGATCCAAGACCCTCCGTCACCGAGGTAGGAGCTTGTGTCATCTCTCCAGCAGGCGGACGCACGATCTGCAGGATCGACCTCATTTCGGACGTGTAGTCGACGAGTTGGTTCTGCTCTTGGGCGAGCTCGTCGGAACGCGATTGCGCCGCCATAGCGGCCCAGATAACGAGGCCCGCGATCGCGGCCAGGACGGCACCGGCGATCAGTCGCCCGCGGGTGGTCCGGTACCAGGGCTCTCGACGCCGGGCGGTGACCGTGGGGCGGGGGGCCGCGGCGGGGCGCCGCCTGGCCTGGCTCCCGCGACTCTTCTTCTTTCCCTTGATCGCCATCGCCCGAATATATCGGAGGCCTCGTGGACCCCCGCCATGATCACCTCTGGGCCAGACCCCGGCGCCGCATGACGGTGCGAAGGATGATGATCGTGAGCTCGTAGAGCAGGTACAGCGGTACGGCCATGATCGACATCGTGTAGGGATCCTGACTCGGCGTGACGACCGCGGCCAGTACGAACGTGGATACGAACGCCATCTTGCGATGCTGTCGGAGCTGTTCGACCGAGACGGCGCCGACGAGGCCCAGGAAGACCAGGAGCAAGGGCAGCTCGAACGTGAGACCGAAGGCCAGCAGGAGGAAGCCGACGAAGCTCAGGTACGACTCGGCGTCGACGAGAGGTACGAGGCCCTCCCCCCCCAGCTCGATAAGGAAGCGCAGACCGACCGGCAGCGTGAGGTAGGCGAAGGTCGTGCCGACCAGGAACAACAGGATCGATGAGGCAAGGAAGGGGATCGAGTAGCGCTTCTCCTTCGAGGTGAGGGCAGGGACGATGAAGGCGTAGATCTGATAGATCCAGATCGGCGAGGTGATCGCGAGACCGACGAGCGCGGTCAGCTTGAGGCGGAACTGGAAGCCGCCCGTGGGTTTCGTGAAAACGAGCTCGCAACCCTGTGGGCCCAGCCGGTCACGAGGCACGTCGCACAGCGGAGTTCGCAAGAAAGTCTGGATCGGATCGTAGAAGAAGAACGCGATCACCGAGATCACGATGAACGCGAGAGCCGAGATGATGATCCGGGTCCGGAGCTCCCTCAGGTGCTCCATCACCGTCATCGCCTCTACCCTGCTGCCCGGCTTGGGCTTCCTCCTGAAGCGGAGCAGCCTTCTTCGAGTGGAATCGGTGGCCACTAAGCCTCCGGATCCGCCGGCGTTCGACCATTTCCGCTCGCACCAGGCTTCGGCTCGATCCCCCGGGCGAGCGGCGCATCGGTGTCCACGGGAGTCTCACCGGCGACGTGGTCCTCGACCGAGCCTTCGGGTCGCTGCGGAGCGTCTCTCTCGGAGCTCGTATCCGACGGGTCGGAGCGAGTCGTCGACGGTTTCCGCGGCTTGGGGGCGGGCTTCTCGTCCTCGACCTCGTCGTCGATGCCGAACTCGAACTCGGACCGGACCTCCCCGGCGACCCGGCGCAACTCCGAGGCGTAGCGGCCGAGCGTCCGGGCGAGCTCCGGCAACTTCTCCGGGCCGAAGACGACGAGGGCGATGATCGCAACGACCATGATCTCCATGGGACCGATCTGGGGCATCCCCGCAGTCTAGGGCGACGGCACGCTCAAGAAGGATGTCGGCGGCGGCGCGGAGGATCTGCGATGAGGGCGTCTAGCGCCCGCTGAACTCCTCGAACCAGGTGTCGCCGTCGAGGAGCTCGTGGAACTCCAGGAGGTCGTCGTGCGAGATCGGAGGTCCGCTGTGGACCTCGAGCGCCTCGGCCGGGACGTGCACCGGGACGGGGACGACGCCACCCGACAGCAGCAGGCGGACGACTCGGTCGTCGGCTGGCTTCTCGATGAACTCGGTGCAATCGGGGCAGGTGAATCCGTAGCTGTTCACCGATCGGGTTGCTCCGATCCGGAGCAGGATGTCATCGGCGGTGAGGTCAACCTCACCACATCCGGGGCACGATGCCTTGATCGTCGTCATATCCGAGCCTCTCGAAGGATCCTGATGGTCACCCTTGCGTTATCGGCTGGTGCATGCCCGCGGTTTAAGGACCTCAGTCATTCTGCCTAGACAACGTTCTACGCCTCAGGGCGGCCTTCCTGTCAGCCGATGGATAGATATGACCCTCTTCTCGCGCGTCCGGGCGGATCTGCCGCGTTCACCGGATAAGTGGCGGCAGGCCCTCGAGTCCGCGCTGAAGGTGAACGACATCGCCTCGTCGGCCTCTCCGCTCCACGAGTCGGTTCAGTCGATGCTGGGCGTCGCCCTGGAGCTCCTGGAGGCCGAACAGGGCTCGATAATGCTCCTCGAAGACGGTGGTGCCTCCCTCGCTCTGGTCGCCTCGCGTGGTTTGCCCCTCGAGGTGCCCCTGGGGCACCGGACCAGCGTCGGCGAGGGCGTCGCTGGACGCGTGCTGGCCACCGGGAAGCCCCTGCTCTTGGGAGACGTCGATTCGGACGCCTTCGTAAACTTCGTGCCCAAGTCCAGGCCGATCTCCTCCAGCCTCGTGATCCCCATGCGGATCCAGGGCCGCGGCATCGGGGTCCTCAACCTGACCATGACCGGATCGAGGATCTTCACGGATGAGGATCTGCGGGTAGCGCAACTCTTCGCCGATCAGGCGGCCGGCATCATCAACAGGGCCCGGTTGCACGAACGGGCCGAACAGCGTTCCTCGGACCTCATGGCCCTGGTCGAGTCGAGCAAAGGACTTCTCGGAGCACTGGACGTGGATTCTCTCCTTCGGCACATCCTCGATGGCGGGACGCGGCTGGCGGGGGCAAAAGACGGCTTCGCCTGCCTCTTCGATCCCGAGACGGGAGCGATCGATCGAGGGGTCTTCCGGGGGATGAGCAAAACTGTGATCCGCGACATCGTGGCGCACGTGGATGTGCAGCGCGCGATCGACTCGAACGACGTCGCCAACATCGATCTTCCGGACGGTTCCGTCACCGCGGTTGGCGTTCGAACGGCACGCGACACCCGGGGGGTGTTCGCGATGAGGGCCGACAGGGGCCTCGTCGAGGATCGTGGGGACCTCCTGCGCGCCTACGCCCAGCAATGCGCGAGCGCAGTCGGCGCGGCCGAGCTCTATTCGGTGATCGAACGCAAGGAGTCGGAGCTCGCCTCCATCATCCAGGCGGTTCCAAACCCGATCGTCCTGGTGGATGCCCGCGCTCTTATCGTCGCGATCAACCCCGCAGCAGAGCAGCTGTTCCAGGTATCGGCGATGTTCTCCGCGGGAGCCAACGTCGTCGGCGGTCTCGGACATGACGACATCGAGATGCTTCTCACGGCCGAGGGCAAGATGCAGAGCGAAGTCGTTGCCGGCAACCCACCGCGGGTCTACAAGGTGCGCGTGACTGACGTCCGGGTGCCGGGTGCGCCCATGGGGCGCGTGCTCATCATGGACGACGTGACCTCCGAGCGAGAGATCGCCCAGACCCATCGCGACTTCGTTGCGATGATCGGACACGAGCTGAGAACTCCCTTGACGATCATCAAGGGTTTCGCACGCACCTTGTTGAAGCGGGTCGAAACGGCCTCGCCCGAGGACCAGCGTGAAGCGTTGTCGACGATCAACACGAAAGCAGCGCATCTCGAACGGCTGATCGAGGACCTCCTCTACATCTCGAAGATCGAGTCTCGGGAGGCGACGCTCCGGGTCGAGCCCGTCGACGTCGCGACCCTGATCAACGCGGTCTCCGCCGACACGATCCAGGACTTCCCCGAGCGGGAGATCATCTTGGATGTGGCCGATGAGCTCTCATGGGCCTGCGACGAGACCAAGGTCGGCCTCGTTCTACGCCACCTCATCGAGAACGCTCTGAAGTACTCGGAGAGCCCCACCCCCGTGACCGTCAGGGTCAGTCGAGAGGAGGACGAGCTCCGGGTCGACATCATCGACCAGGGCCTCGGGCTCGTGTCGTCCGACATCCCTCACATCTTCGAGCGCTTCCACCAGGTGGACAGCTCGTCCACCCGCGAGCAGGGCGGCACCGGCGTCGGACTCTATCTTTGCTCTCAGTTGGTCAAGGTGCACGGCGGGCGCATCTGGGTCGACTCGACCTGGGGCAAGGGCTCGACCTTCTCGTTCTCACTCCCGAGCCGTTCCACCGGCCGCAAGGTCGTTCGCCTCCTGGGCACCACCGCCCAAACAGCTTAAGAGTGTGCGTCCGTAAGGGCGTTCGCCAGAGCGCGGGCTTCGGTTAGGACGGACTCGGGTTGCACCGCGCGGACCTGGTCGCCCAGGCGGAGAACCAGGGTCGCCGCCCACCTGGTGCCACCGCTCGTGAGCTCCACCGCGCGCCATCCATCGTCGAGCTCTCGCGAGCTGCGGAGCGGGTAATAGTCCTCGAACCAGCGGGCGGCGGCGGACGAGATCTCGAACGACACGATGTCCTGTTCATCGCGCGGGACGAACGCGCCCCTGTACTTCGACGGATCGAAGTCGTCGGGGATCTCGGCGGCTTCGTCGAGCACCTCGGCCTCCTTGATCCGGTCGACCCGAAACATGCGTTCATCGTTACGAAGACGATCGAACCCGATCAGGTACCAGTGGCCGAGTGCGGCCACCAGACCCCACGGATCCATCGTGCGGGTGCTGAGCTCACCGCGGTGGGCCGAGAAGTACTCCAACCGCATGCGGCGCTGCTCCTGCAGGGCCTGGCGCGCGAGACGCAGATGATTAGCCGGCCCCGGCTCCCATCTCACTGCGATCCCGCCGGTGCCGGTGCCCATCTGCTCGATGCCTAACGCGTGTCCCAGTTTCCCGAGTGCCCGGCGAAGGGCATCCGCCTCGTCCATCTCGGGCAAAGCGATGACGGCGGCGCCCCCGACGTAGAGGGACAGAGCCTCCGCCGGAGTGATCCTCAACGGACTCGAGAAGTAGTCGGCCATGTGAACGAACACCTGATCGTTCTCGATCGACACGTCGATGAGGTCCCCAGGGCCGTAGCCCGGAAGGCCGCACACGAAGACGAGATTGAGGTCGCCGATCAGGTCCTTCTTCTTGACCCCGAAGCGGTCGGAGAGCTCATCGATGGTCACGCCCGGATTCTTGATCGCGTACGGCAGAAGCAGAAGGATGCGACGGAGCCTGGTGCCGAGGCGGCCCTGGGCGGTTTCGGTCAACGGATCTCAACCAGCGGGCGGAGATGTTCGACGAGCGTAGCGCGTGCTTCGGGCGGACTGACGACCTGGAGGCCCTCGCCGAACCCGAGCACCCACGAGACCAGCGCCTCGACGTTGCCCACGATCATCTCGACGTCGAGCGCACCCTCCGGCGCTTCAGTAGAAGGGTTCGACGCCATGTTCTGTTCGGGCCACCAGCGCATGCGAGCGTCGAAACGCACCACCGCGGTGGTCGGCGCCTCGGTCTGTATCTCCAGGGCTGCGGAAACGTGCTGGGCCGCATCGAATCCCTCGGGTATCTCGTACGTGACGTTGACGGTCTCGAGGTCCCCGGCGATACGCGAGAGCCGGAAAGACCGGATGCTCTCTCGATCCACGTCCCGCCCCACGACGTACCAGCGACCGCGCCGGTGCACGATCCCGAAGGGCTCCACGCGCCGGAAACTCTTCTGGCCCTCGCCGGACTCGTAACTGAACTGGACCCCGCGCCGGTCGACGAGAGCCGAGTAGAGCGGCCCGAGGACGGGCTCCTCCGCGGCCAGATCGGCTCCCCACGTGAAACGCGGGCCGGACGCCGGGCCTATCGGAGCATCGATCGAGAGCTTGAGGAGACCGGAGCCGGCGTCCTCGCCCGAGCCAAGGAGTGCGTCGGACGCAAGGCGTAGAGCGGTTAGTTCGTCGGGTTCGAGGTCGAGCTGCGGTAGGTAGTAGCGCGCCTTGGTGATGATGTACCCGTCCGCTTGGTCGGCGTAGGGGTCGGTCGGTACCACTTCGAGAGGGATGCCCATGGCACGGAGTGCTTCCTTGTCCCGCTCGAAGGCGCGCCGGAAGGCTTCGTGGTTCGGTTGGTCGTACCCTCCGATGCGTTCGCGGATCTCTTCCGCGGTCATAGGACGGAGCGTCTCGAGCAACGCTGCGATCAGGTTGATGAGCCGCTCGATACGTCTCATATGACGAGAGTATCCAAAGGCGGCGGTACCGCTCATCGCCGGGTTATAGGCGCCGTCCGAGCCTCAGGGGGTGATCTGGTTCACATGGAGGCGGGTCTGGTCACAGGGAGGCGGCGTGGTGACCTGCGGCGGCCCCCGCCAGGAACAGCTCGGGGACCTGGGCCACCGAGCGGCCCATGGACGTCGGGTGCACGTCCCTCTCCTCGAGCGTGGACAAGCCGGCCGACCCCCCAACCGTCACGACTTGGTGTCGATCGGGTATCCCTGCTTCCTGCAATTGCCGTCGAACGACCTCGTCCTGGTCGTCGGGCAATTCCGGGACCACAACCGTCGCTCTCTCACGGGCAGCCAGGCGCAGAGCGGTCAGGGAATGGTGACTCACACCGTGATGTCGGGCACGGGGATCGGCGAACGAGATCCGGAGCGCTGCGATCCCGGTGCCGCCCAAGGCGGCCACCGCATCCAGCACTTGACCTTGCTCCATCCCCGTGAAGCCCAGGGCCGAGCCGGTGCCGACGACGCCCGGTCCCATCGCGGCGATCGTCACATCCGCCTCACCGGCCACCCGGAGCGCGGCGAGCCCGCTGAAGACATTCACCGCTTCGAGATCGCCGCCAAAGGCATGACCACAGGTGCAACTGACATCGATCAGGTTCGCCCGGCGAAGCTCGCGCACGAGGTTGCTCCATGCGAGCGGCAACGCTCCCCCATCCGTCATGAGGTAGCCGACGCGAGCCTTCGGGTTCTGAGCCTTGACGCCCGCGGCGATCGCAGCGACCTGCGAGTGCAAAGAGGCGACGACCACCGGTCTCCCGTCGATCGTCTCGAGCTCCGCGAGGCGTTGGTGGTGCCGGCTCTCCTGAGCCTCTACCGCGGCAACCTCCGTCTGCCATGGGGTGTACCGAAGCTTGACTATGTGCCCATCGCGGGGGCCGGGGGGGCCAGGCCCGTCGAGGTTCCAGAGGATGAATCCCGCGCCACCGGTGCCCAGATCGAGATCCAATCCGGTCGTGTTCACGACCACCCTGTCGCCCGGTCGGAGACTGCCGAGCATGAAGGGGTATCCGACCACCGCGATCTCGGACCCGCCTACCGAGACCGTGGCGCGCACGATGTCATCGGCCTCCTCGACGACCACAACGACTTCGCCTTCCTTGAACGCACCCATTACAGCGACGCGATCAGCTTTGTCACGCGTTCGTCGGAGGAGCGGAACGGGTCTTTGCAGAGCACGGTCCGTTGCGCCTGGTCGTTTAGCTTCAGGTGCACCCAGTCGACAGTGAAGTCCCGACGCTTTCGTTTCGCGGCCCGGATGAATTCCCCCCGCAACTTGGCTCTCGTCGTTTGCGGGGGTTCCTGAGTAGCCCTTTCGATGTCACGTTCATCGCACATGCGTTCGGCCATCTCTCGCCGTTCGAGCAGGTAGTACAGGCCACGCTTGCGATTCACGTCGTGATAGGCCAGATCCATCAACGCTATGCGGGGGTGGGCCAACGACAGGTTGTGCCGCGATCGATAATCCTCGATGAGCTTGCGCTTGGCGATCCAGTCCACTTGCTTCACGAGCGCCTCCTGATCGCCCTCGAGAGAGGTGATCGCGTGCTCCCACATGACGGCGATCTCCTTCAGGACCGGGTCGTCGCGCTGATCCACCCAGCGAAGGGCCTTTGCCAGGTATTCCTTCTGCATGTCGAGGGCGGAGGCTTCGCGCCCGTTGGCCAGCCGGACACGGCGGGTACAGGTCATGTCGTGGGATATCTCGCGGATCGCGCGGATCGGGTTTTCGAGCGTCATGTCCCGGATCTGCACGCCCTCCTCGACCATCCGTAGCAGCAGGGCAGTGGTTCCGACCTTGAGGTAGGAGGCCCACTCGTTCATGTTCGAGTCCCCGACGATGACGTGAAGTCGCCGGAACTTCTCGGCATCGGCATGCGGCTCGTCGCGCGTGTTGATGATCGGGCGCGACCGTGTCGTGGCCGACGAGACACCTTCCCAGATGTGTTCGGCGCGCTGCGAGATGCAGAACAGGGCCCCCCGGGCGGTTTGCAACACCTTCCCGGCGCCGGCGAAGATCTGACGCGTCACGAAGAACGGGATCATCACCTCGGCGAGGCGACCGAACTCACCGTAGCGGGAGACGAGGTAGTTCTCGTGGCTCCCATAGGAGTTCCCGGCCGAGTCCGTGTTGTTCTTGAACAGGTAGATGTCGCCGGAGATCCCTTCCTCGCGCAGCCGGGCCTCCGCGGCCTTCAGCAGGCCCTCGAGGATCCGTTCACCCGCCTTGTCGTGAACGATCAGGTCGTAGACCGTGTCGCACTCGGGGGTCGCGTACTCCGGGTGGGAGCCCACGTCGAGATAGAGGCGGGCCCCGTTCTCCAAAAAGACGTTAGACGAGCGGCCCCAGGACACGACCCGCCTGAAGAGGTACCGAGCCACCTCGTCGGGCGATAGCCGGCGCTGCCCCCTGAACGTGCAGGTGACGCCGTACTCGTTCTCAGTCCCGAAGATCCGCCGCTCCATGCCGTCAGGATACGCGCCTCGACGGTCGTAACCCGAGACTCAGAGAAGTGGGGCGATCTCCTCTTCGGGGAAGCGCCGGAACTTCCGACGGGCTCTCGTCCGGTCGAGGATCGCGACTTCGAGGCTGCCCACCGGGATCTCGCCCCCACCCACCGACTGCAGAGCGTCGTGCCCGAGGGTCACGGCCGCGGCCAGGCCCGGCGTCGAGGCCGGATAGTCCTTCGGGTAGCGCTCCTCGACATAGGCCTTCAGCTGTTCGGACGCCCCGCCCATGGCCACGTATCCCGTGCGGTCCGAGACGGACCCGTCGTAGAGGATGTGGAAGAGCTCGTTCGTGGCCGTCGTCTCGCCCACGGCCGCGACGAGGATCTCGCACTCATAGGGCTTCACCTCCGACGTGAAGATGTTCCCGAGCGTTTGCGAGTAGGCGTTCGCGAGACCCTTCGCGGTGACGTCCTCGCGCGAGTACGAGTAACCCTTCACATCGACGAGGCGGATGCCGCCGATGCGTAGCTGTTCGAACTCGTTGAACTTTCCGACCCCTGCGAACGCGATGCGATCGTAGATCTCAGAGATCTTGTACAGCGTCGCGGAGGTGTTCTCGGCCATGAACAGGATGCCGGCCTCGTACTCGAGGGCTATGACCGACTTGCCCCGGGCGATGCCCTTGCGCGCGTAGTCGGCCTTGTCCCGCATGAGTTGCTCGGGAGAGACGTAGTAAGGCATCGGCATGGCTATGCCTCCTCGCCGGGTCGCCGCACATCGACCGGATGGCTCTCCTGCGACCGGATGTCTTCGGCGCGCTCGGATATCAGCTCTTCGAAGAGGCGCTGGATCTCTTCCTCGGGGATCTCGACCATCCCTTCGCCGGAGATCGCCGCAACCGTCGGGTAGATGCCCCTCATGAGATCCGGTCCCCCCGTCCCCACGTCTTCATCGGCCGCGTCGAACAGCGCCTCGATCGCGAACTTGACCGCTTCCTCGCGGGTGAGGTCGAGCCGGTAACGCTTCTTTAGCGACGAACGTGCGTCCTTCCCTCCGGACCCGGTCGCGTGGTAGTCGTCTTCCTCGTACCGGCCGCCGGTGACGTCGTACTTGAAGATGCGGCCGTGGCCCCGCGCCTCGTCGTAACCCGCGAACAGCGGTACGACGATCATGCCTTGCATCGCAGCAGGCAGGTTCGCGCGGATCATCTGGGAGAGCTTGTTCGCCTTGCCCTCGAGCGTGAGGCGTTCGCCCTCGACCTTCTCGTAGTGCTCGAGCTCGGTCTGCAGTAGACGGACGATCTCGACCGCGGGGCCCGCGGCGCCCGCGATCGCCACGGCGGACATGTCGTCGGCGGCGAAGACCTTCTCGATCGACCGGTGGGCGATCTGGAACCCCTCGGTCGCCC